>JANMWK010000055.1:0-4513 GCA_031393975.1 Hyphomicrobiales bacterium
ACCGCATGGTTCAAAACCACCGCCCCCATGCCGATCAGACTATTTTCGCCTATGGTGCAGCCATGCAAAATTGCCTTATGGCCAATGGTGCAATGTGACCCAATCGTCAAAGGTGCGCCTAGATCGGTGTGCAGCGCACAGCCATCTTGAACATTGCTGCCCTCGCCAACAGTGATCCAGTCATTGTCACCGCGCAGAATTGCGCCAAACCAAACACTGGCATTATGCAGCAACCGCACCTTACCCATGACATCCGCTGAGGGGGCCACCCAATAAGTTTCGGCCAATTCCGGTCGAATTCCGTCCAATGCATAAATCGTCATGTGTGCTTTCTCAGTTTACACCAAATATCTGCGTTAGAATAAACACACCCTGAAAAAAGCTCCAAGCAATTCCCGCCAGCAGAAGTAAGAAACCAATCAAAGGACTTTCAAACATCCACCAGCAAGCAGAGCCGATTAATCGAACTGGCGCACTCAAAACCACTAAAGGAACCCTTAGGGGAGAATAAACACTACCATCCGTAAGCATTGCCAAACGCGGGCTGTCATTCGTTGCAACAGCCCATAAACTGGCAATTGCTCCTGAAGACACGAGTCCAACCGCAATCGCAAACAGATACGCAAAATGATGGTAGCCCACCCAACCAACTCCCTAATCCGTGCCAAACCGTTACAGACAGTTTGGACTTCATTAAGAGTTGCAAAACTTAGACCATCGGCACGGCGTGCAAGCCACAGCCCGCAGAGAACCCACTGGTGCTGGCGACTGGACTCGCACCGGCACATCATTTCGAAAAACGGATTTTTAAATGTAAGTTATTTCACGTCATTTCCGGTCAAGTTAGTAAGTCAGAAGCAACATGAAGCCTGCTGCGCATCGCAGTTTGACCCGAAGCAGGCTTTAGCCACCAAAGACGAAGATGTCAGCAATGCGGATAAAGCCGACACTTGCTCCTTAATGCACCGCCAAACTAGGAGGTAAGCTTGTCGATCTTATGCCGGGTATCCTTTGCCTCGTTCCGCAACCATTCGATGAACTTTTGGATTTGAGGGCGATGGACAGAATCCGGCCTTACTCTAAATCGATAGGGATGCGGCGCGACTATATGCTCTGATATTGGAAACGGCAGCACAATCGATCCGGTTTCAAGATCGAGCAAAATCAGGGATAGGCCGCAGACTAGAAAGCCCACATTCTGTCGCACGGCTTCCGTTGCCAGCCTAGCATTTGGATAATGCACGCCCCTGTTTGGGCCTTTTTTACGGTGGCCGTACATCTCAAACCACTCCACCCAACCGGGGTGATCGCTGCCATCGTGGTGCGATTGCAGATGAAGCAGCGGCATCCCTTCCATCTGAAGGATCGGATCCCAATCAGCTATACGGCGCGTGTTGTCAGGCCCCGTCACAGGGACGATGACGTCCCGAAACAATAGCTCACCAGGCTCTTCGCCATAGACGATACGCAGATCGGGCGTGCCAAGCCGTAACGGGACGTCGCCAGCGCCATTTATGCAAACCATTATATTGGGGTGTTCCTTGCGAAAGTCAGGCACGCGAGGCATAAGCCAAAGTTCAGCCCAATCCGGGTCTGCAACTATGTGTATCTCACTTATGCGCTGAAAATCGAGGGTTTCTGTCACGCGTTCCAATGCGTCGAAGGCTTGGCGCAAATCTGGTAGCGCCCGATACAATTCCGGCGTGGGTGTCAGCCCGGAGCGTCCGCGCAATAAAAGGTCAGAGCCTAAATAGCTTTCAAGAGAACGAATGCGTTGCCCCACAGCAGCAGGGGTAATGCCCAAACGATCAGCTGCCGATTTCAGCGAGCCTTCACGGATCGCCATGTCTAACGCCTGCAACGACTTGAGGTGCTGTATGACTGCCATTTAACAAAGATCACCTTTATCATCCAAAAGAACAAGCGCTAATGCTAAAGGTTAGCTTTATGCCGCTAAAGAAATTTGAGTTATGAAATTGGACGCATACAGCGCAACATGCTTTTACTAATCGAAAGTTCACCAAACTGAAAAGGATGAAACGACCATGAAGCGCTACATGATTGAACGTGAAATTCCCGGTATCGGCGACTTTTCGTTGACCGAACTTTGTGGCGCGGCACGCGCTTCGAACAAAGCTCTGGCTAGCATTGGACCATCAATCCAGTGGCAACATTCCTATGTCGCAGGCGAGAAAACGTTTTGCATTTACCTTGCTGACAGCGAGGAGGAGATCAAAAAACATGCAAGCCTCAGTGGAATTCCCTTCGCACGCATCACCGAAATTCTACAAATCATTGACCCCTTAACCGCCAATAACTAACCCTCTCAAATAGAGTCCGAGCGGCCTGTTTCTAGTTTTCGGCAGTCAACCGCTTCGGGCTCGACGGTGCCGTACGTTGCAAAATCCATTAATGACTGTAGTTGGCGCATTTGAGATCTCACAAAGAGTACACAATTTGTCCGCAATCAAAGCCAATGCGCGCGAACTTTGTTTTATGCAGGTTTAAAACTTGGAGGGAGTTGCATAAATCGACCAATATCTCGTTGGTCGGAAGCCCCGCTGCATTGCCAAAGGGCTACAAAGGTAGCCCCAATGAAGCTGTATACCTTGCCCATGGGCACTAGAGGCAGACCACGCCCGACCGCCCGCCGTTAGTAGCCCTGCTCACAAACAATTGGTGCGGGCAACTGAATTCGAACCGGCACTTCCTGTCAAAAGACGGATTTTAAGTCCGTTTGGTATAGTAACAACTAATTGATTTAATTATATAGTTTATTAATTTATCGAAAACTGCGTAAGTTTATGTGGAAGACTTTTGACGTGATTGAGGTGAAGATACCAAAGCAGAAGTTGCAGGTGTTTGCTGCAATTCACATTATGCCCGAGACTGACTTGGACACTTTCTATTTAGGTTTAGTGCGGGCGCTTCCGGAACTTTTTTGCTCGCAGCGTGTTAAATTCTAATTACCTCCAACCACTAGTTACCCCCAACCACTAATTACCCCCAACCAAAGGAAATTGGTCATGAAACAAGCTGTTTTGACATATCTCACGCGACGAAACGTTGTCGCAGGATTGGCGGTGATAGCTGCCCCTATGGCATTCCTCTCGGCTAACCGATACGCTCAGGCCGCACAAACCACGCCGGAGAAAACTCTGTATGAGCGGTTGGGAGGCGTCTTTGCCATTGCGGCAGTGGTGGATCACTTCAGTGATGCAGTTGTGAAAAACCCCATCGTAGGCCAGAAATCCAAGAACCCGCAGCTGCGGCAATGGCACACCAAAAACTTGGGAAGGCTGCCAGGCCTCAAGTTCATGCGCACGCTGTGGGTATGCGATGTTTCCGGTGGGCCCTTTAAATTCGCGGCCACCAAGCCCGGCGCAACGCCTCTCGGCCTTGAGGAAGCCCATCGGGATCTTAAAATCTCTCCCGCAGAATTCGATGAGGTTGCAGCCGAACTCGGGCGGACCTTGGACTTCTTCAAAGTCCCCAAGCCTGAGAAGGCTGAAGTCTTGGCAGCCTTTGCCGCCCACAAGAAAGAGGTCACCGCCGGTTACGCCGCAGCCAACTAAGCGCAGCGGAGGCAACCTGTGGTGCCAGGTTTAGACGATCCCGCCCAGCTTTGGCTGGGCGGAGATTGTTAGATGCTCGTCGATGACGTGGTCATAACCTGCTGTCCGCTGCTCCACGTGAGTCTGCTTCTGGCCCAATTGAGAATCCTTGAAGAGATTACAATTTGTCCGGCATCAGAGCCGATGCGGTCACCCCATGTCCGCAAGAGGCATAACGCGTGTATGCCCTCACATAAATCGACTGACATATTCTTGGTCAGAAGCACAAACTATCGAGCATTTGAGGTAGACCCTTCCTGACCTCTTTTGTTAGCTGCTGTACTCACAAACAGCTGGTGCGGGCGGCCGGACTCGAAACGGCACTTCCTTTCGGAAAACGCATTTTAAGTCCGTTAAATAAAGTTATAAACTATTGATTTTATAAAATTATTCAGTAATTTTATCGAAACTGTGTAAGTTTGTGTGTAAGATTTGCGGTGTCATTACTAATTACATTAACGCTTCTGTGGCAGGTAGAAGCCAAGCCTACCATAATGTCGGCAACGACTGGAATGATGGCGCGAACTCCGAGCGCGAGGCAGGCGAGAAGAATGCTCATGGCTTAGTATCAAACACCTAGAATCATCGACTTACTTGCTTGTGATTTGTCATGATAAGTCCTACCGATAGTAATCCCAGCACACCGCAGATAACGAAGCCCGCCTTAAGCCCTAGCCACTGCGACAACAATCCTATGAGAAGCGGGCCAACCATATCTCCAAACTCTTTAAATGACCCCGCGACACCCATAGTTTCACCTAGACGGCCTTGCTTTGCGAGAGTGCTCATTAGTGTGTCTGTATTAGTCCATACCGTGCCCACCCCAATGCCGGCTACAATCGACAGTACGACAAGCGAAATACCTTGAGTGAATGGCACGAGAATAATGCTTAGTGCGG
>JANMWK010000092.1:0-3086 GCA_031393975.1 Hyphomicrobiales bacterium
GGAAGAGGAACGCAACATGTCCAAAGCTACAATTTGTCTGTGGTACAACAAAGATGCCGAAGCAGCAGCAAGCTTCTACGCCAAGACTTTTCCTAACAGCGCGGTGGGTGCGGTCCATTTTGCACCCAATGATTTCCCCAGCGGCAAAACAGGCGATGCGCTCGTGGTCGAATTCACTGTTCTCGGTATTGCTTGCATCGGGTTAAATGGCGGCCCCTTCATTACGCACAATGAAGCCTTCTCATTTCAAGTTTCAACCAAAAACCAAGAAGAAACCGACCTCTACTGGAATGCCATTGTGGGCAATGGTGGGCAAGAAAGTCAATGTGGCTGGTGCAAAGATAAATGGGGCATCTCATGGCAGATCACCCCACAAGTGTTGACCGATGCGATAAGCGCCGGAGGCCCCAAAGCCAAACGTGCTTTTGACGCAATGATGCCAATGCAGAAAATTGATGTGGCGGTGATTGAGAGGGCGATTGCAGGAGTTTGACCCCGTAGCGAGGGACCTCATCCGGCCTTCGGCCACCTTCTCCAAAGGAGAAGGGCAAATTATTGAGGGCGCTATTTAACTTCACCCTTCCCCTCTGGGGAAGGCGGCGCGAAGCGACGGATGAGGTCCCTAGCCGCAAACTCCAAACTTAATTAAATGCACTGTCACCGTAATTCCGTGTTTCACTGTCGCAGTGTTTTTGAATTGAAATTGAAGATTTGAGAATTTAAAACCTTTTCAAGTTTCAAAATAAGTACTTCGCAATCTTTCTTTAGTTCTGTCGGGTCCTGAAATTTTCCGTCGATCATATTTTTAAAAGTTGGCATATGAAGATAAGACCCCAGCTTATGATAACTTTTTTTTAAGTCTGTCAAAGATGAAATATAGTCTGTGCCAACAAACTGCTCAATTTCTCCAGTAAGTTTATCTTCTATGTCAATTTGTATTTTGGTAGTTTTCACACTTTCAGGATCAAAGCTTTCCAAAACTTCTAGAACTTTATAGGGTTGCCATGTGCCGTATTCAGCAAGCGGAAATTCATCCCCTAGAGACCGCGCCCTGTCATAAGTGATTGCTTCAATTGCTTGGCGCAACTCTAGTGCGGCGTATTGATAGCGACTCTGTTTGTTGGATTTCAATTCGATTTTGGCCCGTTGAAGAGCTGCGCGGGCGCTGGATCGAAAATCGAATTCTGTGGCGTCCACAATTTTTTAACCTAATCATAGTTTAGAACTTTTAAAACCAACTCAGAGTATTTAAAATAAGATGGAGTGGCGTGTACTCACGCCTTCTCCATCAACCCCACAAATCTCTTAAACAAATAATGGCTATCCTGAGGGCCGGGCGATGCTTCTGGGTGGTGCTGCACGGAGAATACGGGTTTGCCCTCTAATGCAATCCCACAGTTTGAACCATCAAACAGGCTCACATGGGTTTCAACAACTCCAGCTGGAAGCGAAGCGCCGTCCACCGCAAAACCGTGGTTCATGGAGACGATTTCCACTTTGTTGGTAGTGTAATCTTTGACCGGATGGTTGGCGCCGTGGTGGCCTTGATGCATCCTCATGGTCTTGCCGCCCAGCGCCAAAGCCAACATTTGGTGACCCAAGCAAATGCCGAATATCGGTTTACCCGAGTCGACCAATTTACGAATTTCAGGAACCGCATATTCACCCGTGGCCGCCGGATCACCCGGGCCATTTGACAAAAATATGCCATCCGGCTTCATCGCTAAAATATCGCTCGCTTTAGCGTTGGCTGGAACCACCGTCACCTTGCAGCCTGCACTCACCAAGCAGCGCAAAATATTGCGCTTCATGCCGTAGTCAATGGCCACAACATTAAAGCCGTCTTGGCCCGTTGTGTAGCCAGTTTCCCAATTCCACAATTTCTCATCCCAATTCATGCGGCTTGTGAGAGAGACATCCTTGGCGAGGTCCAAGCCCTCAAGTCCACTCCAAGCTTTGGCCATGGCAGCAAGTTTCTTCACATCAAACTTGCCTTTGGCATTGTGGGCGATCACGCCATTGGGCATGCCTTTTTCGCGGATCAAGTTTGTAAGCTCGCGTGTATCAACACCAGAAAGGCCGATGATGCCGCGTGCCTTCAACCATTTGTCAAAATGTTTGGCTGAACGATAGTTCGCTGGCTCTGTGACGGGTGCTTTAACAATGCACCCTTTCACAGCGGCAGAGGCCGCTAAATTTGTGGTTTCAATATCATCATCGTTGGTGCCCACATTGCCGATATGCGGAAATGTGAAGGTGACAATCTGGCCGGCATAGGATGGATCAGTCAGCACTTCCTGATAACCCGTCATGGCCGTGTTGAAACACACTTCGGCCACCGCTTCTCCTTCAGCGCCAAAGCCCACACCTTCAATCACAGTGCCATCAGCCAGTACCAAAAGGGCTGTCACTTTCGTCTGCTCCCAATCACTGAAATGGACGCGTGGTTTTGCTTTGGCCTTGGTTGCGGCTGTCATGCTCTTGAGTCTCCGGGATTTGCAGCTGGTTAGGGCGCAAAACCCGCCCCGTCAAGGTTGCCGCCGCTTCAAATTAAGCCTATTGCACCGCTTTTGAGATTGAGGACCAAACCATGAGCCTGCGCGAGCAAATCATTGCCGATATGAAAGACGCTATGAAAGCAGGCGATAAACGTCGCACCGGCACTCTGCGGTTGATGAATGCGGCCATTAAAGATAAAGATATCAATAGCCGCACTGACGGGCATGATTCAACGCTGACCAATGAAGCAGGCATTATGGACCTGCTCATCAAGATGGTGAAGCAGCGCCAAGATTCGATTACGGCTTTTGATGCTGGTGGGCGCGCCGAGCTTGCCCAAGCTGAACGCGAAGAAATGGCCATTATCCAATCCTATATGCCAAAGCAGATGAGCGAGGATGAAGCCAAGTCTGCGTTAGCTGGTATTATTGCAAGTCTGGGTGCCACCAGCGTCAAAGACATGGGCAAGGTGATGGCAGAGATTAAAGTGAAATATGCCGGACAAATGGACATGGCCAAAGTGGGCGCTATTGTGAAGGTTCTACTCGGTTAAGGGCAGAAGGGCTGTTATGAAAAAAGAACAGTTT
>JANMWK010000114.1:0-4604 GCA_031393975.1 Hyphomicrobiales bacterium
GGTCTCGCCATTCCCTATCTGGGGCCACTCACCGCGCGCTTCGGTTTTGTGCCGCTGCCGCTGCCTGTGATGGGTGCCTTGCTGGCGATTGTTTTGGTTTATGTTGGCGCCACGGAATTGACTATACATTGGTTTTATAAATTTAGATGAAACCAAACTGTTCTGGCACTTCTAAAGGATCAAACTTGACCCATGATTTGGGCTAGAAGTTCATATGATTTCAGGCGGGCAGTTTGGTCGTAGATCGCCGATGCAACCATGAGTTCCTTAATCTGCGTCTGCTGAACGAACTTCAGCAATTCAGCTTTCACAGTTGCAGGTGACCCGACAAATGAACATTTCAACATGCGCGAAGCTTGGGCTTTCTCAACGGGAGTCCAATAGCTGTCTATGTCGTCAATGGGCGGTTTCAAATATCCACGATCGCCGCGCAACATGCCGGTGAAACGCTGTTGAATTGACGTAAACAGCCGATGCGCCTCCTCATCGGTGTCAGCAACAACCACATTGATGCCCGCCATTGCGTGTGGATAATGTAACTGCGCAGAAGGTTCAAATTTTTCGCGGTAGACAGCAAGTGCTTGAAGCAGCTCGGTTGGCGCGAAGTGGGATGCAAATGCATAGGGAAGTCCAAGCATGGCCGCCAAATGCGCGCCAAACAAACTGGAACCTAATATCCACAGGGGAACATTGGTGCCAGCTCCGGGGACAGCAAAGATTGCTTGGCCGGGTTGCGCAGCACTAAAGAGCTGTTGCAGTTCAAGAACGTCTTGCGGAAATCTATCCGAGGCAGCAGCATCACGCCGCAGCGCTAACCATGTCTGGCGATCAGTTCCAGGTGCGCGCCCCAACCCCAAATCAATCCGTCCAGGATAAAGAGACTCGAGCGTTCCAAATTGTTCGGCGATAACTAGTGGCGAATGGTTCGGTAACATGATGCCGCCTGCGCCCACACGGATCGTTGTTGTATTTCCAGCAATGAATCCGATAACCACGGAAGTCGCAGCACTTGCAATGCCTACCATATTGTGATGCTCCGCAACCCAATATCGATTATACCCCAAGCGTTCAACATGTTGGGCAAGTTCACGGGCGTTCTGCAATGCTTCGGCTGGTGTCTTGCCTTCGGAAACGGGCACCAAATCCAAAACGGAAAAAATCGTCATAGTGCCTCGAACTTCTTAAAGAGATCAAATCTACCGTGCATCTTACACTCGATAAACCGCGAAAACGTCGCACACGAGGATTTTCTCAATTTTTGTCAATATAGTCTTGGAGCGATTCATTGAATTGTGAAAGGCCATCTTCAAGAAAATCACTCGCCAATCGAATTTCAGCGACATAGGCCGGGATGTGATTACGACCAATCTGGCTAGCAGTCTGCCTTGCTTCATGCCATTCGCTTAAAGTGAAATCACCACGCCCTAGAAAAATCAGCGCAATGAGATCGCTTTGTTCGTCGTCATTGAGATCATGGATAGCTGAAATCAATTCATTGCGGGTGTTGTCGGCGGGACCAAACTCAAGCGCATCCACGCTATTGTCATCACTCGGGTTGGAGCCACTGTCAGGATCGGTCTGAGGGACTTTTACATCAAACTCTCGCGCCTTTAGAAGGATCGCAAAAGCGCTGTCGGGCGTGATTGTTAAAGTGGGTATAAGTGGTTCGTCTAAATGATTCAACTTATTCATCTCAAACTCTATTCTTCATTTAACAAATCAAAACGAGTGAGAAATGAATTTGTTCCATAATTCAATGGAACCAATTCACCAAAAGACCGTTTCCTGTTGTCAGCACTGGAGAACTATGATGGCATATAAAACAATTCTTGTTTGCCTCAACGAAATTACCAGATTGCCGCAACTCATTTCTGTGGCGCGTGATTTGGGTGTACGCTTCAATGCCCATGTGTCAGGGCTCTACGTTATTCCTGCAGTGCAAGTGTACCCCTCGGATGGTTACGGCGGTGCTGCCAATTTCTTTGATGGAACGCGGGTATTCTTCCAAGATCATTTGTCAAAGGTGAAGGAGGCCTTTGAAACTGCCATGAAAATGGACAAACTATCATTCGAAATGCATGTCGTGGATTCCTCGCTGCCATCGATTGCCAACGAGATGATCGACAATTGCCGGAATGTCGATCTTGTTATCATATCCAATACTAATCGAGATAAAGCAGGCGAAGTTGAAAGTGATTTTGTCGAAACCTTCATTCTCGCGGCGGGTCGTCCCGTTCTGATCCTTCCTTTCAAAGGTGAGGTGAAAATAAAGACAGATCAGATTATGGTTGGTTGGAATGACAGCCGTGAATCGTCTCGCGCGGTGTTTGATGCATTGCCATTTTTGCAGAAGTCGAAGCTCACGCGCCTTGTAACAGCTGACGTTCCGGCAGGGGGCAAATTACCGGCCGCAAGCATTGCCGAAACACTCGATCGTCACGGCGTGAAAACTGAAATCACGGATGTGGTCTCAGATGGCACCTCGGTAGGCGAAACCCTGTTGCGCGCCGCTAAAGATCATGGGGCCGATCTTGTTGTGCTTGGTGCATATGGCCATAGTCGGATTTCTGAAATGATATTTGGTGGGGCCACACGACATATCCTGCGCAATCTCGATCGTCCGATTCTCATGTCGCATTAAGTACCAAAGTCCCGCAACTGACTGAACTTAGGCCCTAAATGCTACTTTTAAAAAAATTGTGTGAGTCGTGGCGCTTTTTCATCTCCTAGGCGTTGAGACTGACTGACTTTAGGGTAAGTGTGCCCAGACGCTTGATTTGGCGGCCGATCGCCACGCCAGAGGGGATTTTATGGCGACGATACTTGTTGTCGATGACGAAGTCTTTATTCGATCAGTAGCCGAACACACCCTTCTGGCATCATCTCGGCTAGTAATAAGCAGATGGAGACTCTGACTGGCTGCACGCGTGATGAACCGATTGGTGCACCTTTCAAAAACTTCTTTATCGATCCAGATTGCGCTGAAGCGGGAATTAAGGGAGTGCTTAGCCAAAAATCTCAAAAGTCGAGACCTCACAACTGGAATTGGAACGTACCGGATTTTTGCTGTCCGAAAATACTGAGATTGTAATCGAGATAGTGGCAGCCCGCGCGCACGAAAAAGGATTGGTGGTGGCGTGGGATATTGCTTCTGATGTTACCACTGAATTAATAGGTGATCCTACAAGATTGCAAGCAATGCCCTATCGACCAGCTTGTGATTTTTGGTTGCTGGTACGGGCATTGGGATTCCAGTTGCAAAGCTTGAACACGTGTTTGAACGATTCACGCAGCCCGAGAAATGTGCTGGGCGGCGGGCCGACCAGCATTTTTGACCAAGCCTATCAAGCAAGCCACATTGTTCCGAGCGATAAGGGAGTTGTGTCTTGATCTGAATTCATCGCATCAAAACACCATTGGGCTAAAACATGCTCTCGCCGATCGCACAGATTCTAGGATCGCACTGCAACGCCCCGCCTCCTTGCAAAACTGTCGACAGAATGTAGTAAAGTTGCTCCGGTGGGCGGTGGTGTAATTGTGTATTATGGTGTTGTCTTGATTACAGGTGGTGTTACTGGTGCCGCAGGTGCACTGGCCGCAGGTGCTGAAACTACCACGGATGATGCAACAGTGGTTGAAGTTTGATTGATTGCCCATGGAATTACAGTCGTTGGCCATTAATATCTTTAGGTAAAATAGACAGCCACAATGAACTCGAGAACCCCAACCGCATACCCGATGGAATTATTGCAACGGTCTTCCAATAAGTCATTTAGTGGCTCTGTGGCAATAGCCCTCATTGGAGGAAATTCAAAATCAGTCGTGACTGAAACATGGGGTCTAACATCAGGAGGTATGGCCATTTTTGACACCTGCTTTATGTTTATGTTTGGTTGAAGTTTGAAGAATGTGTTTGCTGTACAGTTGAAGGAAATCTCAGCAATGACTGTTGCATCGGTGAGCCTGACCATTGGTGATCTGGTCTCTTTCAAACAACGCACAGGTTGATCGAAAAGTTGCGGAAAAGTGATTGGTTTTTGCAGTGGAAGATGTTGAAATATTTTGCGCAACATCGATCTCATGGGAAGCGAGACGCAAACTTAACGCTGCATCAATTCAAAAACTGGAGAGAATAATGTAAACGCAATCACCAGTATTAAAGGGTTCGCCTTTCTGATCACTGTCTGCTGGCATGTTTTAAATATATCTCCACAACGGCATGGTCCTAAGATTGTTCCAAGTCGGTTAGCGGTGCTATTTCGAGTTCGATGGTGCACGTTAAACCGAGAGCCTCATAGGAATTGACCACTTGAGCGCCAGCAAGGCTTTTTTCGATTAAAACGACTCCCAGCCCCGCAGTGCGATACAATGAGGGCTTGGGGCCACCGCGCTCTTGCCAACAGACATGAAGTTTTGCTGCCGCATCTGGCCTGTGTTCAACGCGCCAATGGAGATTAACCTTCCCTGAAGGCTTTGACCACGCGCCATGTTCACGTGCATTGGCAGCCAATTCATTGAAGATCAATCCGAACGGTGTTGCATATTGAGGTGCGAGATAGACTTCAGGACCAGTGATGAACAACTTAACGTTATCCAATTTGTCA
>JANMWK010000165.1:0-10494 GCA_031393975.1 Hyphomicrobiales bacterium
ATCGAGAAGATAAGTACTGGATTACAGTAACTACACTCGATTTCATGAAAAATGCGGATGGTTCGCTTCCAACACTTTGCGATGGCTTTATGGAAGATGGACAGCACATGCACTTTGGTTTGCATGGAGTTGATTTGTGTCAATACACAGGTCTCCACGACAAAAACGGTAAGGAGATTTATGAAGGCGATATTTTGCAAGATGTAGCAAATTCAAATCATGTTGTTGTATATGATAAAGGGCATTACATCGTTAGACACGACAACGGCACTGGTGACTTCATTGCGCCTATAAACAAATTTGAAGTCATCGGGAACATCTACACGAATTTGGAATTGGTAGGGGCGGATATTGGATAATCAAGAAGTAGAAGATTTTACAGGCGTTTTGGTTGGCGATGTCAACAAGTGCCACTTGATACTTGCTGCCGAAGATACTCAGCCCAATCGTCGCTCGTTAATTAGAGCTATTTTTGCAGCGATTGAAGGTTTGACTTGGCAACTGAAAACAAACCTTTCCCAAACTTTTCGCCTCAGCCTTACCCATCACGAATATGCAGCAATGCAAGAAGAGTCGTATGCGGTAAGTCAAGTTGGAAAGGTTGAAACTGTGCAACGATTCATACCCCTCCAAACTTCATTGCGACTGACAATCGAAATCATTCGTCGTCTTCGCCCAACCTACTCTGTAGATTTTGGAAGTCGTGGTTGGTCAAATCTGCAATCCGCAATCAAAACTAGAAATCGTTTAGTTCACCCAAAAGTCCTCGAAGATTTGGAGGTGAGCAACAGCGACTTAGAAAAAGCAATGTCGGCATTTTACTGGATGCTGGCTCGTAACATAGAAGTGCTGAGGGAATCAGTCGCGTCTCTAAAGGACCGAGCCGACAAAGTTAAGAGAGTTACTGCGCTAATTGAGCCCAAAGACCGAAAGGCTTGGTTGAAAATGGTCAATCAAGTAGATGCAAAAAAGACCAAAATAGTTACGAAGCCAAAAAAGTCTTCAAAAATTCCAAAATAGTCTGTCACTCCATTCGGCAACATGTGAATTAAAAATGGGGGGACTCTTTTTGTATGGGATGGCTGAAAAGCTGAGCCTAAAAAGAGCCTAACCACATTTCATTTCAGCTAAGTATTTGAAATCATTGGCTGGGGGACTAGGATTCGAACCTAGACAATCAGAGTCAGAGTCTGAGGGCCTACCGTTAGCCGATCCCCCAAGCGGGATTTGAGTGTGTGATAGCTGCCACTGGGCTTTCGCGCAAGGCGTTAGCTTCTAAACTGTTTGATCAAACTCGCCAAACTTGGTTGGGCCGGGGGCTGCCCTGCGGCTGGTGGTGGCATAGGTGCTGCTGGGGCCATGCGGCTGAAGCCTAAGGGTTGGGCTTGGGGTTGGATCGTTGCCATTCCGGCTTGCGGATTCATGAAACTATCGCGGCGGATTGAAGGGCGGGCAGGAGCTGCGACTTGGGCGGGCGCTGCAATCGGTGCTGGGGCTGCGTCTACTTCAGCTGCAGTGGTGACTTCATCAATGGAATAGTTAGCGCTGTCTGGATTATAGGTTTGGGCGCGCCAACGGCTGACGACTTCGTGCAAGAATGAGTCATCAGGCAAGTCCTTCGCCCAATTCTTGGTGAAGCTTGCGGTGTTGCTGCGCGGCAATTCATTGGCTGGCAACAAATCAAATTTAATGCGAGTGGGGAGTGCTACACCTTCGCCAAACGTGATGGCTTCGCCGGCACCCATGGTGGGCATGAATTCTAAGAGTGATGCAGCAGCATCGGAAATGCCAGCACGCAATATTTCCTGATCGCGCTCATTGGTGAGGCGCATGGAGAAAATTGTATTGCACTGAGATAAAATTGTGGGATCAAGCTCGGCTGGGCGCTGGGTTACAATGCAGAGCGAGACGCCATATTTTCGGCCTTCTTTGGCAATGCGGCTGATGGCACGCTTGGTGGGCTCGAAGCCTGTGGTTTTATCATTCGGCACATATCTGTGGGCTTCTTCGCACACAAATGTAATGGGCACTTTGCCAGCACTCCACACGCCAAAGTCAAATGCAAGGCGTGCCAATACCGACACGACCACGTTAATAATTTCAGAAGGCAGACCGCCGAGTTCAAGAATGGCAATCGGTTTACCATTCACCGGAATGCGGAACAGGCGGGCCAAAACTTGCGCCATATTATCTTGCACAGTGAGCGAGCCAAACATGAAGGCATAACGCGGATCCCGCGAGACAGCTTCGATGCGGGCTTTAATGCGCTTATAGGGAGCGAGTTCGCCGCGCAGTTCCAACTTGCCGATATATTCTTCGAGCACCCCGGTGAGATCAGAGGTCCGGTAAGGAATGGGCGTATCTACGCCGATGTTATTATCGACAAGTGCATCACGACCACGCACAACGGCCCCAGTTTTATCGCGGCGTTGATTGCCCATATAGCGGGCTTTGGCAATGGGAATGATTTCGCGCAAGACTTCAATATCGGTATCACGGCCAGCATGTGAACCAATGAGAATTTCTACGGCTTCGTCAAAGTTCAACAGCCAAAAGGGCAGCGCCATATTATCGGGCGTGATGACTTCCGACATGCCGCGGAAAGATTGTGCATATTCACGGTGCACGTCGAGCAGCAAAATATGGGCTTGCGGATTCTTATCGAGAATGCGGCGCAAGATGAGGGCTACCGTGCAAGATTTGCCAGTGCCGGTGGTGCCGAGAATAGCAAAATGCTTACCCAGCATTTCATCCACTTTGATCATGGCGGGAATTGTCGGGTCTTGTTGAATGTGGCCAACGCGAACAGCAGTTTCGGCATCGCAGGCATAGGCCATGGCAAGTTCGGTGCGGTTGGCACGGTATACAACGTCGCCCAATGAAGGATAGTTTGAAACACCACGGCGGAATGATTTTGCCTGTCCCATATCATCTTTTGGTAATTCGCCGATGAATTCCACTTCGACAATGCGAAGCTCTTTTTCGGTTGAACTGTGGGTGGGCATGGGTGAGCTGAGGGCGGAAATCAATGCAAGCGTGATCGAACCCGAAGTCTCGACTTTCATCAAAGTTCCAATTTCTGCGCCGCGCTGGCTGGAGTCAAAATGGCCATCAACAGCATCGAGCAAAATAATCGCATGAGCACCTGTCACGGCAACGATGCGGCCCATGCGCTCGGTGTCTTCGGCGACGATATTGGCGCGGAAGTCTTTTGCGGTTGCGTTAAATGCGGCCGTCGTCATGTTTTGGGTGAGCCTTTATTGGAGACTTAAACTGGGTGGTGTGGATGTAAAACTGGCAAGCTTGGTGGTGGTGGCCAAGGGAATGATAACTGTCACGCGGGTGCCAGCGCCCTTAGTGGAATGAATGGTCAAATCGCCGCCATGTAGACGGGCAAGGGCATAAGCGATGGGCAAGCCAAGGCCGGTGCCTTCATGGCGTTTGTTGAACCCGGATTCAACTTGGCCAAAGGGGCTCATGGCCGTATCGATTTCTTCTGGGGTCATGCCTGGGCCGGTATCGGTCACGCTGATTGCTGCAAAATCTTCGGATTTTACGCTCGCATCGACGCGGATGCGGCCCCATTCAGGGGTAAATTTGGTGGCATTGCTGAGGAGATTGATGAGGATTTGTTTGAGGCGCAATGGATCGGCCAGCAGCAAAGGCAAGCGACCATCTACGTGTGATTCAATATTGACGTTCTTTTCTTTGGCCTTGGCGTCTGTGATCAATAGACAAGGGCTGAGCACGGTTTCGAGTGAAATCGGCTCTGGATCAACACTAAGTTTTCCGGCCTGGATTTTCGAAACATCAAGAATGCCATTGATCAAAGCTAGAAGATGCTCGGCCGCCTGTTGAATATAAGCGGCATATTGCACGACTTTATCGGGGTTTGTTACAATTTTGGTCGATAGCATATCGGAGAAGCCGATGATGGCGTTCAGTGGTGTTCTCAGCTCGTGGCTCATATTGGCGATAAATTCAGATTTTGCCTTAGACGCGAGTTCAGCGTCCACTTTGGCAGCCTCTAGGGCGATGGCTTGCTTTTGTTGGCGCACACCTTGGCCGAAATTGTCACCGTAATCGGAGATCAATGACCCTTGTTTAAACCATGTTTTACCAAACGTACGCATGTCGCCCCTGCCCTAAGGGCTTGGTTTAACGCCAATTCCCTCAATTCTAGGTTAACAGCAGCCTGCCAATTATACTTGCGTCATATTTCTTTACGGGGGCCTTTAACCTGTTAGAATGGGGGCAACGCAATGATTGGGAATGGTGGTTTGGATCCGGTGAGTTGTCACTGTTGAGCTGGGCGGCATTCAAAAGGAAAAGTAACGTGGACGCGACCAATGACGAGGTTAGACCTCGCAAAGGCCGCGCTGGAAAGGGTGCAAATCGACAACGCCGGGGGGATTCCCCCGCGTTGCTTGAAGCTCCTTATGGCGCGCTCGATTTGGGCACCAATAACTGCCGTTTGTTAATTGCACGGCCGTCGGCGCATGGCTTGGATGTGGTCGATGCGTTTTCGCGCATTGTGCGGTTAGGAGAAGGGCTTGGAAATTCAGGCCACCTCAACGAAGCTGCGATGCGCCGGACCATTGAAGCTTTGCGGGTTTGTTCTAATAAACTCAAATGGCACAAGGTGGGTCCGCGTCGGCTCATTGCAACTGAGGCTTGTCGATTAGCCAGTAATGGGGCTGAATTTATTGCGCGGGTGACTGCAGAGACCGGTCTTGTGCTGGAAATTATCGACCGCGAGACCGAGGCGCGGTTGGCTGCTTCTGGTGCAGAACCGCTGATTGACGGTGCTGCCCAAAGTGCTGTGATTTTTGATATTGGTGGTGGTTCTACTGAAGTGATGTGGATGCAACGCGAGGGTGCTGGCTTTATTTTGCACGCCTGGACTTCCCTTGCCGCTGGAGTGGTTACTCTATCAGAGCGTTTAAATGGCGGGCGCGATGTTTCCAATGAGACTTTTGCGGCAATGCGCGACCATGTGAAGACGCTGTTGCAACCTTTCGTGGCCGAAGTCACGGCCAAGGTTGGTGCCTCGCCGGTGCCTACGCATCTTTTGGGGACATCTGGTACGGTAACCACGATTGCTGGAGTACATATGGGTTTGCGTCATTATGATCGTTCAAAAGTGGATGGGAGCTGGCTGGACAGCGAAGGGGCAGGGGCTGTGACAGCCCAACTTTTAGCCATGACTTATGAAGAGCGCACCCAGAATGGCTGCATTGGCCGCGAACGGGCTGATCTTGTTTTGGCGGGATGTGCTATACTTGAGGAAATACGCATTGCGTTTCCAGCCCCGCGCATTCGCGTGGCGGACCGTGGACTGCGCGAAGGAATTTTAATGCAGATGATGATGAAAGACGGATTGATGGGACGGCGACAATGAGCAGACCCGGCAGTGGTTCAAAACCCAGTGGCAACAGCCTTAAAGTGCGGGTGAAGACCAGTAAAAGCAAAACCGTCAGCCAGAAAATTTGGCTCGAACGACAGTTGAATGATCCTTATGTGCATGAAGCCAAGAAGCTTGGTTATCGTTCGCGCTCGGCATTTAAGCTGATTGAAATTGATGATAAATATGAAATTTTGAAGCCCGGCTACCGCGTAGTGGATTTGGGTGCGGCCCCCGGCGGCTGGTGTCAGGTGGCTTCCAAACGCGTCAAGGCTGAAGAAGGCAAGGGCGTCGTTGTGGCCATTGACATGCATTCGATGGACCCTATTCCGTCCGTCACGATTTTTAAGAAAGATTTCTATGACGAAGATGCGCCAGCAGTTCTGATTGCGGCATTGGGTGGCGAACAGGCTGATTGCGTTTTGTCTGATATGGCAACCCATGCGACGGGCCATAAGCAGACCGATCATATCAACATCATTGCCTTGGTTGAGACTGGATATGTTTTTGCAAAATCGATTTTGAAACCGGGTGGAACCTATCTGGCCAAGGTGCTGCGTGGTGGCACCGAAGGTGCATTGTTGACCAGTTTGAAAAAAGATTTCCGCACAGTGCGCCATGTGAAGCCGATGTCGAGCCGCGATGATTCTGCGGAACTGTTTATGCTGGCGACAGGGTTTAGAGGATAATAATCCTTTTTAGTGAATTTAAACCTTGACCCCGTTCGGTGGGTGAGCTATATGTTGCTATAGTCCAGCAAGGGGTTTGCCGCCAATCAGGGGCTTTACAATGGGTTTCTGGCTGCGGGGCTTTTGTGGAGCTTGTGGACGGGCGGCGCCGGACGAGCGACTGTGTTGTTCTTTTTGGGTTGTGTGGTGGTGACTGGAGTTTATGGAGCGGCGGCTGCGAATAAGCGGATTTTGTTTGTTCAAGCTTTGCCTGCAGGGCTGGCAATAGGGGCATGGTTGCTATGAATCAAAACAATTGACGAACGACCAAGCTTGAGGTGCGGCCCACGATCCTTAAGTATGGTTATCCGAACTTGCTCGTCTGGCCTATTGTTTGCGAGACCGAGCAGCTTTAAATTTCATTTCTAAACATGGAATATTTTTATGTACTCTCCGCCTGCATTTCAAGAAAAGGACGTTGCACAGGTTTTTGAACATATCCGCGCGGCGCGGCTGGCAAATTTTATTACAGCGACAAATGGGGGCTTAATGGCAACGCCTCTGCCGCTTTTTTTGGATGAAACGGAAGGTGCAAAGGGTGTTCTTTATGGACATCTGGCACTGGCCAACCCGCAATGGAAAACACCCTGTATGGGTGACGCTTTAGCCATCTTCATGGGTCCAGATGCTTATGTATCACCATCTTGGTATCAAACGAAACGTGAGACTGAAAAAGTGGTGCCCACTTGGAACTATGTTACGGTGCACGCTTACGGCGCGGTTGAGTTCTTCCAAGATACTGCGCGACTTCTTGATGTGGTAAAAAAACTGACACTGCTTCACGAGAACAAAAGACCCGAACCTTGGGCCGTGAGTGATGCGCCTGAGACCTACATTCAGTCACAGCTCAAAGGCATTGTCGGCCTTCGCATAACCATTTCAAGACTCGAAGGAAAGCGGAAGATGAGCCAAAATGGGAGCCTTGAAGATCGCGCCGGGGTGAGCGAAGGTTTGGCCGCAAGCGACAATATGAACGATCAAATTGCGTCGCGCTTAATACCGCGATGAATCTTGAACCGCACGAACCCCTTCACTATCTCTCGCCGAGCATCAAGTTCTAACCCCTTGCCCCACCCGTCATTCAAGTGTTAAGGGCGTGCGCCAACTCCTCCTTCACTGCTGCTTTACGAGGTTCGCTATGGCTCACCTGTTCCCAGAATATTTAACCTTTGATGATGTGTTGATGAAGCCGGGCGCTTCATCGGTTTTGCCGGTTGATGTTTCAACTTCCACGCGGCTGACCAAAGCGATTTCGCTCTCAATTCCGATTATCTCTGCGGCAATGGACACGGTGACAGAAGCATCGATGGCCATTGCTATGGCGCAGGCGGGGGGACTGGGGGTTATTCATAAGAATCTCACTCCCGACATTCAGGCCGAGCATGTTAGGCAGGTAAAGCGTTTTGAAAGCGGCATGGTAGTGAACCCGATTACCATTGCTCCGGATGCTACGCTGGGGGATTTGATGGTGTTAAAGGCGCGACATAAAATTTCTGGCATTCCGGTAGTGGATGAATTTGGGAAACTTTGTGGGATCATCACCAATCGTGATGTGCGCTTTGCGACCGACCTCAACGCCAAAGTGGCCGAGTTGATGACGCGCAATTTGGTGACGGTGAAAGCGGGTGTGGACCGCAATGAGGCGCGTAGGTTATTGCATAAGCATCGCATTGAAAAATTGATCGTGGTGGGCGATGATTTCAGTTGCGAAGGTTTGATCACCGTCAATGACATGGAAAAAGCGGCGGACCATCCATGGGCTTCGAAAGATGAACAGGAGCGTTTGCTGGTGGCGGCTGCGACGGGCACGGGCGACACTGGCTTCGAACGGGCTGAGAGATTGATTGATGCCGGGGTTGATGTGCTGGTTGTTGACACAGCGCATGGTCATTCCATTCATGTTCTCAATCAGGTTGAGCGCATCAAGAAAATTTCTAACAAAGTGCAAATCATTGGCGGCAATGTGGCCACGGCGGAGGCCGTGAAAGCGTTGATTGGTGCCGGTGCGGATTGCGTGAAAGTGGGCATTGGCCCAGGCTCCATTTGCACCACGCGTGTTGTGGCTGGTGTGGGCGTGCCACAGTTTTCCGCGATCATCGAATGCGCAGAAGAAGGAGCCAAGCAAGGCATTCCGATTATTGGCGATGGTGGTGTTAAGCTTTCCGGCGATCTGGCCAAGGCGCTGGCGGGCGGGGCTTCGGTTGTCATGATGGGCTCCATGCTGGCTGGCACAGATGAAGCACCGGGCGAAGTCTATTTATACAATGGCCGCTCTTATAAATCATATCGCGGCATGGGTTCCGTTGGGGCCATGGCTCGCGGCTCTGCTGATCGTTATTTCCAGCAGGATGTTGCCGATAAATTGAAATTGGTGCCCGAGGGCATTGAGGGCCAAGTTCCGCACAAGGGTGCTGTCGGTGCGGTTCTCCATCAAATGGTGGGGGGGCTTCGTGCAGCCATGGGTTATGTGGGGGCGGCTTCGATCCTCGAACTTCAATCCAAAGTGCAGTTCGTGCGTATTACGGGGGCAGGGCTTCGTGAAAGCCATGTGCATGATGTGATGCTAACGCGTGAAGCCCCGAATTATCAAAGGATGAGTTAATGGCGCTCGAGAAACTATTTTTGCTGCCGCTCTTTTTACATGTTTTGCTGATTGCGTGTGTTGGATTGCTTTCCCTTCGGTCTCGCATTTCATCGGTGGTGAAGGGTGAAACTAAAATCACGGCGATTGCGCTGGGAAGTGACAATTGGCCCGAGAATGTTCGCAAATTTGGTAATAATTTTGACAATCAATTTGAAGTACCCACTTTGTGGTATGCGGTTTGCGCGTTGCTGATGATCACCGGAAAGGTCGATTTAATTCAAGTTGGCTTATGCTGGGGTTTTCTGATAGCGAGGCTCTTGCACAGTTACATCCATACGGGGTCGAACAATGTTCCGCTTCGGATGCGCATGTTTCTGGCATCATTTACCCTGGTCTTTTTGATGTGGGTTTGGTTTGCAATTCGTCTTTTTATAGTTGGATAATTCATGCGTATGGCTGGTCGCGTTGCTGCGGCAACTGAAATTCTCACCGATGTGTTCACTCAACATCGCCCGGCTTCTGAAGCTCTGAAAGATTGGGGCAAGTCGCATCGTTTTGCCGGGTCGACAGATCGCCATGCCATTGGCACATTGGTTTATGATGTGTTGCGCAGACGCGAGACGGCGGCCTCACGCATGGGGGATGGCCGACCTCGGGCGCTGGTGCTGGGTGCTTTGCGCGATGTTTGGAACATGAGCGCTGCCGAAATTGAAACTCTGTGTACGGAGCAATTTGGCCCTGGCGCTTTGACGGCTAAAGAAAAAGCTGCGCTGGAACGCGATTTGAGGGACGATTTACCAGCTCATATTAAGGGTGATTTTCCAGAGTGGCTGTTGCCTTCGCTAACAGAGGTTTTTGGGGACCGCGTGGCGATTGAAGGTGCAGCTTTGGCCGAACGCGCGCCGATTGACTTGCGGGTGAACACTCTCAAAGCATCGCGGGCGCAATTGCTGGAAGCCTTTGCCAAGCATGGTGCAAAAGCCGGTCCACTTTCGCCTCTGTGCGTGCGCATTGAGCAGCCTTCGGCTGATACGCGCAATATCAATGTGGAGGTTGAACCTGCTCATGGATTGGGCTGGTTTGAAGTGCAGGATGCAGCGTCGCAAATTGCGGCGGCTTTATCGGGTGTGCAAGCTGGTGAATCGGCAATTGATTTATGCGCCGGTGCGGGCGGCAAGACTTTGGCTTTGGCGGCTTTGATGAAAAACAAAGGTCAGTTGGTGGCGCATGATCAAGACAAACATCGGCTGCGGCCCATCTTTGATCGGATCAATCGTTCGGGGGCCACCTGCATAGAAGTGGTTGCTGCTGATGAAGTTGAGAAGCTTAAAGGGTTTGGTGGCTTTGATTGCGTGTTGATTGATGCGCCGTGTTCAGGTTCAGGCGCTTGGCGCCGGAAACCTGATGCAAAATGGCGTTTGCAGCCAAAGCAATTGGAACAGCGCCAGAAAGATCAGCGTGAAGTTTTGGAACAGGGCTCGCAATTGGTGAAAGCGGGTGGGCGCTTGGTTTATGTTACGTGTTCGGTTTTGCCGGAGGAAAACACAGTCCAAGTGAAAGCCTTCTTGGCATCGCATAAGAATTTCAAAATTATTCCGTATACGGAACAATGGAAACATACCATTGGCGGTGAGGCGCCAAAATCGGCTGATGGGTCGGCCAATACATTGTTGATGACGCCAGCCCAGCACGGCACCGATGGATTTTTTGTGGCGGTAATGCAGCGGGGTGTGTGAGGGCTCTCAGTTCCGCATCACAAATCTCGCCATGGCCTTTAG
>JANMWK010000143.1:0-15127 GCA_031393975.1 Hyphomicrobiales bacterium
AAATGTGGGCCGCGCAGTTCTATCGCTTTGAAGAGCCAAACCGTTGGATGACGTCAGGTGGCCTTGGCACCATGGGTTACGGCTTGCCCGCTGCTGTGGGTGTGCAAGTCGCACATCCGAAATCATTGGTCATTGATATTGCTGGCGATGCCTCCGTGCAAATGACCATGCAAGAATTTTCAACCGCAATTCAATATAAACTCCCCATCAAAATTTTTATATTGAACAATCAATATATGGGCATGGTGCGCCAATGGCAGCAATTACTGCATGGCAACCGCATGAGCGAAAGTTATTCTGAAGCACTGCCTGATTTTGTGAAATTGGCTGAGGCTTATGGTGGTGTTGGATTTCGTTGTGATAAGCCTGCAGATTTGGATGGTATGATCAAGCAGATGATCGCAAGCCCGCACCCGGTTTTGTTTGATTGTCGCGTCGCCAACCTTGCCAATTGCTTTCCGATGATTCCATCTGGCAAGGCCCACAACGAAATGCTGCTTGGTGAAAATGTCTCCGATGAGCAAGTGGGCACCGCTATTGATTCCCGTGGCAAACAGCTGGTTTAACCATAGCTGACGAGGCGCAGCTGAGACGCAGCACTTAGGCATGACCCTTGCTGGGCTTACCGCATCTGCGTTGGCAAGGGATTTCAGCCGTGACTATCGTTATTTGTAAGCGAGTGGGACCGACACAGAATTTGGGCATTGCACCCGTGGTTCGAGACAGTGATGTGCTGGTCGATGCGCTGACATGGGGCACCAAGTGGGTTAACCCCCGGGGTGGCGCCTTGGTTATTCCAATCTCGATCTATAGTCCGACGGGCGACAGTGCGGGGGCTTATGTACCAAACGCTGCCGAAATTGCGGCCTTTAAATCTGTGCTCGAGACTTACAACCATTATATCAATGTTACCTTCACATTTGACCAATCGGGTAGCGCAGGCGTTCAAGGCATTCGATTTGTAGTTGGAAAAAATGGTGCTGTGGGAACCCTCGGCTTTACGCAACCCCCGGGGCAAACCAACTTCAATGGTGTGCCATATTCAGACATCATCATTTACCGCGATAATTATTTGTCCGATAAAAATTCTCCAGTGAATGTGGGTGGGGCTGATTTTGCGACTTATTTGCATGAATTGGGACATGGTTTGGGTTTGGCCCATCCTCATGATCATGGTGGGGCCAACGGTTCGCCGTCGTCAATATTTCCAGGGGTGACGATGACCACGGGGAGTTTGGGTTTTTTTGATCTCAATCAGGGGATCAATACAATTATGGGCTACAATGATGGATGGGTTAAAGGCCCATTAGGGCCTCCACCGTCACCTGACTATGGTGTCCAAGCCACGCCTATGGCGCTTGATATTCTGACTTTGCAAAAGCTTTATGGTCCTAATTTATCATATCATCTTGGTGATGACACATATGCTTTGAGCACTTCGCATGGCGGCTATAGTTGTATTTGGGATGCCGGCGGCCATGACACTCTTGCAGGTGCCGCGACGCTTTCCAATGTTATTGATCTGCGGGCCGCGACGGGTTTGGTTGCTACTGGCGGCGGTGGATTTGTATCTTATGTGCAAGGCATTTACGGTGGATATACCATCGCTGCTGGAGTGATTATTGAAACTGCAATGGGTGGTAATTTAGGCGATGTGATCACAGGCAATGCCACTGATAATTACATAACTGGGGGTGGTGGCGCCGATATCCTCACCGGTGGAGCGGGGCAGGACAGTTTCATTTACAATTCTGTATCAGACTCAAATTCCAGCGCATTTGATACCGTGACAGATTTTACGGACGGGGTTGATAGGTTCGATTTTAGTTTGATTGATGCCAATGTCACTGCCTTGGGTGACCAAGCTTTTACATTTTTAGGTGAGGCTTCTGGTTTTTCAGCTGCGGCGCAAATTCGTGTGGTCTATTCAGGTTCAGATACTCTGGTTTACGCCACCATAAATTCTGACCCGGCGCCAGAGTTTTGCTTGAAACTTCTGGGCCATCATGTGCTAAGCAGTTCAGACTTCATTCTTTGATCAAAAAGTTGACACCATGACCCAGCCTGCTAACGCCCAGCCGCAATCGGCCTATTTTATCGACACTCAAAAACTTGAAGTGAACACCCACACCTTGGCCGTGGTCGCTGAAAATCAACCGGGTGTTTTGGCGCGCATCATCGGGCTGTTTGCGGGGCGGGGCTATAATATCGACTCGCTCACAGTTTCTGAAACCGAACATGAAAAACACGTGTCGCGCTTTACCATTGTCACCAGCGGTACCGAGAAAGTTGTAGCACAGATCAAGGCGCAGTTGGAGCGCATGGTTCTTGTGCATTCTGTGGCTGATTTGACCGTGCAGGGAAATTTTCTGGCACGAGAATTGGCTATGGTGAAAGTGGTTGGCGTTGGTGATAAGCGGGTAGAAGCCCTGCGCTTGGCTGATGCGTTTCGGGCCCGCGTTGTGGATGCTTCAACTGACAGTTTTGTGTTCGAGCTGACAGGCAAGCCCGATAAGGTGGATCAGTTCATCTCGCTCATGGTGCCACTGGGCCTTGTCGAAGTGGCACGCACCGGTGTGGCCGCGATTTCGCGCGGGCCAGAAGCGATGAAAATCTAGATTAGATTTGGTGTTTAAAACGGCAGGAGATTTGCCGCGCTGTTCATCGCCTGTGCGGCGGCCAAAGCGGCCATTCCGCCTGTGAACAGCGTGAGCCCAACCAGGCCTATAAAAACGCGACGTAAAAACTTGGCATCAGCCACAGCAGTAGAACCCATAACAACTCCCCAGTACACGCATTACACACCAACTCTACGAATCGAGAGGTTACAGCGCAGAGGTTTAATTAACGTAAACGAATCCTAAGGCAACCGTAAAAAATTGTAATTACCCGCGAATATCCACAAACTTGCCCGCAAGAGCAGCAGCAGCGGCCATTTGGGGCGACACCAAGTGAGTGCGGCCCTTATAACCTTGGCGGCCTTCGAAGTTGCGGTTGGAGGTGGATGCCGCCCGTTGGCCGGGCTTCAGCTGGTCAGGATTCATGGCCAAGCACATGGAGCAACCGGGCTCACGCCATTGGAAGCCAGCGGCCAAGAAAATCTTGTCCAAGCCTTCTGCCTCAGCCATTTCTTTGACAAGGCCTGAGCCTGGAACAATCATGGCGTAATCTAAGCTGCCCGCAATTTTCTTGCCTTCGACGATTTTTGCCACGGCGCGCATATCTTCAATGCGGCCATTGGTGCAACTGCCGATCCAGATCACATCCAAAGGAATATCAGTGATCTTCTGTCCGGCATGAAGGCCCATATATTCCAGTGCGCGGATTTTTGATTGGCGCTTGCCTTCATCGGCAATGGTTGCAGGATCTGGAATGATGCCTGCCACCGAAACCACATCCTCAGGGCTGGTGCCCCAGCTGACGATGGGGGGCAGATTGGCGGCATCAAGCTTTACGATGCGGTCAAAATAAGCGCCTTCATCAGTATGCAAAGTTTCCCAATATTTCAGCGCCGCATCCCAATCAGCGGCCTTTGGCGCTTTAGGTTTGCCCTTCAAAAATGCATAGGCTTTTTCATCTGGCGCAATCATGCCAGCACGAGCCCCGCCTTCAATGGTCATGTTACAAACCGTCATGCGGCCTTCCATCGAAAGATCGCGGATGGCCTCTCCGGCAAATTCGATCACATGGCCCGTGCCGCCTGCTGTGCCGATTTCACCGATGATGGCGAGGATGATGTCTTTGGCGGTTGCGTGCTTGGCCAATTTGCCATTCACTTCCACTTTCATGTTTTTAGCTTTTTTCTGGATTAACGTTTGCGTGGCTAGAACGTGCTCCACTTCCGAAGTGCCAATGCCATGGGCTAAAGCGCCGAATGCCCCGTGGGTGGAGGTGTGGCTATCACCGCACACAATGGTCGTTCCAGGCAAAGTAAAGCCCTGCTCAGGCCCAACCACATGCACAATGCCTTGGCGCTTATCGAGTTCATCAAAATACTCAATGCCGAATTCTTTTGCGTTATTGGCCAGAGCTTCAACCTGAATGCGGCTTTCTTCCTCGGCAATGCCTTTGGAGCGATCGGTGGTGGGAACGTTGTGATCAACCACTGCCAAAGTCTTTTCTGGGTGGCGCACTTTGCGGCCCGTCATACGCAGGCCTTCGAAGGCTTGGGGAGAGGTGACCTCATGGATCAAATGACGGTCAATATACAAAAGGCAAGTGCCATCATCGGCTTCGTGAGCCAGATGGTCATCCCATATCTTGTCATAAAGAGTGCGTGCTTTGGTCATTGTTCTTATCCGTGATTACTATTTGGGAGCGGTATTTAGCAATAACAGGGCGTGAGTCAATTCATCGTACAAACTCTTCCCCCTGCGAAATGGCTATGTGAATGCTTTAAATAATACTCTGCCCAGTCTTCTTCCAATCCGCCAAGAATGACTCTATCCCTTTATCGGTGAGCGGATGCTTCACCAAACTTTTTAAAACTGCTGGTGGCGCTGTCGCATAATCCGCGCCAATCAAAGCCGCTTCCCGTATGTGATTGGCGGTGCGAACCGAGGCCACCAGAATATTCGTGTCATAATCATAGTTGTCATAAATCTGGCGAATCTCAGAAATCAAATCCATGCCGTCGATATTGATATCATCCAAGCGGCCAACAAATGGCGAGATGAAAGTGGCTCCGGCTTTGGCCGCCAGCAAGGCTTGGTTAGCACTGAAACACAAAGTCACATTCACCATGGTGCCTTCGGAGGATAACACTTTGCAGGCCCGCAGACCATCCATCGTAAGTGGCACTTTAATAGTCACGTTCTTGGCAATCTTGCGCAGCACGTTGCCCTCTTTAATCATGCCATCAAAATCCAGTGCCGCCACTTCGGCACTGACTGGGCCTTCCACGAAGCTGCAAATTTCAGCGATCACTTCTTTGAAGTTTCGGCCCGATTTGGCGATAAGCGAAGGGTTCGTTGTAACACCGTCAAGCAAGCCCATGGATTGAATTTCTTTTATTTCAGCAACTTCACCCGTATCCGCAAAAAATTTCATGGTTCAAATCCTTCCAATGAGAGTTTCGAGTTTATGCTTTATATCGTGAATGGGCCGTGTGCCCAAGGTTTTATCACCTAACATGGTCACAGGCGTTGCCAAACGCAAGCTGTTGGTGCGGAACACCGCATCCGCCAAAAATACGTCTTCCAAGGTAACTAAAGTCTCAACCGGTTTTAGTTGCATTTCATGTGAGTGGCGCAAAAGTTTTGCCCGCGCAATGCCACACAAAATACCTTGATCGAAACGCGGCGTAATCAGCAGGTCGCCTTTCACCAAAAACAAATTGCCAATCGTGGTGCAGGCCACATGCCCGGCCGTGTTCAACATCAAAGCATCATCGGCCCGTTCCATCACTTCGCGCGCGGCTGCAATGTTATCACTATAGGATAATGTTTTAAGCCGTGATGATGGCGCTGTTTCATTGCGCCGGATGGTAGACACTGCCAAGGTGATCGACGTAGGGTGCAAGGGATCAAAGGCTGAAAGCGTGATGAACAAGCTGGGCGCAGTGCCAAACCCTATCAAGGCTCTCGGCATGACCACACCGCGTGTGAGTGTGATGCGCATCACAGCAGTATCAAATTTATTCTCCGCCAATACAGCAGCCACACCAGCATGAATTTTCACGATATCAAAACCAATGCCTAGTTCACGGGCGGCACTTTCCATGCGGGTAAGGTGTTCATCAAGCCACGCGGCGTGATCATTATAGACAGCGATGGTTTCAAACAGCCCATCACCCAAAGTCAATCCGCGATCCGCCGGATCAAGCGTCAGCAGTCCATCAACAAGCGCACCGTTAAACCAAACTACGCTCATGAGACATGCCTCAAAAAATTTCGCAATAGATCATACCCATGTTCAGTCAGAATTGACTCCGGATGAAACTGCACCCCGAATGTGGGGTGGTGCCTATGCTGCAATCCCATAATTTCTCCATCATCACTGCGTGCGGTAATTTCCAATTCGGTGTTCTCAACGCGGTCCACAATCAACGAATGATAGCGCCCTGCTGAAAAGCGCTGCGGCACATTTTCAAACACCCCTGTGCCCGTATGTTCAATCTCAGAACTATCGCCATGCATCGGTCTTCGCGCACGCTTCACTTCGCCGCCAAAAACGGCACCAATCACTTGATGGCCCAAACAAATTCCAAGAACTGGAAGCCTTCCAGAATAGTCGCGCACAATTTGCATCGAAGCCCCAGCCTCATGCGGTGTGCACGGGCCGGGTGAAATGACAATGGCTTTGGCGTTCAAATCGGCGGCGGCCACTTCATCGTTGCGCACCACTTTGGTGCGCTCACCCAATTCTTCAAAATAACGCGCAATGTTGAAAACAAAACTATCATAATTATCGACGATCAAAATCATGGCGCAAAGGCCTCCATGATGCGTTTGATTTTAGTCAGGCTTTCTTCATATTCGGCGGCAGGTTGTGACCGAGCCGTAATACCGCCGCCGCCCGCCACATGCGCTTTGTCGTTCACAAACAATGCTGTGCGAATGGCGATATTAAAATCGCAAGCCCCATTGAAACCGAGATAGCCAATCGCCCCACAATAAACCCCGCGCGCCTGACCTTCCAATTCTGCAATAATTTCCATGGCGCGAATTTTAGGTGCACCCGTAATCGAGCCCCCGGGGAAGATTGCAGCGAGCACATCGACCAGATCTAACCCATCGCGCAATTCCCCCTGTACCACTGAAACCAGATGATGCACAGTGGCATATGATTCCAAACCACACAGAACTGGAACTTTAACAGTGCCGGGTTTTGATATGCGTGAAAGATCATTGCGCAACAAATCTACAATCATCACGTTTTCAGCGCGGTCCTTCCGACTGGCTTGCAGCTCGGTCATCAACTCTGCATCACGGGTTTCATCCACATCGCGCCGTCGTGTGCCTTTAATGGGGCGCGCCTCAATGCGTCTGTCATTACAATTCACCAACCGCTCTGGTGAGCTTGAAACAATTTTCACATCCCCATAATCAAGATAGGCGGCAAAGGTGGCGGGGTTCATTTCGCGTAACCGGCGATAGAAGGCGTAACTGTCAAAACCTTTTGGAATGGCGGCCACAAAACACTGTGTGATATTGGCCTGAAAAATATCGCCCGCTAAAATATATTCTATAGTTTTTTGCACGGCGGTTTCATAAGTGCCGCGCGTGAAATTAGAGTGCCAATTTTCAATCACCGTCGAACCATAGGCCCCAACCTTGCGCTTTAATAATTTTTCCAACGCATCAGCTGCAGCTTCGATCTTCGAAACAATCCAAGCTTTTTCCTGCAAATGATCAAAGCTGATCACAGTTTCATATTCGTGTAAAATCATATCTGGGCAAAGCGGTGCAAATTCCGGCACCCTTGAATGGGCTTCAAGGGTGCGGCCAAATTCATATGAAATATATCCAGCCAACCCGCCTTGAAACGGTGGCAAGCCTGAAACGTGCTCCTGTGCACCCGCTTGCAATACCTGCCGAATGTCGTCAAGCGCAGCATTCCTTAATGTGGCTGATGGATTACATGCCAAATATGAATAACGCCCCAAAAGCTCATGTCGCATCACGCTTTCTAAGAGTGTCAGATTCATCTCGCCCCGCAGCCGCGCTGCTAGGGTGGCAGGTTCAAGGTAAAGAATCTCACGAACATGCGGTTTCATATGAAAACATATAAGGCTGGAAGCCAAGCACATCAAAGTCTATTCGTGACGCTATGAGCTCCGATTCCGTCATTGCTGATGTGCTGCTGCCGCTGGCCTTGAACAGCACTTATACGTATAGCGTGCCACAGGGCATGAGCGTGGTTGCGGGCAATTATGTAGAGGTGCCACTGGGTCCGCGCAGCCTGATTGGTGTGGTGTGGGAAGTGCGGCCTGCCGTTCCCACCAATATGAAAATGCGGGATATAAACCGTGTCTTCAATATGGTTCCTCTAGCCGAAACCCACCGCAAATTTGTCGATTGGCTGGCTGCCTATTATCTAGAATCCCCTGGCAATGTTCTGCGCATGGTCTTGCGCGTGCCCGCTGCTTTCGAAGAAGCCAAACAAAACATCGCCTACCGCGCCAGCTCCACGAAGCCAGCAAAGTTCACCTCCCAGCGCCAGCGTGTTTTAGAAGTTGCTTCGCAAGGCTTTGCGCTGCGCGCTGCCGAATTGGCAGAAGCCGCTGGCGTGGGCGTGAGTGTGGTTAAGGCCTTGGCCAAAGCAGGCGGCCTCGAAGAAGTGGCTTTGCCTGCCCATCGGAGTTTCGCAGAGCCTGACCTCAATGCCGGCGGTCACAAGCTCAACAAAGATCAGATTACGGCCGCAGCGGCTCTGCGGCAAGTTGTGGCAAGCCGCAGCCACAAAGTCATGCTGCTCGACGGTGTGACGGGTTCAGGGAAAACCGAGGTCTATTTTGAAGCCATGGCGGCGGCTTTGGCAGCGGGCAAACAGGTTTTATTGTTGCTGCCCGAAATCGCTCTCACTGCTCCCTTCATTGCTCGTGTAGAAACGCGCTTTGGTTGCGAACCCGCCCAATGGCATTCTGAGTTGCGCCCGCGCGAACGGGAGCGCGTGTGGCGCGCAGTGGCGGAAGGCAAGGCCCGCATTGTGGTTGGCGCACGGTCAGCCTTGTTTTTGCCCTGGGCGAAACTGGGTTTGATTGTGGTCGATGAGGAACATGAGAGTGCTTATAAACAAGATGAAGGTGTGCCCTATCACGCGCGTGATATGGCGGTGCTTTATGGTTCAATCGGAAAATTTCCCATCATTCTTTCATCCGCAACGCCATCATTAGAATCATTGGTGAATGTGGACCGTGAACGTTATGGCGTGGTGAAACTCAAAGACCGCCATGGTCGCCCAGAATTGCCGGAAACCACGCGCATCGACATGACGCGTGAAAAATTGGACTCCGGCACTTGGCTTTCATCCCCGTTGGTCACATCGGTTGCTGAAACGCTAGCAGCAGGTGATCAAGCTCTTCTATTTCTCAACCGACGTGGCTTTGCACCACTCACCCTGTGCCGCAGCTGTGGACATCGCTTGCACTGCCCTGATTGTGATGCCGCTTTAGTCGAGCATCGCTTCCGCCGCCAACTTATGTGTCACCATTGTGGCCATCATGAAGCCGTGCCCAAAGCTTGCCCTGAATGTGGTACGGAAGGCGACATGGTGCCCGTCGGCCCCGGCATTGAACGCTTAGCAGAAGAAGCCACAAAACTTTTCCCCGAAGCCCGCGTTGCCATTCTCTCCAGTGATCTTTCGCGCGGCGTGAGTTTGCGCGACACATTGCGCGGTGTTGAACAAGGTGCGTTTAATCTTGTCATCGGCACGCAGTTGGTGGCCAAAGGCCATCATTTCCCGCATCTCACTTTAGTGGGCGTGGTCGATGCTGATCTTGCCTTGGAATCATCGGATCCCCGCGCTGGCGAACGCACTTGGGCACTCTTAGCACAAGTGGCAGGCCGTGCCGGACGCGGGGCCAAACCGGGCCGCGCTTTGGTGCAAACTTATTTACCAGAACATCCTTTGATGAAAGCCCTGCTCAAAGGCGACCGTGACGCCTACCTCAACACTGAAAAACAAATCCGTGAAAACACAACCTTGCCCCCTTATGGCAGACTCGCTGCTCTCATCTTGTCTGGGCCCGATGGAGCAGTGACGGAACGTTTCGCGCGGGCCATCGCCAATACCGCACCACTGGCGGAAGGGATTACAGTTCTGGGCCCGGCCCCTGCGCCGATAGCCATGGTGCGTGGCCGTCACCGTTGGCGCTTACTGGTTAAGGCAACACGCGATGTGAATATTCAAGGATTCTTGCGCGAGTGGTTGAAAGACGTGAAACCAAAAGGCGCCCTTAAAATGCACATCGATGTTGATCCCTATAATTTTTTATAGGAACCGCCACTCAATTTTATTTTTATAAATCTCTCCGGGTCGCAACACAGCACTCGGAAAATTATCATGGTTGGGTGCGTCAGGAAAATTTTGCGGCTCAATGGCAAAACCTTGCGATGGTTGCAAAGTGCCTGATTTAGCCGGTACAGTTCCATCCCAGCGGATTGCCGTATACATTTGAATGGCGCACTCCGTGGTCCACACTTCCATAGTTCGACCCGACTTGGGGTCCCGCAATGTCAGGCCATGTTTCATGACACCACGCGGACCATCCAAACAAAAACAATTGTCATAACCTTCCGCGATTTTGCGCGATTTTCTAAAATCCCACCGCGAACCGTCAACCTTGCGAACTTCACCACTGGGTAACAAAGCCTCGCTCAAGGGCAAATAAGTAGAAGCATTGATTTGCAATTCATTTTCTAAAACTGAACCGCCGCCCGCCATATTCCAATAAGCATGATTGGTGAGATTGACGATTGTAGGTTTGGTACTGGTGGCTTCAATGTCCAGCGACAATACGTTGCCATCCAATTTGTAAATTGCCGTTGCATCCATGGCACCGGGATAACCTTGATCACCATCGGGCGAATGCAGCGTGAACCAAATGGAATAGTCATCCGAATCAACGGCCCATTCGCGAATGGCAAAATTATCGGGCCCGCCATGCAACTGAAAATTGCCAACATTGGGTGTAACTTTTACGATTTTCCCATCGAGCGGAAATTGCGCATTGGAAATGCGGCCAGCATAGCGCCCCGCCAATGCCCCAGCATAAGGATCAGCCGTTGCAAAATCAAAGTCCAGTGCATTGCCTTGCACCACATCCACACCGTCAACGAACAGGGCTTGTAAGCGTGCTCCACGAGGGTCGAAAACTGCGCGAAGGTGGTCGTTCCGAAGGTCAAGCATCAATGATTATCTCTTGGAATGCCCATGGTCTTGGCAATGCGCTGGAACTTGGTGGAGCCTTTGATAATCATGCCTTGAGCCAATTGCTCGGTCGTACTGCGGAAAATTTCCTGCCAGGGTGTTTGCGATGGTGGAACTTTGTAACCGCCCGCTGCTTCAAGCTCAGTCCGACGTTTGGCAATCTCGGCATCGGAGATCAGCATATTACAAGCCCCGGTGTTGAGATCAATCTTCACACGGTCGCCATTTTTCAAGATCGCCAAGCCACCACCCGCAGCAGCTTCCGGTGAGGCATTCAAGATTGATGGCGAGCCTGATGTGCCTGATTGTCTGCCATCTCCCACACAAGGAAGCGAGCGAATACCTTTTTCTAATAAATACGTAGGTGCCCGCATATTCACAACTTCAGCTGCCCCTGGATAACCCAAAGGGCCAACGCCGCGAATAAACAGAATGGTGTTTTCGTCGACATCCAATTTCGGATTGTCGATATTGGCGTGATAATCTTCTGGCCCATCAAACACGATAGCCTTGGCTTCAAAAGCATTTGGCATTTTAGGGTCAGACAAATAGCGCAGACGGAATTCTTCAGAAATTACGCTGGTTTTCATAATTGCAGAGTCAAATAAATTGCCATGTAGCATTTTGAAGCCCGCATTTTTCTTAATCGGGTTATCAAACTCTTTGATCACTTTGCGGTTCCATGAGAATTTTCCGGTGTTATTTTCACCAATAGTTTTGCCATTGGCGGTCATCGCACCTTCGTGAATTTTTCCGGCTTGGATGAGTTCAGCAAGCACAGCGGGAACGCCACCGGCGCGGTGATAATCTTCGCCTAGATATTCGCCAGCTGGCTGCAAGTTGACAAGCAAAGGCAAATCATGCCCATGCTTTTCCCAGTCGATCACATCAAGTTCAAGGCCCAGCAAGCGCGCAATACCGTTCAAATGATTGGGAGCGTTGGTAGAGCCGCCAATCGCGGTGTTCAGGGCAATCGCATTTTCAAACGCTTTGCGAGTCATAATTTTAGACGGCGTTAAATCTTCTCGCACCATCTCCACAATGCGCTTGCCTGTCTCAAAAGCCATCTGTCCGCGTTCGCGGTAAGGGGCTGGAATGGCGGCATTGCCGGGCAGGCACATGCCCAAAGCTTCGGTGAGCGAGTTCATCGTGGTGGCGGTGCCCATGGTGTTGCAATAGCCAGCCGATGGTGCTGAAGAAGCCACCAATTCCACAAACCCGTCATAATCTATTTCGCCTGTGGCTAGCTTTTCACGTGCCATCCAGACAATTGTACCAGACCCTGTGCGCTGGCCTTTGTAATCACCATTGAGCATCGGGCCTGATGATAAAGCGATGGCTGGAATGTCCACCGTGGCTGCCGCCATCAAACAGGCGGGCGTCGTTTTATCGCAACCAATGGTGAGCACCACGCCATCGAGCGGATAACCGTAAAGTACTTCAACCAGGGAGAGATAAGCAAGGTTGCGGTCGAGCGATGCCGTTGGACGCTTTCCGGTTTCCTGTATAGGATGAATTGGAAATTCAAGAGGCACACCACCAGCCGCAATAATCCCGTCGCGCACGCGTTTAGCAAGTTCCACATGCGAACGGTTGCACGGGCTCAGATCAGACCCCGTCTGCGCAATGCCAATAATCGGCTTGGCTCCCTGAAGTTCACCGCGCGTAAACCCGTAGTTGAGATAACGCTCCAAATAAAGTGCCGTCATGTCAGCATTGTCTGGATTATCAAACCAGTTTTGCGAACGTAAGGTGAGGGGCTTATGGGGGGCTTTGCTCATGGGGAACTCTCAAATCATTTGTCATACATATAATAGCTGTTGAACTGCGTTTCGTCCACCATCATCAAAAATTTGACCATTTGAACAAAATAAGCCATCATTCAATTCTGACCGAGGGAGAGTGTTCATGGCACCAACGAATACCCCAGATATTGCCGCTAAACGCCTAAATGAGGCAGACTATGCTGCGAACTTCACAGATCTGCACGCGCCCCTATCGCCACACGAAGCTTTGGTCGAATCTGATCGGTGTTATTTCTGTTACGATGCGCCGTGCATGAACGCCTGCCCAACGTCGATTGATATCCCGCTTTTTATCCGCGAAATTCAAGCGGGCCACCCTAAGTCCGCGGCCAAAACCATTTTTAATCAAAATATTTTAGGTGGCATGTGCGCCAGAGTTTGCCCCACTGAAACTCTGTGCGAAGAGGCTTGCGTGCGCGAGGCGGCCGAAGGTAAACCTGTTAAAATTGGCATGTTGCAGCGCTATGCCACTGATCTAGCGATGAATGAAAAGCATCCCTATGCCCGCGCCAAATCATCGGGCAAAAAAGTGGCCGTGGTGGGCGCTGGCCCAGCGGGTTTGGCCTGTGCTCACCGCCTCGCCATGCATGGCCATGATGTGACTATATTTGAAGCTCGGAAGAAATCTGGGGGCCTCAATGAATTTGGCATCGCTGCTTATAAAGCGGTTGATGGATTTGCCCAGAAGGAAGTCGATTTCATTCTCTCGATCGGCGGCATTGTGGTCATTCATAACATGGCGCTGGGTAAAAAATTGAAGCTTGAAGATTTGCAGCGCGATTATGATGCCGTGTTTTTAGGCATTGGCTTGTCGGGTGTGAATCCCCTGGGCAAAAAGAATGAGGATGCAGAGGGCATTGAAGATGCGGTCGATTATATTTCTGACCAGCGCCAAGCCAAGGATATGTCCAAACTTCCAGTGGGCCGCAATGTGCTGGTGATCGGCGGTGGCATGACGGCCATTGATGTGGCTGTCCAATCCAAACTTCTGGGTGCTGAAAATGTGACAATCCTTTATCGTCGCGGTGCAAAGCAGATGAAGGCCAGCGCCTATGAACAGGAACTCGCGCAAACCAAAGGTGTGAAGATCATGCACCATGTGGCCCCCAAAAAAATATTGACCAAGAAAGACAGGCTTACAGGTTTGAAGTGCGAATACATGGTTGAAAAAAACCAGAAGCTTGTTGGCTCTGGCGAAACTTTTGAACTCGCCGCAGACATGATTTTCAAGGCCATCGGCCAGACTTACATCGATGTGCTGGATGGTGCACTGATGCTGGAACAGGGTCGCATTAAAGTGGATGGTGAAAAGCGCACATCTGTCAAAGGCATCTGGGCCGGTGGTGATTGCATCGCAGGCGGCAAAGATCTGACCGTGGCCAGTGTGGATGATGGCAGACGGGCAGCAGAATCGATAAACGATTATTTGAAGGGCAATTAGCATGGCAGACCTTCGTTCTAATTTTGTTGGCATTAAATCTCCCAATCCATTCTGGCTGGCTTCGGCACCACCGACCGACAAGGAATACAATGTGGTTCGCGCCTTCAAGGCGGGCTGGGGTGGCGTGGTCTGGAAAACGCTTGGTGAAGATGGGCCTCCCATCGTAAACGTCAACGGTCCGCGCTATGGTGCAATCCACGGTGCGGACCGTCGCTTGCTCGGCCTCAATAATATCGAACTGATCACGGATCGCCCGCTGGATGTGAACCTTCAGGAAATCAAAAAAGTAAAACGCGAATGGCCAGACCGCGCCATGGTGGTTTCTCTCATGGTGCCTTGCGAGGAAATGCCCTGGAAAAACATTCTGGCCCGCGTCGAGGAAACGGAAGCCGATGGTGTGGAGCTCAATTTCGGCTGCCCGCACGGCATGAGCGAGCGCGGCATGGGCGCTGCCGTTGGCCAGGTTCCCCAATACATCGAAATGGTGGCGCGTTGGTGCAAGCAATATACGCGCATGCCCGTGATCGTAAAACTCACACCCAACATCACTGATATTCGGATGCCAGCTCGCGCTGCCCTTAAAGGCGGTGCCGATGCCGTGTCACTTATCAACACCATCAGCTCCATTATTTCGGTCGATCTCGATAACATGGCCCCCATGCCCACCATTGACGGCAAAGGATCACATGGCGGCTATTGTGGCCCTGCGGTAAAACCCATTGCACTTAACATGGTGGCTGAAATTGCAAGGGACAGAGAAACCCACGGCTTTCCCATTTCAGCAATCGGCGGCATCACCACATGGCGGGATGCTGCAGAATTCATTTCCATGTCTGCAGGCACGGTGCAAGTGTGCACCGCCGCCATGACTTACGGTTTCAAAATTGTTGAAGAAATGATCTCAGGCCTGGAGCGATGGATGGACGAGAAGGGCTATGCCACCCTTGAGGATTTCCGGAGCCGCGCAGTGCCCAATGTCACCGACTGGCAGTATCTCAATTTAAATTAC
>JANMWK010000195.1:0-14262 GCA_031393975.1 Hyphomicrobiales bacterium
GCCATATTGCTCTAACATGCGGCCTACTTCGATGGCTTTTTTTGGGGTGTAGCAGCTGTTACCATCGACCAATAAAATTGCGTCGTCACCAAGCGCTTTGCGCATCATTGGTACGATTGTCTCGGTGCGCCCCGGCCACTCGTCTTGATCGCGGCCACATTCCTTGCCCACACGAAATTTGAAAGCCTTATAGCCAAGCTCACCCTGCAAACGCTTCATACGTTCCACTTCAGCTTCAAGGGTGATTTCTGAGCGCTTCATACTGGAGGCATAGACTGGGAACGGGCGAGGTGCTCCGCCTAGCAATTCACAAACGCTTTTGTCCTCAATCTTGCCGCGCAAGTCCCACAAGGCTGTATCGAGCCCGGCTATGGCGCGCATGAGATAGGAGCCGGGGAATTTGTGTTCGCGTTCAGGAATCAAGGTCACCAAGGCATCGATATCAACCGCATCCGCACCCAGCGCCCAACGCGCCACTTGGCGGTGGAAGATGTCACAGGTGATGTCGGCATTGTAGGTGGAAACTTGTCCCCAGCCTTGCTGGCCTTCATTTGTGGTGACGCGCACAAACCCCACTGCTGGATTGCAGAAGGTTTCGAGCTTCACAATTTTCATTCGATTTCAGCTTCACTCAGTTTCTGGCGAGCTTGCTCGCGGCGGCGCAGGATTTCATAGGTGATAGCTGCAATCACAGTCATCACAATGAGAATCAGGGCCAACGCATTGATAGTTGGAGTGATGCCAGAGCGGATTTTGGAACCCACATAAACAGTGAGCGTTTGCGAATTGCCGCGCGTGAACAGGGTGATATTATAATTTTCTACCGATTGGAAAAATGCAATCAGAGCGCCAGCGCCAATGGCTGGATAAAGATGGGGAATTAAAATGCGGCGCATCACTTGGCCGTGGTTGGCACCTAAATCGAGGGCCGCCTCTTCTAAGCCAGGATCAAAACTTTGTAAGCGTGCTAACACCAGTAACATCACATAGGCAGCGATGAATGAAACTTGGCCGAGAATGGAAAGATGCAAGCCCGCTGAAACATGAAAGTTGTTCCAAAACAGTAAAGTCGAAATTCCGATCACAGCGCCGGGTGTTAAAATAGGGGCCACCATGAAACCATAAATGAGTGACCGGACATTGGGCTTCACTGAGTTCAGCAAAATTGCTCCTGCTGTGCCGATGGGAACTGAAATACAAACAACAGCGCAGGCCACCAATATTGTGTTGCGAATGGCAACCCACATTACTTGATCATTCCACAAATCGACGAACCACTGGCCGGTAAATCCAACCCATGGATATACCGAAGGCATACGTGATTCATTCAGTGCAGCCCCGCCCATCACCACAAGCGGCAACAACATGAACAGCAGAAAAATCACGAGATAGGCGCGGATGACAAAGTTGCCGAAGGATTTGGATGTCATGGTTCAGCCCCTTACTTCGCAATATCAACAAGGCGCACATTGAGCAGGCGCATGACTAAGCTTACAAAGATGATGCAGAGCATTAGCAGCAGGAAGGCATAGGCCGCACCCGTGTTCCAATCCAGGCCTTCAAACATCCACTGTTGAATAATTTCGGTGAACCAACGTGAGTTGGTTGAAGCCAAGGTGCTTGGCACAATCACTGAACCTGCACAGAGCATAAACACCATCACACAACCCGAAGCGATGCCGGGTTTGGAATGTGGGATCACCACGCGCCAATGGGTGCGCCACGTCGGTGATCCTAAATCTTGGCTCGCTTCAATCTGATTGGTATCAAGCGACGAAATCGCATTGTAAATCGGGAACAACATAAACAACACATAAGAATAAATCAGACCAATGATCACGCCATTGAAACCTGAAAGCCACCGGATAGGATCATGAATAACGTGCAGGCCCAACAGCAAGGCATTGAGTGGCCCTTGGAAGGAGAGAATAATGAACCACGCAAAAGAGCGCAGAATTTCACTCACCCAAAGGGGAATGAGCAAAAGCAAAAATATGGTGGGCGCATTTGCGGGTTTGATCACCTTGGCTAGAAAATAGGCCAAGGGATAACACATGACCAAACAGATTAATGTTACAGCCGCACTGTAAAGAACTGTCTTGCTAAAGATTAGAATGTGAATAGGGCTTCTTAAAAACGTTTGATAATTGGCAAGCGAATAGAAATCTTTCGGACCTCCCAAATCCACCACTGGCAAATAGGGCTTGAATGAAAACTCAAACAGCACAAGATTGGGAACAACCACCAAAACCAACAGCCAAAAAGCTGTCAGCCCTACCATCGCAATTGAAAGTCCGGTGCCATATCGTCTGATAAGTTCGCCCATGGCAGCGGCCCTTAATGCACGGCGGTGGCAGCATCCACCAGCACAACTGCGTCATCAGCATTAAAAACCAAATGTTGTTTTGAACCCCGCGCCGGTGGAGGCATGTTTGGGTCATTTTGCGATTGCACCATATGGGTGGCGCCTTTGGCATCCTTCACAAAGATGTTCACAAAATTGCCTTCAAAGGCCATTTCAGTCACATCAACCGGAACTGAGTTTGATTTGGCCGCAGGCTTGGCTTGCAAGAAGCTATGTTCTGGGCGCACGTAAAGTTTGGCTGTGGTGCCCTTTACAACGCCAGGGCCAACTTTCGTGGTGAAATCGCCGGACGACGTTGCGAAAGTGGCAATATCCTTGGACAATGATTTCACAGTTCCTTCAAAGATATTATTCTCGCCCACGAACGATGCGACAAACCCATTAGCTGGATTGTTATAAATCTCCATCGGTGTTCCCACCTGTTGCAATACACCCTGAGACATAACGCCGACACGATCCGACATGGCCAACGCCTCGCCCTGATCATGGGTAATATAAATAAATGTAACACCAGTGCGCTTTTGAATAGCGCGGAGTTCAGCGCGCATATGCTGGCGCAGTTTTAAATCGAGCGCAGAAAGCGGCTCGTCCAGCAGCATCACTTTGGGCTCAACGGCTAATGCGCGGGCAATGGCGACGCGCTGTTTTTGCCCACCTGAAAGTTGGCTTACTTTTTTATCAGCGGAGTCATGAAGATCAACCAGTTTTAAAAGCTCCTCGGCCTTTGCCCGGCGAGAGACTTTATCCATGCCACGCACTTCAAGGCCGAATGCAATATTTTCCCATATTGGCATGAGAGGAAAAAGTGCAAGGTTTTGGAAAATCAATGCGGTAGGGCGATTGTTTGGGCCGATGCCAATCATATCTTGGCCCCCAATCTTAACTGCGCCGCCTGTGGGGTCCATAAATCCCGAAATTAATCGCAAAATTGTAGTTTTGCCGCATCCTGACGGACCGAGAAAGGAAAAGAACTCGCCAGCCTTAATCGTCACGTTCACATTATTCACGGCGCGAAATTTGCCGAAATCCATGTTCACGTGCGAAAGTTCTACATCTTCACTCATGCGTGCTACCCCGTTTCGCCCATTATTATTATTTTAAGTCGGCTTAATGCCGATCTTTAGCAAAAAAAGCGGCGGGAACAACCCCACCGCCTTCTTATGATGTCAATTAAGCAGCAATGAACTTGTCTGCATATTCAGCACGCAGCTTCAAATATGAGCTTGTCTGAACTGGCCACCACCAAAGCTTGCTCAAAGCATCGCCAGGGAAGGCTGCGGCATAGAATGCAGCGTTTGCCGGATCGAGAAGCTCAACAGCGCCCTTGCCAACGGGGTTTGCAGAATAGGTCTTGGCCATGGCAGCACCACCTTCTGGTGTTGCCTGGAAGTTTGCCCATTCTATAGCCTGCTCAAGGTTCTTGGCGTTTTTCATGACCATGTAACCTTGGTTCCAAGCAATGGCACCTTCCTTTGGTGCCACATAGCCGAAGCCATCTTTGGCCATGTTGAAGCCGGTTGAATCCCAGCACTGGCCAAGAATGCAACCATTGGTGCGGAATGCAGCTTGCGCTTCATTTTCGCCTTTCCAAAATTGAGCAATGTTGCCCTTCTTCTTGATGGCTTCAGCAAGGATCACATCCCAGTTTTCCTTCATCACGTCATCGCTCTTGTAGCTGTCCATGAAAGGCTTTGGCAGTTTGCCTGCAGCATCCATAACACGGCCGAGCGATGCGAGTGCTGAATGAGCCCGAACGGTCACTTTGCCATCCAAGCCATCGGCCCAAAGATCAGCAAGGCTGGCTTTGCCATATTCTGTCGGGAACTTTTCTTTGTTGTAAACGAGGGCTTCAGTGCCCCAAACTGCAGGCAAGAAATAACGCTTACCATCAATTGCAGCCATTTCGCCAGCTTTGCCATCCACCATGCCTGGGAGGTAGTTGCCCAACGTGGCTTTGGCTTCGTCCCAGGGTTGCACGAGATCATTTTCAACATAAGATTTAACGCGATCAACAGTTGGCTCAACGGTGTCGAATGCGCCGGTTTGGGCCGCAAGTTTGGCTTGGGCAAAAATTGTGTCGTTGTCTGGTTGTTCAGTCAAGTTCACTTTAATACCGGTTTTCTTGGTAAAGGCATCAATGGCGATTTTGTAGCCATCATAGCCAGCCCAGCCCATATGGTTCAGTTCGCCTGATGATGAAAAAGCATTCTTTACAAACATTGGGCTTGCGAGACCGACAGCGCCGAGAGCCACTGCCGACTTCATCAAGCTGCGGCGCGACATTTGCGCGGCGCGCAGCGTACCATGCGTATTAGATGTCTTCATAGTCTAACTCCTCCAATAGTGCGGTCGGCACAATGCCCACCACTCAATGCAATAACTGGCCAATAAAAATGGCTCTAGGGTTATTTCCCCAACATTTATGACTCTTATATGACAGTCTTACAATGGGCTATTTTTGATTCCAGATCAATTCATAGGCACGGGCCAGACGCAAAACGGCGAGATCATGTCGTGGCTTACCCATGACTTGTAAACCCATAGCGCGGCCCTTGGTGTCAAAACCAACAGGAAGGCTGATTATTGGGCAGCCAGACATGGTGCCGGGGGTGACCACCTGCATCCAGCGATGATATGAATCCATCGCAACACCATTGATTGACTTTGGCCAATGCTGTTCAACTGGAAATGCAAAGACTTGCGCAGAGGGCATTGCGATAAAATCATAGGTCGCAAATGTTTTTTGCAAAGATTGATACCATTCAGAGCGCACCACCGAAGCCGCATAGACATCATGCGCACTGAGTTTCAGCGATTGCTCAATTTCCCAAATGGCTTCTGGCTTCAAAAGTTCACGTTCGGCTGGATTATTATAGTGTGCCAGCAAACCACCACTTGCACTAAACTGGCGCAGCACTTTGAAAGCTTGCCAGAGGCGTTCATAATCAAATTCCGGCACAAAGGGCTCAACAATCGCCCCCGCTGCTTCAAGGTGTGAAAGGCCCTTCTGGCATAAATCGAGAATGCCTGCCTCCATCGGCAAAGCACCATTTAGATCAGCCGCCCAGGCAACGCGCTTGCCCTGTGCAGCGGGCAGATTTTCACCCGCAAATTCCTGACCCTCTCCAGCGAGAGACAGCGGCACGCGCGCATCATAACCCGCTTGCACTGACAACAACAAAGCAACATCCGCCACACAGCGGCCCATGGGGCCTTCGGTGGCCATTTGCGTCATAAACATATCTGTTGATGGATAGGCTGGAACGCGGCCCTGCGACGGCCTGAAACCATAGATATTGTTGAATGCCGCAGGATTGCGCAACGATCCGGCCATGTCGCTACCATCGGCAAGAGGGATCATATTTAAGGCTAGCGCCACAGCGGCCCCGCCGCTGGAACCACCAGCTGTTAAGGTGCGGTCATAAGCATTGCGGGTTGCACCAAAAACTGGATTGTAAGTCTGCGAGCCAAAGCCAAATTCAGGCACATTGGTTTTACCAATGATGATGGCGCCTGCTTTGCGGATGCGCTGCACGTGCAGGTCATCTTCTTCGGGCACATGGCTGGCATAAATCGGTGAGCCAAAGGTTGTGCGCAATCCTTTCGTCTGGGCCAAATCCTTTATGGCGATGGGCAGGCCGAAGAGTGCGCCTGATTTTGGCGCTGCGTCACAGGCATCGGCCTCTTTCAAGGTTTCATCGCGAGGGCGCAGTGAGACGATTGCGCAATGATCTGGATTAAATTTGTCAATCTGATCCAAAAATGCGGTTACGACTTGGCGCACTGAAACAGTTTTCGCCTTGATGGCGGCCACAAGTTCCACCGCTGATTTTTTATGTAAGTCCTGCAAAGCAATTGCCCCTGTTCTCGGCCTATGGGATAACGAGACCATGAACGACAATATCTTTCAACATTTTTTCGACGCTAAGCAAAATCATGCTGCACGATTTATCGAAACGGCTGCTGGTGCGGTTCTCAGCTATGCCGATGTGTTCAATCTGTCTGGTCAAATAGCCAATGTTTTGATTGCCGAAGGTTTGAAGCCTGATGACCGGGTTGCGGCCCAAGTGGAGAAATCCGTTGCGGCGTTGGCGCTCTATCTAGCCGTAGTGCGTTGTGGTGCAATTTTTTTGCCACTTAATACGGCTTATACTGATGTTGAGATGGCCTATTTTCTCAGTGATGCAGAACCCAGTATTTTGATTTGTGATCCAGCGCGGGCCCCAACTCTCAGCAATAGCGCGTTTAAAACCTTGACTCTCAGCGCTTCCAATTCTGGCACATTAATCGACATCGCTAAATTGCAAGACCCATACTTTGCCACCGTCCATCGCAGCCTCGATGATCTTGCGGCAATTCTTTATACCTCTGGCACTACCGGAAAATCCAAAGGCGCTATGCTCAGCCATGGCAATCTTCTCTCCAATGCAAAATCCTTGGTGAAGATTTGGCACTTTACGGCAGCTGATATTCTGATTCACGCTCTGCCCACCTATCACACGCATGGTTTGTTTGTGGCCACCAACACCATCATGCTGGCTGGAGCCTCAATGATTTATTTGCCAAAGTTTGATGCGGATAAAATTATTGATCTCATGCCCCGTGCCACTACGTTGATGGGAGTGCCAACTTTTTACACAAGGCTCCTCGAACATCCGGAACTCAATCCAGATCGCGTTAAAAACATTCGCCTCTTCATTTCAGGTTCAGCACCATTGCTTGCTGAAACCCACAAAGCGTGGTCCGAAAAAACGGGTCACGCCATTCTTGAACGCTACGGCATGACTGAGACCAACATGAACTCATCCAACCCGTATGAGGGCGAGCGTATTGCTGGTAGTGTGGGTTTTCCATTACCGGATGTTGATATCCGCATTGATGGTGACGCGGGCGGCATTGGCGTGATTGAGATAAAAGGGCCAAACGTCTTCAAGGGTTATTGGCGTATGCCGGAAAAAACTGCAGCAGAATTTCGAGAGGGTTATTTCATTTCGGGAGATCTGGGGCGCTTTGATAGCCACGGTTATTTGCACATTGTAGGCCGCAGTAAGGACTTGGTGATCACGGGTGGGTTTAATGTTTGTCCGATTGAAATTGAGAATGAGATTGATGGCATAAATGGCGTGCTTGAGAGTGCGGTCATTGGACTCCCGCATAAGGATTTTGGCGAAGGTGTGACTGCGATTGTGGTGCGGAACTCTAACTCTACAGTTTCCGAAAGCGAAATTAAAAACCAACTTGATGTGCGGTTGGCAAAATTCAAACAACCGAAGGCCATTATTTTTGTGAACGAACTCCCGCGCAATGCCATGGGCAAAGTGCAGAAGAATATATTGCGGCAAACTTATGAAAATTACTATGCAACCAAATTTTGAAACCACTTATACGGCTATGCCCGATGTGCTTTATCGTGCCGCCAATGCGGTGCCCGTTGCGGCTCCACATTTTGTATTAGCGAATGAGAAACTAGCCGCGCAGATTGGAATTTCTCCTGTGTGGCTGCAATCTGATGAAGCCTTGCAAGCGCTTTCCGGGAATGCGCCACTGCCCAACACTCCCTCTATTGCCATGGCTTATGCTGGTCATCAGTTTGGGCATTTCGTGCCATCGCTGGGTGATGGGCGGGCGGTTTTGATTGGCGAAGTGGTGGGGCCAGACGGCATTCGAAGGGACCTCCATTTGAAAGGCGCAGGCCGCACACCCTATTCACGCGGTGGCGATGGGCGGGCCACACTTGGAGCAATGTTACGCGAATATATTGTGAGCGAGGCCATGGCTGCCTACGGCATCGCGACAACGCGTTCACTTGCCGTGGTTGCAACTGGAGAAATGGTTCCGCGTGAACGCTTGGAACACGGTGCTGTTCTCACCCGCATTGCCCGCAGCCATGTGCGTGTGGGCACATTTCAGTATTTAGCCGCGCGCGGGGAAGATGACGCCTTGAGGGCCTTGATTGATTATGAGGTGGGACGGAATTTTACGGGTGCGCCAGTGGGGCCGGAACGCTTCATTTGGTTTTTATCTCAGGTGATTTCTCGGCAAGCCACACTCATTGCAAAATGGATGTGTGTGGGGTTTATTCATGGCGTGATGAACACTGACAACATGAGTGTGTGCGGCGAGACCATTGATTATGGCCCATGCGCCTTTATGGATGCGTTCAACCCGCAGAAAGTATTTAGTTCAATTGATCAGAATGGTCGTTACGCATGGGACAAGCAGCCGGTGATGGCGCTGTGGAACCTCACGCGATTGGCGGAAGCGATGTTGACACTGTTCGATGTGGACCGTGCAAAGGCTATTGCATTGGCTGAGGCTGAATTGCAAAAATTTATGCCTGCGTTTGAAACGGCTTTCGAGATTGGCATGGCCCGCAAACTTGGGCTGCAAACTTGTGACGGTGAGTTTATAGCGATTACATTGCAGGCGCTGGCCGATAGCAAAGCCGATTTTACCAGCTTCTTTACGGCGCTCACCACCGGTGCTGATGTGACTTTGTTTTTTGTAAGCGCCGATGTGTGTAATGAATGGCTATCGGCGTGGCGCAAGCACGGCGCGATTGATGTGGCAGTGATGGGTGCCGCCAATCCTATTTTCACGCCGCGCAATCACCGCATTGAGCAAGCGATTGTCGCTGCCAACGCCGATGATCTGCAACCCCTTCACCGCTTGTTGAAAGTTTTAGCACAGCCGTTTGAACAGCAGCCCGACGATGCCGATTTAGCTTTGCCACCAAGCACCGAGGAAGAAGTGACGCAAACGTTTTGCGGAACTTAGAAACTAAGCCTTATGCGCGGCCACCACCTGCTCTGCCGCCCGGCCACTTAACTCTGCCATGTGATCATGGGTGAAGGTGAACGTGCCCACACCGGATGTGGCCGAACGCAATTCAATGATCAGCGAACTCATTTCCTGTTCCGGCATGTGCGCATGAACCGTGTCCCAACCCGCCCAGCCATCACGACCGTCAAACCCCAAAAGCTGCCCGCGATGACCCGTGACGATTTGATTGACCCGTGATGTAGCTTCGCTGGGCACATGAATTTCAACAGCGACAAAAGGCTCTAATAAAACAGGCTGGCATTGCGGCATTCCTTCGCTCATGGCTAGCCGTGCCGCCATCTTGAAGGCCATCTCGGAACTATCAACATCATGATAAGAGCCGTCAGAAAGATTGACGGTGAAGTCCACCATGGTGAAACCCAAAGGCCCTTGAAGCATCCATTCCCTTATTCCTGCCTCGACGGCTGGGATATATTGTTTGGGCACCACGCCACCGGTGATCGATTCGGTAAATTCAAAGCCTTTTCCGCGCGGCAGGGGAGCGATCTCCACGACGATATCGCCATATTGGCCGTGGCCACCCGATTGCTTTTTATGGCGACCGCGCAGCGATACGGATTTCTTGATCGTCTCCTGATAGGCCATGCGGCGCGGCTTGGCTGTGGCCTGAACACCGAATTTATGTTGCAGACGTTCCAGCGCCACACGCAGATGGATTTCGCCCTGCCCCCACAGCACCATTTCATGGGTGTGGATATTGTGCTCCAACGCCAGTGATGGATCTTCTTCGATCAATTTGACGACGGCACTGGTGAGCTTCACTTCATCCTTGCGGTCACTTACAGAAATCGCAAATCCATAAACACCTGGGGCTTTGCTGAGGTGCGCCAGTTGCGGTGTGTTGCATTTGGTGGTGGTGATGGTTTCGCCCGTGCTGATTGTATCCAGACGGCCCAAGGCCACAGTATCACCTGCGGCAGCTTTGTTCAGTTTCGTTGGTGTTTGGCCCAGCAGAGAAAAAATACCCGCGGTTCGTATGTCTTCACCCTGACCACCATAAAACACCGTGCCGTCACTCACCTCCCCAGAGAAAATGCGAGCGAGCGAAAGTTTTCCACCGCGCTCAGTGTGGAAAGTTTTGAGAATTTGGACGGTGGCGCCACTGTTTGATTTCAGTCCAAGCCGCGCCGCAGTTTGCAAAACGCTGGGTGCTTCATGGCGCAATGCTTTCAATAGGCGGCCCACGCCATTGCCATGTTCGGCCGAGCCAAACAGCACTGGGGTGATCAAGCCTTCTGCGAGTTCGCGGGTGAGATCATCAAATACTTGGTTGCGTGGCGGTTCCATATCTGAAAGTAATTGCTCCATCATCGCATCATCATGATCGGCCAGTTTTTCAAGCATGGCGAAGTGTTCGGCCTTCTCGCTTTCCGCCATATCAGCCGGAATATCGATCACCGTGCTTTCGGCATGTTCGCGGTAAACGAAGGCGCGCTCTAATGCCAAATCCACAAAACCCGTCACCAGATTGTTTTTCCAAATGGGAATTTGGCGCAGCACTAATGGAACTGCGCTTGCTGGCTGCAGCCACGTCAACGCATCGCCCGGACGCGACGTGGATTTATCGACTTTGTTGATGAACACAAAGCGCGGCAGTTTTAGTTCATCGAGCTGCTTTAGAATGAGTTGTAAAGCTGGGGCTTTTTTCTCATCGGCTTCGCAGACCACGATGGCGGCATCACAGCCTGCTAATGCAGCCCGTTGGTCTTGGGCAAATTCGATGGAGCCGGGGCAATCAATGAAGGTGTAACTATCGCCCAAGAACTGCGTGGTGGCTACGTTCAGTTCCACACTCATGGTATGGCTGCGGGCTTCAGGGGAAGCATCGCCAATGGTCGACTTATCAATGATCTTGCCTTGGCGGGGAATGGCGCCCGTTCGAAATAATAGGGCTTCAAGAAGTGTGGTTTTGCCGCTTTGATAGGGGCCCACCAATGCAATGCACCGTGCGCCCGTGGATCGTCTGGCGTTTTCATGTTCCATGGCCGTTTCTCCCATTTGGGACCGTCCATTTCTCGCGCGAACCACGCGAGGGCGGTCCATTAACGAGGGCAGTTTTGCGCTGAATCAAAGTGCTGGCAAGTGAAAAATATTATCCAGTGACAACCCGCAACGGGCGTTCAACTTCGCCCAGCGCTGGGGCATCTGATAATTCTATATTTTCAATCTTATCAACCGTGCGATTCACTTTGTTCATGGAAGTTTCAAGCTCATCGATATCGATATTGGCTTGGCCGAAATGTTTGCGCAGATTACCAAGGCGATCTTTCATGCGCGTCACATCGGTGAGAAGTTTAATAACTTCAGCCTGAATCACATGGGCTTGTTCACGCATGGCGGCATCTTTCACTATGGCTTGCATGGTTTGCACCAACAGCATGAGAACATTGGGGGATGCTAAAATAATGCGGTGGCGATGGGCCTTTTGTACGACGTCCTCGAACTTCTCGTTGAGTTCGGCATAGATTGATTCAGACGGCACAAACATAATCGCGGTCTCATGGGTCTCACCACTGATTTGATATTTATCGGCGATGTCTTTCACATGTTTTAGCACATCAGATTTCAATCGCGATTCAGCGATCTTACGCAAACCTTCGTCGGTGGCTTCGCGCATGGCATTGTAGGATTCGAGCGGGAACTTGGCGTCAATCACCAGTTTTAAACGCGAGTCGGGCAGGCTGATCAAGCAATCAGGCCGCAAACCATTTGAGAGTGTCGCTTGAAAAGAATAGGCACGGCTGTGCAAACCATCAGCGATGATCGCTTCCATGCGGCCTTGGCCGAAAGCGCCACGGGTTTGCTTGTTAGACAGAATATCTTTGAGGCTGAGCATCTCGCCGGAGAGATTGGCCAGATTGTTTTGCGCCGCATCAATCACCGCAAGGCGCTCGTTCAGTTGGTTAAGTGAGAGTGCGGTGCGTTGCGACTGATCATTCAGACCCTGACCCACGCGCTGGCCCACTTGGTCCAAGCGCTCATCAATGGTGCGCTGCAGGTGCACCTGTTGGCTTTGCGATTGGGCGGAGAAACTTTGCAACATGCCAGCCATTTCAGCGAGGCGAAATTCCATTTCGGAATTCCGTTGAAGTGAGTCTTGAAGCTCTGCTTTGCGGCCTGATTGCGCCCGCCACGCTAAAACAACAATGAACAGCAGAAGCGCCAGCCCTGCGACGATCAGTAGATCCAGAGCAGTTACGGGTTGGGTGCCGATTTGAAGAATGATGGAATTGAGTTGCATGGAACAAATCATAAACTGATTCGTTATAGCGTTGACAGGAAAAGTACGGGGTCCGCCCAAAAGTTACACATTCAAACGGACCCCAGACCCGTTCAACTCGGGACGGCGACAGGAGCAAAACGGATCATCTCGTGATCTCTTGGGGGCGAAACTGGAGGTCAATCGGGGCGAGAACACAGCCATAAATAGGCGTTGGCTAGGCCATTTTGCGGCCATTTCATGTCACGCAAACGTGATTGCCTTTTTAGCACCTGCACTCATTTGTAACGCATCACATCACACATGGAGAAGATGAATGAAAATTGCATATACCGCACACGCAACAGCCAATGGCGGCGGCCGTGAAGGCCTGAGCAAGACTGATGATGGGGAAGGCTTTGGCCTTGAAGTGACTTTAGATGTAAATTTTCCGGGCATGGATAAAGCCGCCGCCGATGATCTAGCGGCACGTGGCCATATTGTGTGCCCTTACTCACTTTCAATCAACCGCAACGTGAAAGAGACAACGAACGTTTCAGTTTGATTACAAAAAATTTCCCGAAGACAGACTCGTCTTCGGGAGACTTTCTATATTACCACTTTGGATGGCAGACGCGGACATCAACTCCATGATGGTGACGCCTCACAGTTTGCCAAGGGCAATGATGCGGATGTCGGAAATGCCCGGTGCCATAACCGTGCATACGATTCCATCCCCTAAACTCATGATAGTGATGAACCCGCGCCTCGGCATTACTCGTCATTGTGACAAGTCCGCCGCTCACTATTGCTATTGTGGCCATAGATAAAATAATTTTTTTGATCATTGTCGTGTTTCCTTCCAAGCCGTCCTTCACTAAGGACGTTTCAAAGGCAACAGTCCGTCCATTAATTCTTATCCACAAAGTCTGCGGCAGCTAAAAGCCGTGATAGAAAATGGGGCATTGGTAGACTTTCTTCCAGACCCAATGGCGGTGATGCCAAGCCCTGACATGGCGGGTTATGCAATGGGGACCATAGCCGTGATGCCAACCATAGTGATGGCCGCTACCAAATCTCAGAATGATATGGGAAGACGCGGTGGTGGAGAGACTGGTCATGCTTGCAGCTATGGTGGCAGCTGCGGCCAGTGCGATAAGAGCTTTACGAATCATATCGGTCATCCTTTCAAAAAAGATTAAGCCCGCGACTGGTGAAAGTTGCGTTGACCACAGTATCACCAATTGCACATGAACTGAAGATGAACGCGCCTAATTTTCAACTTCTATCGTTTTGTAATTTGCTTCTTGCGAGCGCTCTTCACGGCCATGACCAAAGCATCCTTGCCACCTTTTCGTCTGTTCAGAAATGGCAGTCCAATAAAATCATGGCCGGCTATTTTTCCGCTCGCGTAACTGCCATGCGGCTCAAAAGTGAAAACATCTGCAAACAATGGTCCACTGAAAAACATCTTATAGCTTGGAAACCCATTGATGATGAGTGGCTTTTGTGGATTAAGATGATCTAGAATTTTAATGAGGATCTCAAAATAAACCTCGCGGAATTTTTTTGGATTATTGACGCGCAAGCCGCTGACATTTGCCGAGTGATACGGAATAATATCAAGGCTGATCAAATTTTGGTGCAACCAATTCTAATCAATCAGTTGCAGAGCTTTGATGAAAGGAATTCCGTGAAGACGTGCAATTTGGTCAAACTGTTCTTTTTTCATAACAGCCCTTCTGCCCTTAACCGAGTAGAACCTTCACAATAGCGCCCACTTTGGCCATGTCCATTTGTCCGGCATATTTCACTTTAATCTCTGCCATCACCTTGCCCATGTCTTTGACGCTGG
>JANMWK010000073.1:0-10773 GCA_031393975.1 Hyphomicrobiales bacterium
CCGAAGCAAAATCCGAAAGTGAATCATCTTTCCAATCCGTTGGCTATCCTTCAAAACTCTGCTTAGGCTCAACCTAGGCTCAACCTAGGCTCAACCTAGGCTCATCTTTAGGCTCAAAAAACGCTTGATAAGCGTGCTCAATGATTTCAATTGCTTACGTAGCTAGACACACAGACACATTACTCTGTTGGTCTACTAAGATACTGATTTTGTTCGGAAATAAATTTGGACAACTAATCTCTGACTCTGATTGTCTAGGTTCGAATCCTAGTCCCCCAGCCAATGATTTCAAATACTTAGCTGAAACAAAAATCTCTTAGTCATCTCATAGTCATCTAAAAATAGAGAAAATCGGAACAGTGAATCTAGATGGCTAAAACTGATACCGAAGAAGCAATCACCGCAAGACGACGGGCTAACTGGCCCGAGGGTGTTCGGGGAATTTCATGGGATGGGCTAGATGCCCTTGGAGTTCATCAAGAGACAGGTCGCCTCTATTGGGACGGAAAAGAAGTTGTTACCCGAACAAAGATTCGGCTTGGAACTTTTGAAAGATGGGTAGCTTCGTTCGCCGCCCTCGGTACTTTCGGAACGTTTCTAGTTAATGTAGGCCGCGCTATCGGGTGGTGGCACTGAAGTACTCTATTGAGAGCTAATTCCAAGTTCTAGTGGGCATAAAAAAGGCACCTCAGCAATGAGGTGGCTTTTTCATTTTCCACAATAGATGGCTTTTAGAATCTTGACCGAAACCGCGTAAGAATGTCAACGCCGAACTCATAGCGGATGAAATGTTCGCGTATTCGGTCTTCGTTTTTGTAATATGGTAAGCAAAGCTCCTTGAACGAAGATGAATCTACGACTTTGTCGCCGGATACAACCGTGCTGATAATAAAATCCATGAACTTATTTTCATCGAGCGGATGGCTAGATTGCCAATTTACGTTTGATGCCCAAGATTCAAATGCCTTCTTTACAGTGTCGTTCATTTATCCCGCTTGCTCCCATGTTTGTGCGCTCAACTGAGCACACCGGCTATGATGGTTCAACTGCTGAGAAATCGACATAGTGCATCTTGCCGAGTTCAAACTTTGCGGCAATATCTTGGCTAACAACACCGAGGCTCATTGTGCCTGAAGGAGTCCACTTGAAAAACTCCCGCCGGAAGATTTCCTCAGCAAAAAAGACCGTGCGCAACAATCGCAAAATCGAGATCCCTTCGAAGGTCGCAACGAATGAGCCGCTATTTGCTCGATACAAATACTGTCAGCCATCTCCTCAGAAAACATCCCGTCATGAGCAAGCACGTGGTGCAACAGCCCAGGGCATTACTGTGTATTTCAGACATCACTGAAGCAGAACTTCTCTTTGGCTTGGCAAAGCGACCCGATGCAAAGCAACTTCATCTTGCCGTGTACGAGTTCTTGCGGCGCGTTGAAGTTTTGCAGTGGGACAGTGCCGCGGCCGAGCACTATGCTGCGACAAGAGCCAGCATGGAAAAGCACGGCAAGAATCTTGCACCCTTAGATATGCTAATCGGCAGTCACGCGCGGAGTCTCAAGCTTATCTTAGTGACAAAGGATAAAGCCTTTTCGCACGTGGCAGATTTGCAAATTGAGGACTGGACGGTTTAGCAAGGCCCAAACAAAGTTGCTCCCCTGCCAACTGCTTTCAACGTAAAGCTACCCGTTGCCCCAACCCAAATCTTCCCATAAGCTTTCCCCCAACAATGGGAGAGACGCGCTATGACCACTGAACGCAAACTGGGTTTTGATACTTTACAAATTCATGCAGGCACTGCGCCCGACACAGCAACGGGTGCCCGCCAGGTTCCGATTTATCAAACCACCGCTTATGTGTTTCGCGACAGTGAACACGCAGCCAAATTGTTTAACCTTGAAGAGGTGGGTTATATCTATTCGCGCCTTACCAACCCTACGGTGTCCGCACTGGCCAATCGCATCTGCGCATTAGAAGGCGGTGCGGGGGCTGTGTGCTGTTCGTCCGGCCATGCGGCACAAATTATGGCTCTGTTCCCGCTCATGGGGCCTGGCAAAAATGTGGTGGCTTCCACCCGTCTTTATGGCGGCACGATTACGCAATTCGGCCAGACCATAAAGCGCTTCGGCTGGTCGGCAAAATTTGTGGATTTTGATGATCTGGATGCCGTGAAGGCCGCCATTGATGACAACACGCGGGCCGTGTTCTGCGAGTCCATCGCTAACCCCGGCGGCTACATCACTGACCTCGACGCCATTTCAAAAATTGCGGATGCCGCCCAAATTCCATTGATCGTCGATAACACTTCGGCCACACCTTACCTGTGCAGACCCTTTGAACATGGTGCCACTTTGGTGGTGCATTCCACAACAAAATATTTGACAGGCAATGGCACCGTGACTGGCGGCTGCGTGGTGGATAGCGGCAAATTCGATTGGGCTAAATCTGGCAAGTTCCCATCACTGTCGGAGCCGGAACCCGCCTATCACGGCTTGGTGTTTTACCCCACCTTGGGCGCCATGGCGTTTACCTTCCATTCGATTGCCATTGGTCTCCGTGATCTCGGCATGACCATGAATCCGCAAGGTGCGCATTACACTTTGATGGGCATTGAAACCCTCAGCTTGCGCATGGAGCGCCATGTGGCCAATGCTATCAAAGTGGCGGAGTGGTTAGAGAAAGACCCGCGTGTGGACTATGTGACTTACGCCGGATTGAAATCATCGCCCTATTTCAAACGCGTCGCAAAAATCTGCCCTAAGGGTGCCGGAGCATTGTTCACGTTTGCATTGAAGAGCGGCTATGCCGGCTGTGTGAAACTGGTCGACCACGTGAAACTGTTTAGCCATGTAGCAAACTTGGGCGACACCCGATCGCTCATCATCCACTCAGCGTCCACCACACACCGCCAGCTTTCGCCTGAGCAGTTGGCAGCTGCAGGAGCCTCCCCCAACGTGGTGCGCCTGTCGATTGGGATTGAAGATGTGAGCGATATTATCGCAGATTTAGATCAGGCAATGGGGTGAGGATTTATCTCCGGCAATCTTTTGGGATCGAGCTTGCCCCCCCCCGCAACTTAGGGTGGCATTTTGAGGTCTGTTGCAGTAGAGTACGAATGCGTATCGAACACAGAGGCACCCAAACACAATTCACTTGAAGGATAAAATGAGAAAATCAAGCGAAACTGGGATCTGTTTTTTGTTTTGCGCTACAACGATTGGCCCAATTGGGTCGGCAGATGCCAAGGCTAAAATCGATTTTCGAACCGCCACAAAGATCGCTGAAATGGAAAAGCTTGGTGGCAAGATAAGGGACGGCGCAACAGTACAGACGACACTTTCTGGAAAAACTCTAAAGGGCAAAGAATGGAGTTGGACTTTTAATGCTGATGGTACTGAATCATCCAAAGACAATAAAATTGCTTGGACCGACAAAGGTACCTGGCCTATGAAAGGTGATCAGCTCTGCAGAATTTCAACTGCCACTGCCGGAGCAACTGAATTATGCTCGAATGTTTACGCTTCAGGGCATGACCTCAGGATGAGCGATCCAAGCGCATCAGGTAAGTTACATAGATGGTACATTTCATACTAGCCCGTAATCAAGTTTGGTAGAGTTATTGTACTTAACGAGACCCCCGCGAAAACGAGGGCCCAAGGTGTCCCCTTTTCACACTCCTAAATGACTTGACTTTATACGCTATTAGCGTATCGTTCTGTCATGGAGCTAGTCCGCACTTATGCCTTCACCAAGGCCATTTCCAAAATGAAAATGACCGAAGCCGAGCTTGCGGCTTTGGAAGCTGAAATTTTGATCCACCCACAAAGTGGGGATGTAATTCCGGGTCTGAAAGGTATTCGCAAAATTCGCTTTGCTTATGGCGGCAAGGGCAAGCGTGGTGGCGGGCGATGTATCTATTTGGCGATCACCGTCGAACATACGATTTATTTTTTGTTGGCCTATGGCAAATCTAAACAAACGGACCTTTCGCAAAAACAACGCGATGACCTATTAGAATTTATTGAGGATTTATGATGAGCAAGAAAGACACTAAATTCGGTACCGAATTGCTTGAAGCATTAAAAGAAGTGCGGGCCCACAGGCGCGGTGAAATTGCTTTGCCTACTCGCGTAGTCGATGTGATTTCAGCCAAACGTGTGAAAGACATCCGCACTAGCCTTGCCAAAAGCCCTAAAGATTTTGAACGCCGCTTTGGCATTCCCGCACGCACCATTGAGGGTTGGGAACAAGGCCGCAAACTTGATGTCGCCGCCAGCATTTTGATGACAATGATTGAAAACGTACCAGAGGTCGTTGAGGCGACTTTGACAAAAAGCCGTGCGGCTTAGTTTTGAATTCCCTGCCCCGCCGCAAACCCGCTGGCCCAAGCCCATTGGAAATTATAGCCGCCTAGCCAACCCGTTACGTCTACAGCCTCACCTATCACATAAAGACCTTTGACTTTGTTGGCTTCCATGTTTTTGGACGAGAGATCATCGGTATTCACCCCGCCCACCATCACCTCAGCCTTGGCATAGCCTTCGGTGCCAGCGGGAATGATGGTCCAATTTTTCAAGCGTTCTGCAAGTTGCACAATCGCTTCGCTCGAAAGTTTTTCCATCGTCATATCGACAGCAAGCGCCTGCGCTAAGCGCTGCGGCACCAACTCACTAAGGATGGTTTTGAGTTCGGCTTTGGGCCGCATATGTTTGCGCTGTTTCAAATGCTGGACCACATCAAAATTGGGCACCATGTCGATGCTGAGTACATCTCCCATCTCTAAGTAGGATGATGCTTGCAAAATCGCAGGACCAGAAAGCCCACGATGCGTGAACAGAACATTCTCAGCAAATTTCATTTTGCCAGCATGTGTGATGGCGGGCAGCGAGACACCGGAAAGATCAGTATAAAATTGTAATGCATCAGCAGGTGCACGCAGCGGCACCAAGCCGGGTTTGTGCGGCACCAAGCGCAAGCCAAATTTCTTGGCCACATCCAATGAAAAACCCGTGGCTCCCATTTTTGGAATCGAGAGGCCACCTGTAGCAAGCACCACCGATGCACCTTCAAAATTCCCTTGCGAAGTTTCCACCACAAAGCGATCTGATTTTCGCACATCCGAAACTTTGGCGTTGAGCACCACTTGCACGTGAGCCGCCGCACATTCATCCAGCAGCATTTTCGCGATTTGCTTGGCCGAACCATCACAGAACAATTGCCCCAAAGTTTTTTCATGCCACGCAATGCCATGCTTGGTGATGAGCGCCATAAAATCCGCAGGCGTATAACGGCTTAAAGCCGAACGCGCGAAATGCGGGTTTTGTGAAATGAAATTTTGCACCGTGGTGTTAAAGTTGGTGAAATTACAACGCCCCCCACCTGAGATTAAAATCTTGGCGCCTGCAATATTGTTGTGATCAAGCAACACCACGCGAAGCCCGCGTTTGCCCGCCGTCATCGCAGCCATAAGGCCCGCAGCCCCAGCACCGATGACAATCACATCAGCGATGCAGGTCGAGGACATTAAGTTTGCGGCACAGCCTTAGGAGCCATCAAGCAACCGATTGCAAGGCCTGCACCATGCAGTGCCGCAGTCGCAACTATGAAGCCAAGTGCATATGTAAAGCCCGCAGCACCTTCTGGCATTTCCATGCCATGGGCGTAACCGTGGAACACAGCGAAAAATCCACACAATGCCATGGCCGCATAAAGCGAAGAATTCCAGCGCAGCACAGCTACACCAGCCAACACGACAACAGAAGTCATAATGCCAATTTCAACAAACGGCAGCGGCATTCCAGCCATGCCCCATGCCCCACCAGCCGCCATCATGGCAACGAACGTGGCAGGCACCGCAAAACGCCCCTTGCCACCCAAGGTGGCCGCAAAAAAACCAACAGACACCATCGCAATAATATGATCAAACCCGGAAAACGGATGCATAAATCCCGGCACAAAACCCATGGCACCATGCCCCGGATGGGCCACCGCCAATCCAGTCATAGAAACCAAAACCAAAACTGCTAATAAAATTCTCTTTGTCATCTGCCGCTCCTTTGCTCTTGCCGCGCCGCGATTGCGGTCACGTTGTGACAATTCATCGATAGCACATTGCGTCATGGCGTCCAGCCTAATGAACCGCCGCAAAATGAATTAGTAGCGGCACCGGCTTAAAGAACTGTGCGCACATGCCAAAGTTCTGGAAATAATTCCACATCCAACATTTTTCTAAGGTAACTCACCCCACCCGTGCCGCCGGTGCCGCGTTTAAAACCAATCACGCGCTCCACAGTGGTCACATGATTGAAGCGCCATCGCCGGAAATAATCTTCGAAATCAACCAGCTTTTCGGCCAACTCATAAAGCTGCCAATATTTTTCCGGCGCTTCATAAACCTGTCGCCACGCCTCCACCACACCCGCGGAAGCCCCATGCGTGATGGAAAAGTCACACTCCAAAACCTCGAGTGGCACCGCAATGCCGCTGCGGCTCAGCAAGCGCAGCGCCTCATCATAAAGGCTGGGCACCTGCAGTTCTGCGGTGAGCATAGCGTGAATTTCAGTGCGGTGCGCATGAGGGCGCAGCATGGCGTGATTGCGATTGCCCAACATAAATTCAATTTTGCGATATTGCCACGACTGAAATCCAGAGGATTGCCCCAGCGCATTGCGAAACAACGTATATTCACTGGGCGTCATGGTGCGCAGCACATCCCATGCCCCAGTGAGTTGATCAAAAATACGCGCCACGCGGGCTAACATTTTAAAGGCCGGTTCCAATTTTCCGCCCGCAATGGCATCCCGCGCCGCCGTAATTTCATGCACAGCCAAACGCATCCATAATTCTGAGGTTTGATGCTGGATGATAAACAACATCTCGTCATGGGCTGTTGTCAGCGGTTTTTGCGCCCCAAGAATTTCTTCAATGTGCAGATAGTCGCTATAAGACATGCGCCCATCCAATTCCATCTGGGCACCATCTTTGGACGGATCGTAGGGTGGAGTCGAGCTCACGCGCTTTGCGTCCTTTTTAATAAAATCCCGCTGGCTTTAGTTTACCTAAATTTGCGGCTGCTTCATAAGCCGAACAAATCCGCAGGACTCGCCCATCCTCAAACATGCGGCCCACCACATGCAGGCCCACGGGCAAGCCCGCTTTAGTAAATCCACATGGCACACTGGCGGCAGGCTGCTGCGTGAGGTTGAAGGGATAGGTAAAGGGCGTCCAGTTCACCCATTTGCCTTTGGAGTCAGGGTCTGCTGGTTGCAGCTTGCCTGCCTCAAATGCTGGGATCGGCAATGTGGGTGTGATCAATGCGTCATAGGGTTCCATAAATTGCCGCATCTGGCTGCCCAATGCGCCACGCAGTTTTGCCGCATCCAACAATTCATCGACCGTGATCGAATGAGATTGCTCAATCACATCGGCTAGAGCGGGTTCCAATAATGCGAGCTTTTCTGGCGGCAAACCACCTAAAGCGGCCCGCGCCCCACTCCACCATAAAATTCTAAAAACCACTGCAGGATCACCAAAACCGGGGTCAATCTCTGTAACTTTAGCACCCAGTTCTTTTAGCGTGTTGACCGCATCCTTCACCAGCCGAGCAACTTCGGGGTCAACATCGACATAACCAAGCGTCGGCGAGAACGCGATCTTCATGCCCTTCGCGCCTTTTCCAAGCTTGGCCATGTAATCCACTTTATCATAAGGCAGGCTATGCCAATCGCGGGCATCAGGCTTGGTGAGTTCATTCATCATCAATCCTGCATCTTCAACATTGCGTGTCATTGGTCCGATATGAGCCACGGTGCCGAATGGAGAGAGGGGCCAGGCCGGCACCCTCCCAAATGAGGGCTTTAAGCCAAATGTGCCCGTGAAGCCTGCCGGAATACGAATGCTGCCACCGCCATCAGTGCCCAACGCTAACGGGCCATAGCCGGCCGCCAAGGCCGCCGCTGAGCCCCCTGATGAGCCCCCTGGCGTCTTGGTTAAATCCCAAGGATTGCGCGTAACCCCGGTAAGAGGTGAGTCGGTCACCCCCTTCCAACCAAACTCCGGTGTGGTGGTCATCCCTAAAAATACGGCACCCGCCTCACGCAATCTCGCCACACTTGGCGCATCATTTACCCATTTTTGGGTGAGATCGACAGTTTTGGAGCCGCGCAATGTGGGCCAGCCCTTAACCAAGAGAATGTCTTTGATGAGGACGGGAACACCATCCAGCAGCCCCAACGCTTCACCCTTTTTCCAGCGCTTTTCGCTCTCGCGGGCCTGCTTTAATGTAGCCTTTTCATCCACTAAGCACATAGCGTTCAAAGCGCGATCATGCCGTGAAATTTGCGCGAGGCAGGCTTTTGCAGCATCCACTGGTGACGCTTTGCCCTGCGCAAAGAGTTTGCTGAGCTTTGCGGCACTCATCCAGTTCAAATCATTGGTCATTCACAACAAGTCCCCAATTTAGGCAAAATTCAAAGGAACTTTTTACACAATCCGCCGTTATAAATATATCTAATATAAACGGCAGATGAATGACGCATTCAGGAAAGGTTCCAAAACCCTACGCTATTCTCTTCCCAAGATCGAAACGAAAGACGGGAGACTAAAAACATGATCCGCACTACTGTAATAAGTCTTGCACTGGCCATCGCCGCCACCGCGGCTATTGCAATTGCCCACGCAAACGGTCCAGCGCATTTAAACAAAAATATTTTCGCCGTCGACAAGCCCTTGATCTTCGAACAATGCGCGGTTGAGGATTGCTCAGACACGCCGAATTCATAAAGTTATGCCTCTCTGGTAACACCCCCACCAGGGAGGTTTTACGGAACCGGGGTTGATTTTGTAAATCTTTCGCAACCCCGCCCCAACGCCCAAGATTTTTGATCCACTCCGGTTCCATTTTTTTCCCAAGCTAACGGTCCCCTGCAAATTTCCGCTAGCTACTTGAAAACCCCGGTTCTCCCACCGGGGTTTTTCTTTGGGAACTCTTTGCAGCCTGCGTAGTTAGATAAGCACAACACCGCAGCATTGTTTTTTGGGTTGTGCGTTCCAAGTGGACGTCAATCCGGATCTAAACGGAATATGAACGCCACATTCGGGTTCGGTTGCGATTCAGAAGTGCAAGGTGATTTCAAGTTCAACACAGCACCTCACAGGGAGTGAGCAAAATGAAAACATTAATCAGCGTCACCATCCTCACCATCGTGTTTCTATCAGCAGGTGCATTCGCCGATCAGTCTGTTCAACCTCAAAAAACCAACATCACCGTGGCTTACAAAAACCAAGCTTGGCCGTTGAAAGGCCAAATCGCTATCGACACCTGCAGCATCAACCGCTGCACCAATATATAAGTTTCATCTCGAACGGGATGAATGCCGCAGCAGTGTGACCGGGATTGAATATCGCCCCCTCTCAAGTCTGGTCGCACTGCTGCATTTTTTAAAATGATACCCCGCGGGGGATCAGGCGGTGCTCAAAAGCCTGCCGCTCCAACCCCTCACGAAAATCAGGATGCGCAATGGAAATCAGCGCCAGCGCCCTCTCCGCCACTGATTTTCCCTTCAAGCATACCATGCCAAATTCCGTCACTACATACATCACGTCGGAACGCGGCGTAGTTACCACATTGCCCACCGTGAGATTGAGAACAATGCGGCTGCGGCGTTCCCCTTTTTTATCATAAGTCGAAGCCAAGCAAATAAACGACTTGCCACCCTTGGAAGCATAGGCCCCGCGCACAAATTGCAATTGCCCACCGGTGCCGCTGATGTGGCGATGCCCATCGGACTCGGAAGCCGCCTGCCCCTGCAAATCAATCTGGGTGGTGTTGTTGATCGACACCACATTATTGTTCTGCATAATAATGTGCGGTGAGTTAGTGTAATCCACCGGTTGAATTTCAAAATCTGCGTTGCGATTGAGCATCGCGTAAAGTGCAGCCGACCCGAGCGCAAATGTATAAGTAATCTTTCCGGGGTTTAGGTTCTTTTGCGAACCCGTAATGCGCCCCGCTTTATAAAGGGCGCTAATACCATCGGTCATCATTTCAGTGTGAACACCAAGATTTCTAGCCCCACTTTCCAGCAACAATGTGCACACTGCATTGGGCATTCCACCAATGCCAATTTGCAAACAATCGCCATCATTAATCTCAGCTGTAATCAAGCGGGCCACGGCGCGATCAATATCGGTGGGTGGCGGGTTCGGCAATTCGGTGGGCAACTGGGCGTCGCCCGGAATGATGTAATCCACTTCACTAAGATGCACTCCATTTTCGGTGCCATAGACATATGGATTGTTTTCAGTCACTTCGACAATCACAATCCGCGCCCGCTCCAGCACCGCGCGGTGCCACAGGTTGGCAGCACTAAAATTAAAAAACCCATTTTCATCCATCGGGCAGCACTTAAAAATCACCACATCAACCGGGGCCAAAAACCGCCGATAATAATCCGGCACCTCCCCCAAATTCAGCGGCATATAATTGCAGCGCCCCACATCATGCTTCTTGCGGTCATAGCCAGAAAAATGCCAACTGAACCAATGAAAATGCGCGCCGTCAGGATCAGCATCCAAAACCGCGCGCGGCTTCATCGAAAGGCAATTGCGAATTTTCACATTGGTGAGCTCAGAAGCACGAGCCGCAAGCGCCCCATCAAACACATCCGGCTGACACAACGCAGTGCCATAATCCAGCCAATCGCCAGACCGAACCAAAGCCGCAGCCTCAACAGCTGAAATATGCCGCGCCGGAGCAGAAGAAATCCGCACAACCAT
>JANMWK010000202.1:0-15288 GCA_031393975.1 Hyphomicrobiales bacterium
GCCTTGGTGCCTTGGGTGATGGTCCAAGCACGGGCTTCTTTCGGGCCTACGGTGAAATAGGTAAACAAGCCGAGCAACTCATAACCCGCGCGAATGACACGGTTCAAACCGGGCTCGCTCAGTCCAACGGCATCGAGAAAATCCTTCTGGTCAGCCTGCGCCATTAAAGCGATTTCGCTTTCGATCTTGGCCGAAACGACCACAGCTATATTGCCTTCAGTTTTCGCAAAGGCTTTCACGCGATCAGAAAAGTCATTGCCCTTATCAGCAGCAGCTTCTTCCACATTGCACACATAAAGAACCGGCTTCGACGAAAGCAGTCCCACGCCTTGAAACATCTTTTCTTCATCGGCGGTGCGTTCTGTAATGCGCGCGGGCTTGCCTTCGCGCAGCAACACAAGCGCACGCATCATCAGATCAGCCAATTCCTTCTGATCTTTATCGCCTTGCTTGCCTTTTTTCTCAGCAGCAGGCTGGCGCTTTTCCAGCGCGTCGAGATCAGCAAGCATCAATTCTGTTTCGATCACTTCGATATCAGAAAGCGGATCAATCTTGCCCGACACATGTGTAATGTCGCCATCTTCAAAGCAGCGCACCACATGCGCAATGGCATCGGTCTCGCGAATATTGGCCAGAAACTGATTGCCCAATCCTTCGCCCTTGGAAGCGCCCTTCACAAGCCCCGCAATGTCGACAAAGGTGAGGCGCGTAGGGATAATCTGCTGGCTGCCGGCAATTGCGGCCAGAATATCAAGGCGCGGGTCCGGCACTCCCACATCGCCAACGTTTGGCTCAATAGTACAAAACGGATAATTAGCCGCCTGCGCCGCCGATGTTTGCGTGAGCGCATTGAACAATGTCGATTTTCCAACATTCGGCAAACCCACAATGCCACATTTAAAACCCATAGTTCAGTCCTTCTTCTTTTCACGAACAGGTGGCGGGTTCACTTTCAAATGCACATGGCTTTGAAACTTGGCCTCGGCCCCTTCAATCAACATGGCGGCGTTATCGGATACCGCGTCCAACAATGCAACCAGCCATTCACGATCACTCTTGGCAAAATCACCCAGCACATGCGGCATCACCATGCGGGCGTCGCCGGGGTGGCCAATGCCGAGGCGCACGCGTTTAAACTCTGGCGTGATATGCGAGGAGATCGAGCGAATACCATTATGCCCCGCTGCCCCACCGCCCAGCTTCACGCGAATTTTGCCCGCTTCCAAATCCAACTCGTCATAAAAAACATACACCCTATCGAGGGGAATATTATGAAACCGCACCGCCTCGCCCACCGCACGGCCCGACTCATTCATAAAAGTTTGCGGCTTGAGCAGCAGAACTTTTGTCCCAGCTAATGTGCCATCACAAATCTCGCCGTTAAACTTTTTCCTCCATGGCGAAAATTTATGCGCCGCCGCAATCACATCCACCGCCATGAAGCCAATGTTATGGCGGTTAGAAGCATATGCGGCCCCCGGATTGCCGAGGCCAACAAACAGATACATGAAGGCCTCCTTGAGTGTGCGCATTTGGGGTTTGCGGGCTATAAGGGAAACGTTGAACTAGCGCAAGTTTAGGCCACCCTGCTCCCCACATTGATCCTCGCAAATTTTAGTTGTCACGTCATCGGCGCAGCGGGTGGGGAGAAGCAGAACCGGAGGGAAACTGAAGTTCAAACGGAAAAACCGAAAAACCCCCGACTCGGATTTCTTTTCTCCCTCAAACTATTCACTATAATTTTTGCAACCGTACTTTCACTCTTTGGCAATTTTGGGTCATTCGTTTTTATTGAACATTTCGATGCCCAGATCGCGGCACGCGCAGCTGAAATGCGCAATATCGAGTCTCGTGTATCTACATCGAGGACAACCCAAAACGAATATTTCAACTCATATGTGCAAGGCAATCTCTTGTTTGCGCTCAACCCTGCAGATATCACTGTCAATCGCGGAGTAATCCGCGCCTTAAGGGGTGAACTGGCCATTGCAGGCTTGTTCGATTTTAAAACTACGAATGATCAATATCATCTGCTGTTCGACGCGGCGCGCGCTGATTTCACTTATGAAAGCTATACCGCTTTGAACAACTTTGAACGCAGCATTCTTGGGCATACATAAACTTTACAAAACAGTTTGCAGGACCGCTGCTTTGCAGTCCAATCTGAAAAAACCGAAATTGAAAACGACCTTGCCAGCAGGCGTTGATGGCGATAAGGGCCGCAATCAGCGCAATAAATTCAAAGGGGCCCAAGCGGCCAATCAGAGTTGTTTCAGGCAGTGTAACCTCGCAAAGGATGAACTGTCTTTCATTTTTCAAAAACTGCAAAAAACAAAACGGCGGAGATTGCTCCCCGCCGTTTCAAATTCAATCTTGAAAACTTTACTTCTTCTTCGCAGCCGGAGCCTTAGCAGCGGGAGCAGCGCCCTTAGCCGGAACAGCAGCTTTGCCAGCCGCACCTTTAGCAGGAGCAGCAGCGGCAGCAGCCTTAGGATCTGGCGCCTTCTGGTTCGATGCTGGAACTTCAGCAGTAACCGCACCTTCAGCAGCCACTTCTTCCTTGGCCTGCGCCGAGATGGCGCAGAGTGTTACGTCATCACGCACAGCCGATGTAACGCGGTCTGGCAGTTTGATATCCGACAAATGGATAGCCGAGTTCACTTGAATGCCGGTGAGATCAACAGTGATATCATCGGGAATGAAGTCGGCTGGGCAATAGAGGCTCACAGAATGTGAAACCACGTTCAGCACACCACCGGCTTTAATTCCAGGTGAAGCTTCTTGGTTTTTGAAGTGTACAGGAATGTTCACAGCGATGCGTGAATCCTTGCCGAGGCGCAAGAAATCCACATGGGTGATCCGGTCTTTCACCGGTTCAAATTGAACGTCGCGCGGAATGGCGCGGATGATTTGACCATCAACTTCAAGATCAACCAAAGTCGACAGGAAACGGCCTGTGCCAACATGCGGCTCCACATCTTTGTAGATGAGCGAGATGATTTGGGGATCTTTCTTGTCGCCATAAACGACGCCGGGAACAAGTCCCTCACGACGAACTGAGCGAGCGGCCCCCTTACCGGCCCGACCGCGAGCAGCGGCCTTAATATTTACGATTTTAGACATTGTATTCTCCGATTTTCATGAATGCCCGACCTTCCTCCAGGGGTGAACGACGCCAAGCCAGCGGGCCTATAGGTGAAACGGCAGAAACTTGCAAGTTTGGGCTGCGACTAAGCAGTAGGTCAGCTGTCAACTAAAGAGCAGAACATTCAAAAACCAACAATCACGTCAGTTTTTGATCCTTACCGGACCTCAGCCCACTAATCGATTTAAGCGATGGTCGGTGAATTCGTGATCGTCGGTGCTATTCAGTCTGCTGCCGCAAAATGCGCCATCTGATCAGCGTGTGCCTTAGTGAAGGAAGGCCGGGTTGTGGCCCGCGCAACGTATGCACGACAGGCGGGATAGTCTGCCAGCCCATCGAATCGATCAACAAGGCGCAGCACATCCGCCATGAGAATATCAGCAACCGAGAAAGCCCCTGCCAACCATTCGCGTGATGCTAGTACCGTTTCCATGTGCTTGAGCCGAGCCTCAAGGAACCCGTCAAAAAACTTTCGCATCGGCGTTTCTACGTTGTCGCCAGAGAACTTGAAGAAAGACCAAGGTTGGCTCGCCGCCTCGACTGAAGCAAGTGCTGCGAACAGCCATTGTTTGACATCACCGCGACCGCGCGGGTCGCCAGTCATCAGCTTCTCACTCATCTCGCCGAGGTGAAGAAGGATCGCGCCACTCTCGAAAATTGATAAGTTTCCATCGGTCAACCACGGAACCTGGCCGAAAGGTTGGTGAGCGAAATGCGCAGGCTGCCGATCGCGAAACGGCGTGCTCTCGACGCCATAGGGCAACTCAGCCTCTTCCAATGCCCAGCGCACGCGTATGTCACGCACATAGCCTCGCGGCATTTCAGGAACCCAGTCGTAAGTTGTCAGAATTAATTTGCTCATCATGTAACTTTAAGCGCGTTTGGGCACTGATGCAATAAAACTGGACCGACACGGGGTGGAATTGTATTGAACATTCTCTATCTGGTGTTGGCCCATCGCTTCAGTTTGGTGTCCAAAGCATTAAAGTCGTAATTGAACTCAAAGCAGACTCGATCCCGCCGATCACGCAAATCCCGGAAAAAAATCAGTCTTAATCCGTGACTTGGAAATGCCCAGTTCTGCCAGCGTTTTCTGAAACCGCATGACCATGGCGCGCGGGCCTGAGATGTAGAACGTGCGCTCTTTGTAATCAGGCATTTCGCGTTGGATGAGAGCGGCATCAATGAACCCACTATGCATGTTATGCTTTGCATCCTCCGCCACTGCATAAACCGTGCGCAGTCCCAGTTCAAGTTCGGCTTGATTAAACACATCAGAATAGGCAATTTCATTGGCTCGATTGTTGCCATAGAGCAGCACAACCGAGCGCCTCTGTTGCTCATTCACCATATGCTGGATCATGCTGCGAAACGGAGTGACGCCAATGCCACCCGCAATGAAGGCCAGCTTTTCATCATGGCTCTTGGGCAACACAAAATTACCCGCCAATTGCGATCCGAAAATCACATCGCCCGGTTTCATTTTGAGCAATGATTTTTTGAATGCACTGGGCTTGGAATAGAACTTCACGCCCAGCCGCAACTTCTCATCTGAAGGTGCAGACGCAATGGTGAAAGCACGACGATTGCCTCGATCATCAGGATTGGCCACATCGATAGTCCAATCCAAATATTGGCCAGCGGCAAATGAAACGCGGCGATTGGACACAAAAACATAATCAAAGCAACCCGACGCTTTTTTCTCAATCCGCTCCAATGTCAGTTTGAAACGGAACTTGGGGCTCACGATCCACGCAAACGCATTGCCCACAAGGAAGGCCAATTCTGGTGTGAAATAGAATTCGCCAAAATGAACGTTTGGCGAAGAAAGGCCGCCCACAATCGCACCAAAGGCCAAGCTGGGCCACAAAGCCGCTGGTGCTGTTGAAGGCTCGGTCAACATTGCAAAGCCGGCAAATAACAAGGGTGAATACACGAACGTCTGCTTCATCGCTTCGCCATACATATCGGGCGACGTGGTGAATGCCGCCATCACCAAATTGGCCAACACATAAACGCTAAACATTTCGAAGCGCTGCACTTTGCGCAAGATCAGAAAGCCACCAATCAAAACAATTGGCAGTAATTCCAAATTACCACCCACCCACCAAGTGGGCGGCTGATCGAGAATATAGCCAGACGCCACCACGCCCACGACAACCGGATTAAAAATATGCTTGCGATAAATCGCGATTAAAAATTTGGAAGCAATGCCTGCAACAGCAGCCAATGCTAAACCACCTAAGCCATAAAAATCCGTGGGAGTTATAGGCGGCAGGATCAACGCTAAAATGAAGGCTGTGATGTAAATCGATTCAGTGTTGGCAGGCACCTTGAAAGCAAATGCGAAGGCGCGATTGGCGATCCAGCAAACCGCCGTTATCGAGGCGGTCGACAAAACCAAGTTGAGCGGACTGTGCGGCACCAAACCAAAAAAACCGAGCATAAAAGCACTCCCCAGCAAGGCCATCACATAATATAATACTAATCGATACATAGTGATGTGATTGAGAAAACGATCAACGCTGTTCATCATGATACAACATATGCTCCAAAGCCTGTGGTCATGGTGGCAATGCCTTTGGCATTCACCATATAACCTTCAAATCCTAACTTCTCTTCAATGAAATAAATGCCGCTTTCACCCATGGCGAAAGCGGTCGTGGCAAATCGATCAGCTTCCAAAACATCAGGGCCGATCACCGAGAGGCTCACAATATCGGTAATTTTTTGCCCTGGCGCATGAGGATTATAAATATGGTGGCCGCGCACATAACTGCCAGACGTGGCAATGCCTTGCCCACTCAGGCTGATAACTTTAATGATCTCTCGATCATGAAACGGGCTGCGAATGCCCACCCGCCAATTTTCACCTTCTGCGTTTTTGCCTTCGGCCTGAATATCGCCGCCAGCATCAACATAAAAATTCTTACAACCCGCAGCGCTCATGATTGCAGCAGCATTGCGAATGGCCCAGCCTTTCACAATGCCGGAAGGATCAATCTGACCATCGCTCTTTCGCATATCGAAAAAGCCTTTACTCTCTATTTGAGTGCGTTCCGCTAAAGCAAAGACCTGTTTCATCTCCCCGCTCAGCTTTTGCGGTGGCACTTCACCACGGTTATAGGCGCTGATCTCACTATCGTCTTTGTACAGACTAAATCGCTGATCAACGCCCAAAAAATAATCATAAACTTCTTCGAGCAAAGTTGCTGGAACAGCATCAATGATATCGACGGTCACTGGCATTCCCATAACGATGCGTGTATCGCGCATTAATTGCTCGATTGCTTCAACGCATCACGGAGCGACGCAATGTAAGCGCGGCTAGTCAAAGTGGCTCCCGAAATCATGTCGATGCGAGAGCTCTGCGCTGCCACCACTTCCTGCAGTAACATGGGCAAAGCCTGACGATTAATTGAGCGGCTCTCACCACTGTGATTTGGAAAGCGAACTGTTTTAACGCCCACAACCTGCCCACCTTGCACAGTGGCCTGCACCTGCACGGTGCCATAATAAGCATCATAGTTCCCCCCGACAAACACACCGTCATGGAGAGCAGCAGCAGCTACCAACTGCAAGTGGGGGTCCACAACTGTAGCGGCCTGAGCAAAAGAAAAAACAGCAACACTGGATAATAGTATAAGTGCAAAACGTGAAAGAATGTTCATATGAATCCCTCACTAACGATCAAAACATATCGTAGTTATAGCGATTATGACTGACAGACGGCTGATATCCGTCGCTTATTACGAGACTTTAATCGGCTTCAAATGGAAGAATTAAAATACCGAACTAATTTTTAAGACGATACCCGGTGTGGAAAATCCACGTGATCGCAGCAAGGCAAATGCATAAAAACACAAATGTCATGCCAAGGCTGATACTCAAACTCACATCTGAAACTTCATAAAAGCTCCAGCGAAAACCACTGACCAAATAGACCACAGGATTAAATAGCGAGACTTTTTGCCAGAATTCCGGCAGCACATGGATCGAATAAAAACTCCCGCCTAAGAACGTCAGTGGTGTGATGACCAAGAGCGGGATGACCTGCAATTTTTCAAACCCATCGGCCCAGAGGCCAATGATAAATCCAAACAGCGAAAACGTCACAGCTGTGAGCAGCAGAAACAAGATCATCCAAAACGGATGCATAATCATCACGGGCACAAAGAATGTGCTGGTAGCCAATATTACGAGCCCGATCAAAATAGATTTGGCCGCCGCAGCGCCCACAAACCCCAACACCATTTCAGGCGCTGAAACCGGTGCAGAAAGATATTCATAGATGGTGCCTGAAAATTTCGGAAAATAAATCCCGAAAGATGCGTTTGAAATACTCTGCGTGAGGATCGACAACATGATCAGTCCCGGCACGATAAACGCACCGTAAGACACGCCATCAATCTGCGTGATGCGCGAACCAATGGCCGCACCAAACACGATGAAATAAAGCACCGTAGAAATCACTGGTGAGATGAGACTTTGAAACAATGTGCGAAAAAACCGCTTCATCTCATAAGTGAAAATTGCAACAACAGCGCGCCAGTTCATTGCTTCACCAGCCCCATGAAAATATCTTCAAGCGAATTTTGCTCCGTGTGCAGATCACTATAACTAATTTTTGCGGCATCAATTTCTTTGAGCAATCCGGAAATATCAGGCTTGCCTTCGCGCACATCAAACCCATATGAAAGTTCAGTGCCGTTCTTGTTCAATTGCAATTTAAAACGCGCTAATTTCTTGGGGATAGATGTGAGGGACTTTTCCAAAACTAATGACAGTTTCTTTTGTCCCATCTTCATCATTAAAGCTTCTTTGTCTTCGACCAGAATCATTTCACCCTTGCTGATTACACCCACCCGGTCGGCCATTTCTTCGGCTTCCTCGATATAATGTGTGGTGAGAATGATGGTGACGCCGGTGTCACGAAGCCCGCGCACCACATTCCACATATCTTTGCGTAAAGCCACATCAACGCCCGCCGTTGGCTCATCTAAAAATAGAACTGTCGGTTCATGTGACAGAGCCTTGGTAATCAACACGCGCCGCTTCATACCACCGGAAAGTGTTCCGATTTTTCCATCTTTCTTATCCCACAACGAAAGTTGCTTCAGAATTTTTTCAAGATAAGTATCATTATCTGGCTTGCCGAAAAGTTTGCGGCTGAATTTAATCGTGTCCCACACCGTTTCAAAAAATGAAAGATGCAGCTCCTGCGGCACCAGCCCAATCATCGCCCGCGTGACCCGAAACTCTTTCACAATGTCATGGCCATCAACAAGCACTGTGCCAGAAGATTTATTTACAATGCCACAGATCACACTGATCAGCGTCGTCTTGCCCGCCCCATTGGGGCCAAGCAACGCAAAAATCTCGCCACGTTTAATGTCAAGCGAGATATCTTTAAGGGCGTGAAAGCCGGTATGATAGATCTTGGAAAGATTCTTAATTTGAATGATTGAGGTCATGGCCGCTAACTAGCAGCATTCACCCTATTCAAACAAGCTTGACACACTTTCTTCCCGGCTTGTGCGGCCAATGGCTTCACCTAAAAGCGAAGCAATTGGAATGACACGAATATTCCTTGCCACTTTCACCGCTTCGGTGGGCTGGATCGAATCGGTGATCACCAAGTTCTTCAATTTGGAATTGGTAATGCGCGAAACTGCACCGCCGGAAAGAACCCCGTGGGTAATATAGGCTGTCACATCTTTGGCACCTTTTTCCAAAAGCGCCTCGGCGGCGTTACACAGAGTGCCGCCGGAATCCACAATGTCATCGATCAAAATGCAAGACTTGCCGTCCACTTCACCAATAATATTCATCACTTCAGATTCACCGGCGCGTTCCCGGCGCTTATCAACAATGGCGAGCGGCGTATCCAAGCGTTTGGCCAAAGCCCGGGCCCGCACCACGCCACCAATATCGGGTGAGACCACCACCGTATTAGCAATATCCATATGCTGCTTAATATCGCGCACAAACACCGGCCCAGAGAATAAATTATCGGTCGGAATATCAAAAAAGCCCTGAATTTGTCCGGCGTGCAAATCAATCGTCAACACGCGGTCTGCACCGGCATGGGTAATCAAGTTTGAAACCAGCTTCGCAGAAATGGGCGTGCGTGGCCCAGGTTTGCGGTCTTGTCGGGCATAACCAAAATAGGGGATCACTGCTGTAATGCGCTTGGCCGAAGCGCGGCGCAAAGCATCAGTGATGATCAATAATTCCATTAAATGGTCATTGGTGGGAAATGATGTGGATTGGATGATGAACATATCCTGCCCGCGCACATTTTCCTGAATTTCAACGAACACTTCCATGTCATTAAAACGCTTCACCACCGCCTTTGTGATGGGCAAATTGAGGTAAGAGCAGATGGCCTCCGCCAGGGGTCGATTGGAATTCCCTGAAACGATTTTCATCATGGATGTGAAGCCCTTATGTACTGCTGGTGCGCGCTCTATAACAATGCTGGAGGTGAAGTGCAAATCATGGCTGTTGATAGTTAACGCAACCCGTCAATCAGCTTAAATATGCCAGTCGCAGCGGCCTGCGTGGCAAAACCTGCATTCTGGCCCCAACCCGCATTCAGCGATCCGGCAGGCACCACATTGTTTTGCTTTATGTCGCCCAGGTCCTTGCCTTTAGGCGTTAACACTCGCCACACCAAATGCATTGTCTGTTGGCCATTTACGGGAGGGTCAAGCAGGGCAGACCCTTGCACGGTAAGCGCATCCGCGCGCTTTGCAGCAATCACGGGCCAGCCCGAATCTTTCAAAACTTTGCGCATGGCCGCAGTCAGTTCAGCACCGCCAATTCCTGTGACTGGCAAAACCGCAACAGCTTTGATCACCGTATCACCCGGCTTGGGCGGCGCAGTGGGCGGTTGAGAGGCTACGGGTGCGTCGGCTGGCGCTGGTGCGGACGCAACTTGCGGTCCATTCAAGGTTTCGAGATCAATCTCCTTTTCAGCCCCCGGCCCGGCTTTCACCAAAGCTTCCCACGGTGGCCGCACCAGAGAGTCGGCGTGGACAGGCAATGGATCGTTCTTCGACAAAGGCAATTGCGGCCCTGCACAAGCCGCTAAAAAAAACATACTCAGAACCAGAAAACATCTAATCATCCCGAAGCGCAATAGCAGAAATCAACCGCCCATAGTTTTTTTCGTTCAAATGTGTAGCGCGGCGATAACTGAAAAACCACTCTTCATCTTCATAGGTGCAAAGGGCTAGGTCTTGCACCTGCCCCACACCAAAGGCATTCATTCGATCAATTAAATATCGCGGTAAATCAAACATATAGTAGCCAGACTTAAGTGTTGGCATGAAGTATTTTTGATTGCTTTCATCGGCACTTGAAAAAGCATTCAGAAATTCTGGACCCACCTCGTAAGCCGCCTGGGAAATCGTAGGGCCCAGCACAGCAGAAATATTGGCGCGGGCTGCCCCCAATTTTTCCATCGCAATAATCACATTGTCGGTTACTCCGGAAAGTGCACCTTTCCAACCAGCATGACACGCGCCAATCACGCCCGCCTTTTCGTCAGCAAATAATACGGGCCCACAATCAGCAGTTAAAACGCACAGTGCAATTCCGGACGTTGCCGTCACCATCCCGTCTGCTTTCGGCCGCTCCGAAAATGGCGCATGGACAACCATCACATCGGCACTGTGAATTTGATAGGTCGAAACCAAATGCGTATCCGTCACGCCAAGCCTTGCTGCAACCTGCTCTCGATTCTTAGTCACCACAGCAATGTCATCACCCGAGCCAAGGCCACAATTCAGCGATGAAAATAGGCCCGACGAAAATCCGCCCTCCCGGGTGAAAAACCCATGGGTGATTTTAGGAAGCGTGAGCGATGTGGCTGTAATCATGGGGCACCAAACGGATAGGTTGCATTCCCACCCTTTTGCACCAAACATAATGCTTTGAAAAGGTCCCCCATTTGATCAGCATCAATCAATCGAGCCGATGACGCCAAAAAATCGGTCAGGGCAGAACCTTGAAGTTTAACAGCCAGTTTTTCAGTGCGCATTTCTAAACCCATGGCCTTCAAAAACTGCCCCTGAGTCAGCACAGGCAGTGCTTTGGCATCAAAACTTTTGCCTAAAGCTTCAAAATCCACATGAGCCGTAATATCGGCCTCTCCCGGAGTTTCTAAAACATCGCAGAACCCATGGGCTTTCACCGCTTGCAATGTGTCTCCAGCAGACGAATGAGAGTGGCCATAATCAATCACCAATGCCGCCCCCCCATGGGTGTTAATATGCTTGCCCAAATCTTCAGCAACAGCCATCGAAACTGGAGACAGTTCAAAAACACCCTCACTCGCAAAGGTCATGTCAGTCGGGGCCAGCCCCAATTTCAGCTTGCTATGGTGTAATCCCACGGCGCGCTCATAAGTTTTGCCATCGCGCATTTCAAATTGCCTGATGGGCAAGGCATCAAAAAATTCATTGGCAATAATAAGGGTGGGAAGTGCTGGCAAAGTTTCAACTGTGTGGTGCCAAGTCACACTATCGCCAAGCTTGGCCTTTTGCATAAGCTGCAGCACCGGGCTCGTTTCCACCAGATGAACTTCTGCAGCCGCCATAAATTCAGGCGCTGCTTTTGCAGCCCGCAGCAAATCAGCCATCAATGTGCCGCGCCCCGGCCCCAGCTCCACCAACGCAAAGGGTGAAGGCGAACCCAATGCCACCCACGCGTTTACGCACCACACCCCCATGAGCTCTCCAAATATCTGGCTGATCTCAGGCGCTGTGGTGAAGTCCCCTGCTGCACCAAATGGGTCACGACTCATATAATAGCCATGCACCGGATGGCCCAAACACAGCGCCATGTAACGGTCTATGCCCATCGGCCCATCGGCCTCAATCATCTCAATGATAATTTTCTCAAGCGCGGTCACGAGACCGCCACAGCAACCAAATTCCAACCACAACCAATGGCAATGACAACACCATGCCCATTGTTACAAATCCGGTGAGATAGCCAATCTGCACATCGGGGACACGGAAAAATTCTACAATGATGCGCGACAACCCATAGCCCAAAGCGAACACGCCCGATGCTCGCCCCGGTTTCGCCAAGGCCCCAAACTGATGTGTCGCGATGCGCACCGCCAAAAACAAAATCACACCTTCCAGAAGTGCTTCATAAAGCTGGCTTGGATGACGGCCAAATGTCTCGTCCGGAAATATCACGGCCCATGGCACGTCACTGGCGCGGCCATAAAGTTCAGCATTAATGAAATTGGCAATGCGCCCCAACCCCAAACCGACAGGCACCGAAGCCGCGCCCAAATCCAACATGCGGTCCAGCGTGGTTCCAAATTTCCGGCCATAGAAATAGCAGGCAATCACCACACCCAAAAAGCCGCCGTGAAATGACATTCCCCCATCCCAAACTTTAAATATATCAAAGGGATGCTCAAAATACTTCACCGGATTGTAGAGGAGCACATAACCCAATCTACCACCGCCCACAACGCCAGCAAAAAACCAGATGAACATGTCATCAATCTGCTGTTTTGTCAGGGTCGGCTTTAGCCCGAACCACAGCGCCGGATGAGTGACCAATCTTTTCATATACCAACTGGCAAACAGCAGCCCGCCCACATAAGCAAGTCCATACCACTTCACCACAATGGGTCCGTAGTCGATCAGGTTCGGGCTGATATTTGGAAATGGAATTGCGGCAATCATCAGGAAACCATCTGCCTGAATGCGCAGATTCTTGCAACAGCACTTGAAGAGTGTGTCGATAATCACTAGCTAAGAAATAACAAAGGAATATATCATGCCCGCCACATCTTCCCGTTTTTTTGACGAACTAGCCAAGTTGATGACCAATGCCGCTGGTGCCGCTTCTGGTGTGCGCAAGGAAGTGGATAACTTGGTGCAAACCCAAGTGGAGCGCGTGCTCAATAATATCAATGTTGTAAAACGCGAAGAATTTGATGTCGTGCGCGAAATGGCCGAAAAAGCCCGCATGGAAAATGACAAGCTTTCGGCGCGCATCGCTGAGCTTGAGTTGAAGTTGAAATCCAGCAATTAAAATCATGTGGAAGAATCACTGCTGCCATTGAAGCAGCGGCCCCACTCCATCACATTCACCTCATCAGCAAGAATGATTCGTCCGCTGACTGAGGAATTTTGAATGACGGCATTTGCGCCATATCTAAACCCGCTCGATCGCGTAGAGCGCTTGGCCGAAAGCCGCCACTGGAACGTGGACCGCACCAACGATCATGAAGTGGTGATGCTGGTGGACGGCAGCTGGGCTGATCTCAATTTGTCATTCACCTGGCGCGATGATTTAGAGTCGCTGCATTTCGCCTGCACCCTTGATTTAAAGGTTCCAGAAAAACGGCGTGATGAAATTGCACGATTATTAGCCATCATTAACAGTCAGATGATGCATGGTCATTTTGATTTATGGACCAATGATGGTTCAATTGTTTATCGCTACACCTTGTTGTTGGCCGGTGGCGCCCAAGCCAACGATGCACAATGCGAAGGCATAATCCGCATTGGTGTTGAATCTGCCCAGCGATATTACCCCGCCATTCAATTCGTAATCTGGGCTGGTCACAGCGCCCAAGACGCATTAGAAAATGCTATGTTAGAAACCCAAGGCGAAGCATGACCATAAATCTTAATGGCACGTTGGTTTTGGCTGGTGCTGGCAAAATGGGCAGCGCCATGCTGGAAGGCTGGTTGAAAGGTGGCGCTGATCCGAAAAAGATCGTAGCGATTGATCCCAAGCCACCACAGGAAATGATGGAGCTCTTGGCCCATCATAACATTCGCCACAACCCACCCATCGCTATGATCACCGATGCGGAAGTAATCGTGGTCGCAGTTAAGCCGCAAGTGATGGAAGTCGTGTTGCCAAATTTGGTGAGCCTAAAATCTTCGCGCCCCGTTATTTTATCAGTTGCCGCTGGAAAGACCATCGCTAGTTTTACCAAGCACTTTGGCGAAGATGCCGCCATCATCCGCACTATTCCCAACACACCCGCCGCCATCGGGCGCGGCATTACGGCCATGTCGGCCAATGCCAATGTGTCAAAAGCCCAAATGGAATTAGCCACGGCCTTGTTAGATTCGACAGGCGAGGTTGTAACCGTTGAAAATGAAAGCATGATCGATCTGGTCACCGCAGTTTCAGGCTCTGGTCCGGCTTACGTGTTTTACCTGACAGAATGCTTGGCCAATGCTGGTGTGAAAATCGGCCTACCCGCTGATCTTGCTATGCAACTGGCCCGTGCGACCGTAGCGGGCTCCGGCGAGCTGATGCGCCAGACTGGTATTGACGCTGCAACTCTCCGTCAAAACGTCACCTCCCCCAACGGCACCACTTATGCGGCCTTACAAGTCTTGATGGCTGATGACGGCATGAAACCGCTGCTCGAAAAAGCCATCATTGCCGCCGCACTGCGCTCGAAAGAGTTGGCAGTTAGTGCCTGAAATCACCTTCGCTGATTTTGAAAAGGTCGACATCCGCATCGGCACCATCATTGGCGTTGAACTTTTTCCCGAAGCACGCAAACCCGCTTTCAAATTGAAAATCGATTTCGGTGATGCCATTGGTGTAAAAAAATCCTCGGCACAAATCACCAAACATTACACGGCAGAAACTTTGCTAGGCCGCCAAGTGGCCGCTGTAGTCAACTTTCCACCGCGCCAAATCGGCCCCTTCATGTCGGAAGTTTTAACGCTGGGTTTCCCCGATGAAGCAGGCGGCGTTGTGCTTATCGGTCCCAGCATATCCGTGCCCAACGGCGGCAAACTTTTTTAACCCTTGTTTGCTCCTTCACCCTGAACTAGCGTTCCTAATGCAAGGTGCCAGCGCAAGCTGGAGAATCGGGAATGCGGCTAAATCCCGCAACGTGCCCAACGCTGTAAGGTGGACGAAACGACGAATGCCATTTGCTTCTTGAGCAGAGAAGGCGTCGGATCGGTTGAAACCTGAGTCAGAAGACCGGACTCGCATCATCGTGGTTCCGTTTGGAAAACGGCTCTGCAATGTATGTTTATGGGGACAACATATGCCAAATATTTCTGGCGACATGGTGCAGGCAGCACCATTCAACACAGTTGATAAAGAAGCTGTTTACAAAGCCATCT
>JANMWK010000219.1:0-3835 GCA_031393975.1 Hyphomicrobiales bacterium
CGTGTCAGTGCGCAAGCCCGGCGATGCCTTCGGCACACGTTGTGAAATCAAGAATGTGAATTCCATCCGTTTCATGGGTCAGGCCATCGAGTATGAAGCCCGCCGCCAGATTGGCATAATTGAAGATGGCGGCAAGATTGAACAGGAAACCAGGCTTTACGACGCCAAGAAAGGAGAAACCCGTTCGATGCGCTCCAAAGAGGAAGCGCATGATTATCGCTATTTCCCCGATCCAGACTTGCTGCCTCTGAAGCTTGATCCGGCTCGAGTCGCTGCCATAAAAGCCAGTTTGCCAGAATTGCCGGATGAGAAAAAAGCCCGTTTTGTGAGCGCCTATGGCCTTTCGGCGTATGATGCAGCCGTGCTGGCCGCTGAACCGCCATCAGCCGATTTCTACGAAATCGTAGCCAAAGGCCGAGACGGCAAAATTTCCGCTAATTGGGTGATCAATGAGTTCTTTGGAAGGTTGAACAAAGAAGGCAAAACCATTGAAACCACACCGGTTTCGGCCGCTCAAATTGGCGGTATTGTAGATCTGATCGCAGCAGGCACCATCAGCGGGAAAATTGCCAAAGATGTCTTCGAAATTGTTTGGACTGAAGGTGGTGTTCCCTCTGAAATAGTAGCGGCAAGAGGAATGGTGCAGGTGACCGACATGGGCGCCATCGAGAAAGCTGTCGACGAAATCATCGCCGCCAATCCCGACAAGGTAGAAGCCGTCAAGGCCAAAGCCTCGATGCTCGGCTGGTTTGTAGGGCAGGTGATGAAAACCACCGGCGGCAAGGCAAACCCGCAATCTGTGAATGATTTATTGCGCAAAAAGCTCGCCATTAACCAATAGTGGTTAATTTTTATTAACTATTTCCAATTGCTTACAAGGTTTGCTATAGTCCGTGTGCTGATTATCAGTACACAAATGATTATAGGAGAGTGCTCCCATGGCGAAACCAGCCAAAAGGGCAATTGCTAAGAAACTGCCTGCCAATAAAATTGTGGCGAAGAAAATCGTAAAAAAACCTGCTAATGCAGCGGCTAAAAAGCCGGCTGCCAAAGGCCCTTCTGCCGCAGAAAATAGCCGCTTCACGCTTTATGGTTTCGCCAGTTCCGGCCCAACATATACAGCGGCACTCATGCTCTCACTGTGCAAGCATCCCTTTTCCTATATCCACGTGAACTTGCGCGAAGGCGCCCATAAGCAGCCTGATTATCTCGTGAAAAACCGTTATGGCCAAGTGCCAGCTTTGCGCGATGGCCAAATGGTCACCGTACAATCACCTGCCATTTTGCTTTATTTGGCCGACACGCTGGATAAGTTCACCACCAAGGTTCCATTAGAAAAGCAGCGTGTGCGCGAATGGCTGTTCTGGCAGTGGGATAAGCTCAGCGTGCCAGTGTTCCGTTTGCGCGCCCGCAACAAGGGCCTGCGCCAATTCGGCGATGAAGTACGCATCATGTACGACACCGAAGCCAAAGCGGCCCTTGCTGTATTAGAGCAAGAACTCACTAAATCTGAATGGGTGGTCGGTAAAAAACCAACTGTTGCAGATGTGGGAATTTACGGTGTGCTGCGCTATGCGGGGGAAGCCAGCATTGAGCTTGGACATTATCCTCATGTGGTTGCATGGAAGAAGAAGTTTGAAGAGTTGCCAGGTTTTGCTACACCTGAGCAACTGCTGCCGATGGAGAGCAGACTCACTTAAACAAGCATAAGGTCAATCGCGTGACGACAGATAAACTTCCAAGCCCCGCGAATGCGAATGTCTCCAAACCAAAGAAAATCAAACGTGATTGGAGCGGCGCAACCTTTGGGCTGTTGCTCGGTGCTTTAGGCTTGATCATGGCCCGGCTCGGCCATCTTTGGGTGGGGTTTGATGTCTTCGCACAATTCTCGATGCAATTTGTATTCCTGATTGTAGCGATGGCGTTTGGCCTCGTGTTTCCACGCTATAAAGGCCTCATCGGACTCGTTATTTTTTTAGCTATGCTGGTGGCCTATGCCCTGTGGCCGCAAATGAATATCCATTCTGCAGAGACAGCAGTTCCCCCAGGCAGCCAAAGATTGCGCGTCGCAAGTTTCAATACATTTGTCTTCAATCATGATTTTGGAGCACAGCGCGATACAATATTGAAACTTGATCCAGATGTCATGACGCTTGTGGAATTCACAGCCGACAAGCAAGAATTGTTAGATAGCTTACGCAGCACATATCCTTATCAAGAAACCTGCTTTGCCAAAGCAGAGTGTGATGCAGCGATCATTTCAAAATATCCATTGTTCAACGTCACTGCGAAAGGCTTATGGGCTGGCGCACCCGTCATTCAGGCCAGCCTCGGTCCGCAATTTGGCGGCGTGACGATTTTTGGAATTCACACCACGAGATTTCCCCATTCGCGTGCGCAGTTCACGCAAATCAAAGAAAGCGTGAAATATTTTGAAACGGTGCCCGGCCGATTGATCATCATGGGTGATTTTAATGCCACGCCCTTTTCAAGGGTCACTGAAACCGTGGTCGAGAGCTTGGGCCTTCATCGCCTCACCAATATGCCAACGTGGCCCGCCACTTATGGTTTTCCACAATTGGCCATCGATCACATTTTCGCCAGTGCCGATCTTATTCCGTTAAGTTCAGAGGCGATTGGCAACAATGCCGGTTCGGATCATTTTCCCGTGGCAATAACGTTGGCGGTGCCACAGAACTGAACCCTGCATTTCTCCAGTCTGGTGAATCAACCGTGAAGAAAATACCGTAAATTTGTCACTAATTTTAACTAAGTGATTGAAATGAATAACTGAATTCTAGATGCTTAAAATTTGACTAAACCTGTCTTCAATCCTTCTTAAGCCTGTCGCTTAACGCGGTGTTTTATCAGCGAGCGCAAATTCAATCCCAACAACGGACCACAAAAACCGGTCCACCAAACCAAACAGGATGGGATTTTAACATGAACACGATTGAACAGATGAACACCAACTTCAACCCAATAACTACAAGTGCAGATGACATGTTTGAATTGGGAATGAAATATTGTTTAGGCCGTGAAGTGGCACAAAGTTATGTTGAAGCCCATAAGTGGTTCAACATTGCTGCATTGAAGGGCAATGACGCCGCCAAGTTTTATCGCTGCGATATTTCGCGTGAAATGTCAGCATCAGATATTGCTGAAGCGCAGCGTCAAGCGCGGGCTATGCTTACACTGCACTAATCGTTTCAGGGAGCGTCTGACAAAGGCCCGCAAACGGAAATATCCGTGCGGGCCTTTCTATATCAATAATCGATTGAAAAATCCGAACCAGAAGTTTCCGAGTTGAACATAAAACGCTGCATGTAACTATCGCGTTTCTTGGCCTCAAGCTGCTTATAGTAAAGATCAGTCTCGTAAATATCAGACTGCGCAGCAACCGCTTCCGCGTCGCTGTTCAAAGCGGGCAGGGTGCTCACCTCCGGGGAATAACCAGCACCCATAGGGATGAATTTTTCAAAAGCCAGCGCCGAATTGACGGAGCCAATAAGTGCTACCGCCGCTACAAAACCGAATACAAACCGCATGACCTCAACTCCTCGAACCGTATTAAGACTTAATCATATTTTCGCCAAACTGGCAAAGATTCAATTAAGCTTATACGACTTCAATTGTTAAATCCTACCTCATCGACAAGCCGCACAGCCGCTGCTTGGTTTTTAGCAATCGCCGTCAGGTCGATAGAATCGGGTATCATCTTTCCCCAAGATTTAACAATATCAGAGGCTTGCACCGAAGGGTTCACCGGATACTCGAAGTTGCCATCGGCATAAATCTTCTGGGCTTCTGCGCTCGATAAATACTCCATCAGTTT
>JANMWK010000065.1:0-16611 GCA_031393975.1 Hyphomicrobiales bacterium
ACTTACGGTTTCAAAATTGTTGAAGAAATGATCTCAGGCCTGGAGCGATGGATGGACGAGAAGGGCTATGCCACCCTTGAGGATTTCCGGAGCCGCGCAGTGCCCAATGTCACCGACTGGCAGTATCTCAATTTAAATTACATCGCCAAGGCCAAAATCGACCAAGACGCCTGCATCAAATGTGGGCGCTGCTATGCGGCCTGCGAAGACACATCGCATCAAGCCATTATGAAAGAAAAAGAGGGCAGGCGCCATTTTGAGGTGATGGATGATGAATGCGTGGCTTGCAATCTTTGTGTTGAAGTGTGCCCGGTTGAAAACTGCATCACGATGGAACGCCAAACGACAGGCACGGATGAGCGCACCGGCAAGAAAATCAGTGATGAGTATGCCAATTGGACCCAGCATCCCAACAATCCCATGATCGTGAAGGCGGCGGAGTAGACTTCAAACCGCGCGACGCAATCTCACTTTTGGGCGGGTCGCCTCAGGCATCTTCTCGTCAACTTTGTCCATTTCAGTCGCAAGACCATTCAAACATTCAACCAGTGTCCGTCGGTCCCCAGCTGAGAATGAAGCCAGCATCTTCTTGTCAATATCTTCCGCACCACCCTGAGCCGCCTTCAATGCTTTCTTGCCAACGGGTGTGAGACGAATGGCATTGGTCCGCGCGTCTTCCTTGGTGCGCTTGCGCTGCAGATAGCCTTGCGCCATCAACCGTGAAACCAGATCCGCCAAAGTAGAACGATCAATGCCGGTAATCTTCACCAGCTCCGTCTGGCTCTTGCCTTCATGCGTATCAACCGCAAGCAGCACTGTAAACTGCCGATGCGTCAATCCACTTTTGCCAACTTCATCCATATAAAGATGAACTGAATATTGCACGGCTCGCTTTAACAAATGCGAAAACGACCGAGTAAATTGTTTAGCGTCCTTCGGACCCGACATTTTTTCCCCTACTCCCTCCAACACCATTCCCCCGGAATGGCGTTGGTCACTTCCATGTTGCATCACGAAAAAAATTTCTTTGCTTCATTAAAGTCTGCGAGTCCTAGCGAGTCATTGTCAAACCAGCAAGCGAAAATTAGATCGACCCTTGAAATGAAAAAACCATAGGGATACTTCTTGCTTCTAGACAAGGCTTGACATCCTAAAAAGCTATTCAACAGTACACGGATTATCAGTCTGCGGATGGTATTTTTGGCTTCCCATCTTCATCCAGCATATGCTTGGCCATGAAGGGCGCGTTCGCAACTGCAAAAAAAATCGTCAGGCCTAATAATCCAAACGCTTTGAAAGTCACCCAATAGTCTGGTGTAAAATGTCGAACCAGTTCATTGAGTACAGCCATTGCGGCAAAGAAAAAGCCCCAGCGAACAGTCAACGTGCGCCAAGCTGTATCAGGCAATTCCATGGCTTGGCCCATGATATTTTTAATAAAATGTTGCTTAAAAAATAATCCACCAAACAACACGAGGGCAAACAAGGCATTGATGATCGAGACTTTGACCTGTAAGAAAAATGGATCTTTGAAATAAAGTGTGAGCGAGCCAAATACTCCCACGATCACGGCCGTCACCAGCAACATTTTTGCGACCTTGCCCGTGAGCACATAAGTAATGACAATCGAAATCAGGGTTGCCGCCATCAAGACTCCGGTGGCCCATAAAAACTTCTGGTCATTGCTTCCTTTATAAAACCAGTTGGTCAGGAAAAATGCGGCAAGCGGAAACAGATCAATCAAAAATTTCCGGCTTGGGCTTAATGGTTGTTCAGTCTTCAATCTTCAAATCCTGCTATTGCGCGAGAAAAAGCTAACGCATCAAACGGTTGCAAATCATCAATGCTCTCACCTACACCAATGGCGTGAATCGGCAATTTGAATTTTTCGGCAATGGCCACCAAAATACCACCCCGCGCCGTGCCATCAAGCTTGGTCATGATCAAACCGGTAACACCTGCTACTTTCGTAAACACATCGGCTTGCGCCAAAGCATTCTGGCCTGTCGTTGCATCCAGCACCAGCAGCACGGCATGGGGCGCTGCTTCATCCTGCTTCTTGATCACGCGCACAACCTTATCAAGCTCATCCATGAGGTAAGCTTTGTTCTGCAGGCGCCCCGCTGTGTCGATGAACAAAATGTCGGTGCCATCGTCTCGCGCCTGTTTCATGGCATCGAAAGCAAGCCCCGCCGAGTCAGCACCGGTGGGGGCTGATTTTGTAACAGCACCAACGCGCTTGCCCCACACGGTGAGCTGTTCAACTGCCGCTGCACGGAATGTATCACAGGCCGCGAACATCACTTTGAAACCTTCCCCTGCAGCAATCGAGCCGAGCTTGCCAATGGTCGTGGTTTTTCCCGAACCATTCACACCGACAACGAGAATGACATAAGGTTTTTCCGAACCGAAATTGAAGGGCACTTCCACAGGTTTTAGGACCTTGGCCACTTCAGCGGCCAAAATTTGCTTCACCTCTTCAGGGTCAATTTCCTTGTCATAGCGCCCATGCGAAACGGCTTGGATAATGCGCTCAGCAACTGTGATGCCGAGATCAGCTTGTATGAGTGTGTCCTCAAGCTCTTGCAGGGTCTCTTTATCAAGCTTGCGCTTGGTGAAAATGGCCGTGATAGAGCCCGTGATATTTTTAGAAGATTTGGAAAGTCCGACTGTCAAACGAGACAACCAACCTGAACTGCGCGGTTCGGGTGCTTCGATAAAGGGTGCAACAGCTTTTGGTACAGACGTTGAGACGATAGGCGTCCGCGTCGTAGTCGGAGGTGGTGTCGTTACTAGAGCAGGTGTCGTCGTTGGAGCAGCCGTCGTTTTAGGGATAGGTTTCGGCGCTGACTTTGGCTTTACTACAGCAACTGGCTTAAAGGATTTGGCCTTGGCAACTGGAGCAACCTTCACAAGTTTTTTGGTAGCCGCTTTCTTTATTGGCGGAGCCAGAGCAATTTTCGCTTTGGCTTTTGGAGCGAGCTTTGCCTTCTCAATTTTTTTCGGAGCCTTAGCCTCTATTATGGGCGGGCTGATCTCAACAACAGGGGCGGGCTCTGGTGCAGGCAAAGCGACTTGCACCTCTTCAACAATCAAAGTCTCTTCAGCAGGTTTTCCCGAGATCCGGTTGAAAAGTTTTTTAAAAAAACCAGCCATTATAAACCTACATGCAAATGCGAAGCCGACGCCGCCACCACGCGGGCTTTCACCACAGCCCCTGGCGTCATAGTGGTTTCAAACTTCGCCAGCGCAAAATGTTCAGTACGGCCTGATTTTGGCGTCTCTACCAACACGTCACGCGAGGCCCCAACTTCAGCCGTCAAAAAATTTTGCAACCGTGCTTCACCCTTGGCCCGCAATAAAGCAGCTCGGCGTATAATCACACCGTGCTCTACACTCGGCATTTTGGCGGCCGGAGTGCCGGGGCGTTGCGAGTAGGGAAATACATGTAAAAATGTGAGACCACACTCATCGATAATATTAAGTGAGTTTTCAAACATGCTATCGGTCTCAGTTGGAAAGCCCGCAATAATATCCGCACCAAAAACAATATCAGAACGCTTCGATCGCAATCGATTACAAAATTCAATTGTGTGGTCGCGCGAATGCCTTCGTTTCATCCGCTTTAGAATTAAATTATCGCCTGACTGAATTGAAAGATGAAGATGTGGCATTACGCGAGACTCGCCAGTAATCACTTCAACCATTTCATCATCTGCTTCAATCGAGTCAATTGACGAGAGACGTAAGCGTTTCAGCTGTTGCACTGAATTCAATATGCGTGCGAGCAGTGAACCCAATTTCGGCGCCCCATCAAGATCAGCTCCCCACGATGTGAGATCAACACCTGAAAGAACAACCTCACTGTGCCCCGCCGCTACTAATCGGCGAACTTGCTCCACGGCATCAGCCATCGGCACCGAGCGCGAATTGCCCCGGCCATAAGGAATGATGCAAAACGTGCAGCGATGATCACAGCCATTTTGCACCTGAACGAATGCCCGTGTGCGCCCAGTTAATTGTTCAATCATCGAGGGCCGCGTTTGGCGCACCGTCATAATATCAGAGACATCAACGCGCGGGCGATTGCTACCCACCAGCCAACTGGAAGCCTGTAATTTTTCTTCATTGCCAAGCACACGCGAAACTTCCGGCATGGCGGCAAACATCTCAGGGTCGGTTTGTGCTGCACAGCCGGTCACAATAATTTGTGCATCCGGCTGTTCTTTATGGGCTTTGCGAATGGCCTGCCGCGCTTGCCGCGTGGCCTCTGCCGTCACAGCACAGGTGTTAAAAATAATCGCATTCTTCAAGCCTGCTTTTTCGGCATGGCCGCGCATAATCTCAGATTCAAATGTGTTGAGGCGACAACCAAAGGTTTGAAGCTCGGTCACGCGAGCAATCCTTCTGGCAGCACCCCTTCAAATTCATAAGTTACTGGCCCCGTCATCAGAATGTGGCCGTCATGCTCACGCACACTCATAAACAAATCGCCCCCCGGAAGCGTTACCTTACAACTGGCATCAATAATTTTAATGCGGTGGCCCGCCGCCATCACGGCACAAGCCGCAGTGCCGCACGCTTTAGTCAGCCCCGCACCGCGTTCCCACACTTTCAACAAAACATGGTCTCGAGCCACAACTTTGGCAAATGAGATATTGGCGCGCTCGGGAAACAGCGGATGGTTTTCTAACATCGGGCCAGCCCGACCTAAATCCAGCACATCCAGATCATCCACCCAGAAAATACAATGTGGATTGCCCACATTCACTACTGAAGGAGAGTGAATGAGAGGGTTATCAATCGGTCCATATTGCAATTCGATATGGCGCGTATCGGCAAAAGGTTCGGAGAGTGGAATATCCTTCCAACCAAATTTCGAAACACCTTGATCAACTGTTACGAGTTTTTCGCCAGCCTTCGTGGCAATTAAGAATCCGCCTTTGGTGTCGATTGTGGCAGTTTCCTCGCCGGTCTCAGCAAAAATTAAATCGGCGATGCAGCGTGAAGCATTGCCGCAAGAAGGCACTTCGCCACCCTCAGCATTCCAAATGCGCATCCGCACGTCGGCCCGTGAAGATTTCTCTAGGACAATCAATTGGTCACAGCCAATGCCCGTCTTGCGGTCAGCAATCGCGCGGGCTTGATCTTCAGAAACAACAATGGGTTTCTTGCGGGCATCAAGCACCACAAAATCATTACCAAGCCCGTTCATTTTCTTGAAAGCATAAACCATTGATGGCTTATATGGGAAAACCCAGTTCGAATGCTAGGGCTGTTAGGCTGCCAACTGATTCATATGTTCCATGGCGCGGCTAACCGTGTCCAGCAGTTCCTGTGGCTGCACGGGCTTGCGCATGAATTCGAACACTTTGAGATTGGCGGCACGAAGTTGGGTAGACCGTTCAACGTCAGCAGTCACCATCACGTAAGCTGCTTTTGATCCCATAATCTGCAAGGTTTCTACAACATCCAAACCGTTCTTCACACTGCCCAAACGGAAATCAAACAGGCCCATGGCAAAGGTTTGATCAACTGCAAATTCAACAGCACTTTCGGGGTCAGCAAAGCCTTTAACCTTATAGCCGCAATCAGCCAAAAGCTCAGCAACGCTGGTGAGGAGATCCACATCGTCGTCGAGGATCAGAATATCAATATCTCTTTTTGCAAGCGTCACGACAAGATTCCTTTTACAAATCCTTAAACCGCAATCCTTGCCATCTTCTTAAAATATTTAAACGGAATCATCATGATATTTATACACTCTTAATTCAACTGTGGATTGCGCGACCTGCAACCGCCATCGCCGCCTCTTTCACCGCCTCCGCCAATGTGGGGTGGGCATGGCAGGTGCGAGCGAGGTCTTCCGCTGATCCGCCAAATTCCATGAGCACAGCAATTTCGTGAATGAGTTCGCCCGCTTGTACGCCGACAATATGCGCGCCAAGAACTCTATCGGTTTTTGCATCGGCCAAGATTTTCACAAAGCCATCAGTTTGTTGATTGGCTTTGGCCCGACCATTGGCGACGAACAAAAATTTTCCGACCTTATAGTCCACGCCAGCCGCTTTAAGTTCCTCTTCGGTTTTACCCACTGACGCAACTTCTGGCGATGTGTAAACCACACCGGGGATCACATCATAATTCACATGGCCCGCTTGGCCCGCCAGAAGCTCGGCGAGCGCAACGCCTTCGTCCTCAGCTTTATGCGCAAGCATCGGTCCTTTGATCACATCGCCAATGGCGTAAATTCCATGAAGCGAGGTATTGTAGTGATCGCCCACCTCTATACGGCCATGGGTGTCGCGTTTGATGCCTGCTTCGTCACAACCCAGACTATCGGTATAAGCGTTGCGGCCAATGGCAACGAGCAACACATCCGACGTTAAAGTTTCGGCTGCACCGCCTGCAGCAGGCTCAACGGTGAATGATGCATTTTTGTCAGAGGCTTTTGCGCCTGTCACTTTTTGTCCGAGTTTAAATGCCAGCCCCTGCTTTTCGAGAATGCGCTGCAAGGATTTGGCCGCATCCAAATCCATGCCCGGCAAGATCCGATCAAGATATTCAATTACAGTGACTTTGGAACCCAGACGCGAATAAACCGAACCAAGCTCAAGGCCGATCACACCGGCGCCAATGATGGTGAGTGTCTTTGGCACTTCCTTCAGTTCAAGTGCACCCGTGGAAGATACAATACGCTGTTCATCAATTTCAACGCCTTTAAGCTTGGCCACATCAGAGCCCGTGGCGATGATGATGGATTTGCTCTCAACAATCTGGCCCGCAACGTCAACTTTTCCGCTGCCCACAATTTTGCCGGTGCCACGGATCACATCGACTTTGTTTTTCTTCAACAGAAAATCAATGCCCTTGGTGTTGCCATCAATGGCTTCCTGCTTAAAGGTCTGCATCTTGGGGAAATCAATTTTGCTTTCCGCAATAATGCCCATTTTAGCAAAGTTGTGTTGGCTTTCGGCATAGAGTTCGGAGGCGTGAAGCAAAGCCTTTGAAGGAATGCAGCCCGCATTCAAACAGGTGCCTCCATGGGTGGTGCGCTTCTCAATGACGGCAACTTTTAATCCCAGTTGAGCCGCACGAATGGCGCAAACATAACCGCCGGGGCCGGTGCCGATGATGGTGACGTCATAGATCATAATTATAAATCCAACAAAGCCCGCTGTGGGTCTTCCAGTGTTTCCTTCACGCGCACCAAGAATGTCACAGCCTCTTTGCCATCGACAATGCGGTGATCATAGCTGAGTGCCAAATACATCATCGGTCGGATCACCACTTGGCCATTCATGGCGATGGGACGTTCTTGAATTTTATGCATCCCCAGAATGCCAGATTGTGGTGCATTCAATATCGGCGTGCTCATCAACGAGCCATAAATGCCACCATTGGAAATTGTAAACGTGCCGCCTTGCATATCGGCCATTTGCAGCTGACCATCGCGGGCCTTCTTGCCATAAGCCGCGATGGTTTTTTCGATCCCACTGAAGGAGAGCATATCCGCATCCCGCAACACGGGAACCACGAGGCCCTTATCGGTGCCCACGGCAACGCCGACGTGATAATAATTTTTGTATACCAAATCTTCGCCGTCAATCTCGCCGTTGACAGCGGGCACATCTTTCAGGGCTTGGATGCAGGCTTTCACGAAGAAACTCATAAACCCAAGCTTCACACCATGCTTTTTCTCAAACCCATCTTTGTATTGATTGCGCATCGCCATTACATGAGTCATGTCCACTTCGTTGAAAGTGGTGAGCATGGCTGCGGTGTTCTGTGCATCCTTCAAACGGCGCGCAATAGTTTGGCGAAGCCTCGACATTCTCACGCGTTCTTCAGTACCCGCTGCAGCAACAGGACGTGCAATCGGAGCGGGGGCAGGAGCCGCAGGCTTTTCCAATGTGGCAATCACATCACCTTTGGTAATGCGACCATCTTTGCCGGAGCCTGGAATTTCAACGGGCTTCAAATTATTCTCAACGACCGCTTTGCGTACGGCTGGCGACAATGGGATTTCAGCAGGCTTGCCGGGGGCGGGGGCTGCCACAACTGGAACCGTAGCTTTTGGCGCTTCAACGCCCGTTGCACCTTCAGCAATGGAGCCGAGCAATGCACCGATGGTGACAGTGGTTCCGGCAATCACATTAATTTTCTCCAATTTGCCTGAGGCAGGAGCGGGCACTTCGACGGTTACCTTGTCGGTTTCCAACTCCACCAAAGGCTCATCCACCTTCACAAAGTCGCCTTCAGTTTTGAACCACTTTGCAATGGTGGCTTCGGTCACGGATTCACCCAGAGTTGGCACGCGGATTTCTTTGCTCATTTTGCTTTTTCCTTATGCCATCGCTTCGTCGAGGAAGGCTTTGAGTTCTTTCAGATGGCGGCTCATCAGGCCTGTGGCGGTGGACGCTGATGCCGGGCGACCAACGTAACGCGGACGCGGATTTTTTACTTTAATGAAATCCAGCACGCGCTCCAAATTGGCTTGGGCAAAGGACCAAGCCCCCATGTTGAGCGGCTCTTCCTGACACCACACAAACTCGGCTTTGGGGAAGCGCGCCAATTCCTGCGCCAGAACTTTATGCGGCCATGGGTAAAGCTGTTCCACACGCATGATGTAAATATCATTCGACTCACGTTTTTCGCGCTCTTCATAAAGATCGTAATAAACCTTGCCCGTGCACAAAATCACCCGGCGAATTTTATCGTCCTTAACAAGCTTGATTTTCTCACTCTTCAGGAATTCAGCATCGTCCCACAAAATGCGGTGGAACGTTGATTGCTCGCCCATTTCCTCCAGCGTTGAAACACAGCGCTTATGGCGCAACAAAGATTTGGGCGTCATGATAATCAGTGGTTTGCGGATTTCGCGCTTTAATTGGCGGCGCAAGATGTGAAAATAATTGGCGGGCGTCGAACAATTGGCAACTTGCATATTGTCTTCGGCACAGAGTTGCAAAAAGCGTTCAAGCTTGGCGGATGAATGCTCTGGTCCTTGGCCCTCATAACCATGCGGCAACAGACACACGAGGCCCGACATGCGCAACCATTTTCGTTCAGCAGAAGAAATGAATTGGTCGAAAATCACTTGCGCGCCATTGGCGAAATCCCCGAATTGCGCCTCCCACAACACCAGTGCATTGGGCTCGGCCAGAGAATAACCATATTCAAAACCAAGCACCGCTTCTTCCGAGAGCATCGAGTTGATGACTTCAATTTTCGTCTGCTGTTCGCGCATTAGATGATTGAGCGGAGTATAACGTTTTTCGGTTTCTTGATCGACGAGCACAGCATGGCGTTGCGAGAATGTGCCGCGCTGCACATCTTGACCAGAGAGCCGAATTTTAAAACCTTCCTGCAGCAATGTCCCGTAAGCGAGGCTTTCCGCCGAAGCCCAGTCAATGCCGGCCCCCTCTTCAATCATCTTGCGTCGTGCATCCAAAACGCGGGTCATGGTTTTATGCGGCTTGAAAGACTTGGGCAGCTTGGTGAGCTTGAGGCCCATTTCTTTGAGCTTCTCAACGGGATAACCCGTCTGCCCGCGCCGCGCATCATCTTGGTCCGCGGCGGCCTTCATGCCCGCCCAACGACCATCCAGCCAATCGGCTTTATTGGCTTTATACTCAGTGGCCACAGATAAAGCGTCATCGAGATTCTTGCGATAAGCCGCTTTCATCATATCAAATTCTGGCTCGGTAATCGTACCATCGGCAATGAGACGCGCACCATAGAGTGCGACCACATTTTGATGGGCACCGATTTTTTTATACATGAGAGGCTGCGTGAAGCCGGGCTCGTCGGTTTCATTATGGCCAAAGCGGCGATAGCAGAACATATCGATCACTACTGGTTTTTTAAATTTCTGGCGAAACTCCATCGCCACTTTAGCAGCAAATACAACAGCTTCCGGATCGTCACCATTCACGTGAAAAATCGGCGCTTCAATCATCTTGGCCACATCCGAAGGATAAGGCGATGAGCGGGCCCAAAGGGGTGAGGTGGTGAACCCAATTTGATTGTTGACGATGAAGTGAATGGAGCCACCGGAACGATGGCCCTTCAAACCTGAAAGCCCAAAGCATTCGGCAATCACACCCTGGCCTGCAAAGGCGGCGTCCCCATGAATGAGCAGCGGCAGAACGGTGGTGCGTTCCTTGTCGCCTTTTTGGTCTTGCTTAGCGCGGGCCTTTCCTAAAACGACAGGATCAACAATTTCTAAATGCGAAGGATTGGCGGTGAGTGACAAGTGCACGGTGTTGCCATCGAATACGCGGTCAGAAGAGGATCCCAAATGATATTTCACATCGCCAGACCCTTCCACATCATCGGGCGTCGACGATCCACCTTGAAATTCATGAAAGATCGCCGAGAACGGTTTTGACATCACATTGGCCAGAACATTCAGACGCCCACGATGGGCCATGCCGAACACGATGTCGGTCACACCCAATTGGCCACCGCGCTTGATGATTTGTTCAAGGGCTGGGATCATGCTTTCGCCACCATCTAAACCAAAGCGCTTGGTGCCCACATATTTCACATTGAGGAAGGATTCAAAACCTTCTGACTCGATAAGCTTATTGAGAATGGCTTTCTTGCCTTCCAGTGTGAAGGTGATTTCCTTGTCCGGACCTTCAATGCGCTCCTGCACCCAAGCCTTTTGATCTGGGTCTGTGATGTGCATGAACTCAACACCAATGGTGGAGCAATAGGTGCGGCGCAGAATATCAACAATCTGGCGGATGGTGCCTTTTTCAATGCCCAAAACATGATCAAGAAAAATCGGGCGGTCCAAATCATCAGGGCCAAAGCCATAAGAAGTGGGGTCAAGCTCTGGATGTTGCAGCGGACCTTTGAGATGTAGGGGATCAAGATCAGCGGCCAAATGGCCGCGCATCCGGTAGGCGCGGATCATCATCAAAGCGCGCACGGAATCGAGGGTGGCTTTGCGCACATCTTCAGCAGCGGTTGCAGGCACCACCGGAACTGAAACAACGGCTGCAGCTTTAGCGCGGGCTTCAATTTTGGGTGCTAAAGTTTTTTCATAAGCCGCCCAGTTGCCATCAAGAGCTGCAGTCAGTTCATCGGCGGGTTTTGCTGGCCAATCGGGCCTTGCCCATGACGGGCCCTGGTTTGATTCATCATCGCTGAAAAGCGCATAAGAGTTTTCGAATCCCGCTTGCGGGTCTGGTTTATTCATCGTGCCGTCCTTCAGTTCCGTCCGGCTTACAGCGCAATCGCTGTCGTGCCGGTGGGCACAATCGCCCGTGTTACCAATTGGAAGTTCTAGATCGTAAATAAAACTAATTTATTATTTGTTCAATGCCTTCAAGAGTGTTTCACCCAGAAGTGCAGGAGAATCTGAAACAAAAATGCCAGCCCGCTTCATGGCTTCCACTTTTGAACCTGCATCACCCTTGCCACCGGAAATAATTGCTCCGGCATGGCCCATGCGGCGGCCCGGAGGGGCGGTGCGGCCCGCAATGAAACCTGCCATTGGCTTTTTGATTTTGTTGGTGCGGATGAATTCGGCTGCATCCTCTTCAGCTGAGCCGCCAATTTCACCGATCATAATGATCGACTGGGTTTCAGGATCAGCCAAGAACATTTCGAGCATGTCGATAAATTCAGTGCCCTTCACAGGGTCTCCCCCTATGCCAACGGCCGTCGTCTGGCCAAGGCCTGCGCGGGTGGTTTGGAACACGGCTTCATAAGTCAAAGTGCCCGAACGCGAAACAATACCCACCGAACCCTTTTTGAAAATATTACCAGGCATGATGCCAATCTTGCACTCATCAGGCGTGAGAACACCCGGGCAATTCGGGCCAAGAAGGCGAGATTTGGAACCGCATAAAGCCCGCTTCACCTTCACCATATCCAAAACCGGAATGCCTTCCGTGATCGCCACAATCAACCGAATTTCCGCATCTATGGCTTCAAGAATGGCATCGGCTGCGAAAGCAGGTGGCACATAAATCACTGATGCATCTGCCCCCGTGGTTTCACGCGCTTCCATCACGGTGTTGAAAACCGGAATGCCCAGATGCGATGTACCGCCTTTGCTAGGGGTCACACCACCCACCATCTTCGTGCCATACTTTATAGCTTGTTCGGAATGGAACGTGCCCGCCTCCCCCGTGAAACCTTGGCAGATGACTTTGGTGTTTTTGGTGACGAGGATAGACATTGATCAGTTCGCCTTGAAAGGGTTGATAATGGTGACAGAGCCATATTTTTGGCCGTGGTTTAGATCTTCGGTATACAATGTTGGGGCGTTGATTGCCTCGGCAGCAGCCACAAGCGCTGCATCCCAATAGCTGATGACGTAGCGCTTCGAGTAAGCCACTGCTTGCTGAACGATAAGATGGTCAACAGGTACAACAGGTAAGAGTGACAGCCTATCGATCCAACCAGCTGCTTCAGATTGCGATAACGGCACTTGTCCGAATTTGTCCTTTTGGACGTTGACATAAAACTCAGCCAAGACCTGTCCTGAAACTGCGTAAGTGCCATCTGTGATGATGTCCCAAGCTCTTTGATGCTTGTCTGGATAATCGAACGCGCCACAGGCTGCATAAATCAAGACATTTGTATCGATGAAAGACTCAACGCTCATAGAGGCTCGCACGGTCAAACTTATAGTTAGGACCTAATCGGGCGTTTGTGGTTTCACTCATTTTGCGCAATTCAGCCATGGCTTCTTTGGCACGTTTCTTTTGACTGGTCACGCTGATGAGATAATTGCGAACCAGCGCATTCACCGTGGTTTTGCGTTCAGCTGCAAAAACACGGGCCTCGTCAAGAATTTCGTCAGGGACACTTAAAGTAATATTGCTCATTTTATTTCTCCATTTAACACAGTATACGTGTAACTGTGTTAAATTTCAAGCCGCGTCCTTTACAGCTTTAACTATCTTTTGCGCAGCATCATTCAAATCATCGGCGGGCACAACATTCAGGCCTGAGTCCGTGATAATCTTTTTGCCCAGCTCTACATTGGTGCCTTCCAGCCGCACCACCAGCGGAACTTTTAGGCCCACATCGCGCACGGCGGCGACCACGCCTTCGGCAATCACATCGCATTTCATGATACCGCCGAAGATGTTGACCAATATGCCTTTCACGCGCGGATCAGCTGTGATGATCTTAAAGGCTGCGGTTACCTTTTCTTTGGTTGCACCACCACCCACATCAAGGAAGTTGGCAGGTTCAGCGCCGTAAAGCTTGATGATATCCATGGTGGCCATAGCTAACCCAGCGCCATTCACCATGCAGCCAATGGAACCATCCAAGGCCACATAGGAGAGATCATATTTCGAGGCTTCAATTTCCTTGGGGTCTTCTTCGGTTAGATCGCGCAGTGCCACAATATCCGGGTGGCGCATCAGTGAATTGGAATCAAAGTTCACTTTGGCGTCGAGACAGATCAGTTGATTGTCCTTGCTCACAACCAGCGGATTGATCTCGAGCAGGCTCATATCGGTTTCGATGAAGGCCTTGTAAAGCTGGCCCATCATCTTGCCGCATTGCTTGGCAAGATCACCTTCCAGCTTCAAGGCATTGGCGATACGGCGGCCCACATAAGGCTGATAGCCAGCGGCGGGATCAACATGAATGGTGATGATTTTTTCCGGCGTATTATGTGCCACATCCTCAATGCTCATGCCACCTTCGGTGGATGCAATGAAAGCCACATTAGAACTCTCACGGTCCACCAACATCGACAAGTAAAGTTCACGCGCAATGGCCGTGCCCTCTTCAATGTAAAGGCGTTGCACAAGCTTGCCTTCAGGTCCGGTTTGTGGAGTCACCAATGTCATGCCCAGAATGCGGGTTGATTCAGCTTTTACATCAGCGATGGATTTCACAACTTTGACACCGCCACCCAGCCCGCGTCCGCCAGCGTGGATTTGGGCTTTCACCACCCAGACAGGGCCGGGTTGCGCTTCGGCGGCTTTCACCGCCTCGTCAACCGTAAAGGCCGCTGTGCCTTTGCCGGTGACCACGCCAAATTTGCGCAACAGTTCCTTGGCTTGATATTCGTGAATATTCATTATGCAAGTTCCGGTGCTAGAGTTTTTGCAGCTGCCATCAATCCATGCACGGCATCGACTGATTTTTGGAATCCGGCTTTTTCATCCGGATTGAGTTGCACTTCAACAATGCGCTCCACACCGTTTTCACCAATCACGATTGGCACGCCAACATAAGTTCCACTCACGCCATATTGCCCGGTGAGATGCGCAGCGCAAGGCAACACACGTTTGAAATCTTTCAGGTAGCTTTCAGCCATGGCGATGGCCGATGAGGCTGGTGCATAATAAGCGGAACCCGTTTTCAACAAGCCCACAATTTCAGCGCCGCCATCACGGGTGCGTTGCACGATTTGGTCGATTTTTTCTTGGGTGCTCCAGCCCATCTTGATAAGATCGGGAACCGGAATGCCAGCCACTGTGGAATAACGGGTCAGCGGCACCATGGTGTCACCGTGACCACCCATGACAAAGGCGTTTACGTCTTTCACCGACACTTTAAATTCTTCAGCCAGAAAATGTTGGAAGCGGGCCGAGTCTAAAACACCAGCCATGCCAATCAACATGTGCGTGGGCAGGCCGGAGAATTTTTGCAAAGCCCACACCATCACATCGAGTGGATTGGTAATGCAGATCACAAAGGCATTGGGCGCATGGGCCTTGAGGCCTTCGCCCACCGACTTCATAACTTTCAAATTTATGCCAACCAGATCATCACGGCTCATGCCGGGCTTGCGGGGCACACCGGCAGTAACGATGCACACATCGGCACCCGCAATGGCTTCATAAGAATTGGCACCGGAAAGCTTGGCGTCGAAGCCTTCAACGCCGCTGGATTGCGAAAGATCAAGCGCTTTGCCCTGGGGCAGGCCTTCCGCAATATCAAACACCACAATGTCACCGAGTTCTTTGAGAGAGGCGAGATGGGCCAGAGTGCCCCCGATCATTCCGCCGCCAATCAAAGCAATTTTCTTACGTGCCATGCCCAAAACCCTCGTGTTGCAATGCGAAATTTTGGTTTGAATAGACCTGTTGCAGCGCAGCTTCAAGATAAGATTAGTGACGTGCGCACATCATTTTAAGTCGCTTTCCACCAGCTGGCTGATTGCATCTCTTGCAGACGCGACGCTGTGCGTAAAAATTCGGCACGGTGTGGTCCGGTTGGGCATATGGCTTCCGGTTTGGCCGCCGCTGAAACTACCAAACGCGTTCCGGCATCATAAAACGTGTCAATCAACAGAATGAATCGCTTGGCCTCATTGCGCTGGGTTGCCTTCAAAACGGGTATATGCTTCACGAAAATCGTTCGGAAATTTTTGGCAAGGGCCAAATAATCAGGAGCTGCTAATGGCGCCTCACAGAGTTCAGTAAAGCTAAACCAAGCACAGCCATGCGCCGCATAAGGCACATGCAGTGCGCGGCCCAGAAACTCTAATTCCTGCGCCATTCCTTCTGCGCCATCGGTGAGTTCGTGCCATAGCGCGGCCATTTCCGCATCCGCTTCTGTGCTCAGGGGGGTGATGTAGGTGCGCTTGCTAGCAATGCGTCCCAGCCGATAATCCCTGCCATCAGCAAGGTGCAGCACGTCCAGATCCGCATTGAGCTTGGCAATGAAAGGCAAAAACAATTGGCGGTTAAGCCCGTCACGATAAAGCCCATCCGGTGGCAGGTTTGATGTGGTGACGAAACACACGCCGCGGTGTTGCAACGCTTCAAACAAGCGCCCGATCATCATCGCATCAGCAATATCGCTGATCTGCATTTCGTCGAGGCAGATTAGTTTTGTATGTGCCGCTATGCCGTCAGCAAGTTCAGAAATCACATCATCAGATTTAAGTCGTGCACGCTTGGCGTGGATATCCTGCATGAAGGCATGAAAATGCACGCGCAGTTTTTTAGGGTTTTTGACGCTCGCATAAAATTGGTCCATCAACAGGGTCTTGCCGCGCCCCACATTGCCCCAAATATAAAGTCCGCGTGGGGCAATCAATTTAACTCTAAACAATGAAGTGAAAAAACCACTCACCGGGTTTGAGTGGTTCAGCACAGCACTCAAATTATGTAAGCGTTGCGCCACGCTCTGTTGGGCCGCATCAAGTGTCACGACGTCATAACTTGGCAGGTTCATGTTTTACACTTTGGTGAATGGATGCGTCGCTGATCAACTCACTAAACGATACTGCGCAATATAAAACTGCAGCATGGTCAAATGTCCAGCAGCAATGGCAACATAACCAAAGGCAAAAATGCAAAGTTGCAACCGCGTCAAAGGTGTTTGACCAACGTCAATTTTGCGGGTTTTAAGATTGGCTAAAATCGCCAAACCACCGAACAACACCAAGGCAATTTGATCGGTTGCAAATCCAGCCAGCACAATAATGGCACCAATCGCCATCAGACCATAGCTGGCATAACTTCCAATTATCCTTGCCAGAACTGAGCGCAAAGCTACGCCGCCATCCAAAGGTTCGGCGGGCATGAGGTTAAAAATATTCAATAGGGCCGTCATAAATCCGAGAAAAATCATATAGGGGTGAACAAGTCCATCAATATACCATGGCACCGC
>JANMWK010000077.1:0-5627 GCA_031393975.1 Hyphomicrobiales bacterium
GGCTGTTGGTCTCGCACCACTTTGAGCAAAGCCATGTTTTCGTCAGACAAAACCCGAGCCATTGCGGTAACGGAGGGGAACCACACATTGGGTTCGTCAGCATCGCGTGTGCGCGTTCCGGCGGCAATAGCCAGAGACCGCACCCGTTGCTCTTGCACAGTTGCAATGCCTACTTTCAATACTTTATTCATCGTGATACCTCTTTCAAAACGCGATCCACCTCAGCATAAAAATCACTGATCAACTGATAGGCCGTATCGAATTCATAAAGCACGCCGCCATCTGTGACGTGACGGTGCTTGTGATCGTAGGGGTACTTCGTGCCAACATGCAAGAAGCGTGACCCTCCGGGTTTGATTCCCCCGTGGGCATTGTCAAATCCTATCAAACGCGTTCCGTCGGGCGCATGCAAGGTCATGTTGCCGTCCAAGCCGAGCAGGTAGTCCAAACCTGTTGCCTTTGATTCTTGTGAACTCATGCCAAAGCTTATCACGCATTGATATGCTTTTCAAGCTATAGCTGCTTCGCACGGCGCTTAATAGCCCAGAAATTTATAACAAAACAGCCCGTAGCACCCGTCTTCCTTGCGTTAGAAGCTCTTAAATTCGTAGCAAGTTGGATTCAGACACGGGCATGGCTATCGAATGCCATTCGAGTCCCGATCCTCATCCGCCAGCCACTCCAAAAACTGTTCGTCTTCAACCGAATACGACCCGCGCTGTGAACGCCAGAAAAAGTTTTCTTCGCGCAATTTGTCCAGCGCATTCTGGACCGACGGCGTTTCAACCGAAACCCCATGGGCCACGCCCATGTCAGCCTCCAGCCGCGCCATCAAGCGCGCCTTCATGGCGGCGGAAAACAGACAAGGACGGCACACGTCTGGCCCCAACAAGGACTCTGCAGCCAGCTCGCGCAAACCAGTTCAATCGACAAAATTTAATTTTGAAAATAAACCTAAATCTAAAGCCAGAACACGGCATGAATAATTTTCCTTAGGAAACAGAGTTGCGGTCCAAACGCATCAAGGTTGACAGTACCCCGTCGCAACGGCCGCGGCATGACTAATTTCTGGCTGCATTCATGCGTCAACATTTTTACGTAGCAGGTGTGCAAATTTTCTGCTAATTAATTCCTTGCGGATTTTCAAAAAGTCCTCGTACTTATCCATTTTCCAAAGATTGCGATCTGTTGGAATGCAATGTAATTCAAGAAATTCTGGCGTTTTATCAGAAAACCAATTTTCAGGAAGCGAGTCGCTCTTATCTCCTGCACCATTTTCCTTCGCAGTCAATAGCATGCAATTCGCAAGTTGATTAATTTGCACAACAGAATACCGCTGCAAAGACATACGGCCATTCTCTGGATTAATCTCTCTAACTTGTTTCAGCAAAGACCGTGGAAATATGTGATCCACCTGTGGTAGATGTCCGTCCCATGTTGGAACATATTCGGCTCGTGGATGCCACAGATTAAAAATCATATGTATGTTATCAGATCCGTAACCCATTTCGAATAGTTGTGGCGCAGACAACTCAAGACTACGACCATCTTCACGGATGATGCCAAATATTTCTTTCAAAATAAAATTTTTGGATTCTTTTATTTTGCTAATGACCTTGTCGATTAATCCATCAGGGCGACCTGAAAATGCACCAGTCAACAATACACGTAATAGGTAATCTATCTTCCCATCAGCCTCCTGCCACTTTGAAGGGAAATGGTGATAAAAGTAAATTAAAGGAATCAAGGCTAAATAAGAAGGTAATGCCTTATCACAGCGTAAAAAAGTTTTCTGTGATAAGAAGTCACGGACAAATTTAATTGACTTGGTTATATTCTCCCATTCATTTGAAATTTTTTCACGAAGCTCCCTCGTCCTCAGCTTCTCGACGTCATACCTTGCGCCCTGATCTAGCAGCACCATCGCCGCCTTAAGAACAAAATCTCGATCGAAGTTAAATTGCGCACCGTTAATTTCACTGAGGAACTCATACATTTCTATGTCTGCAGTATGCCAGTCTGATGTCATTAAAGAAAACATCAAATCAGACTTAGAAAGCTTGGTTCCACCAGCATTGGCACGAATAAATATTTCAACAATATCCTCGATGGTATAGCCGTTGTCTTCATCCGTTGAGTCAATTTCTTGAAAAATAAGACCTTCGGTAACTTCGAACTCCCGTTTGGCTCTTTCAATATTTCTCTGAAGTCTGACCAATTCAACATCAGTGAGAGAAACCGGGTAACGTCCCAACAAGTCTCTTGCAACTTCCCCAGCAAGTTGTCTGTTGTAAATAAGGCCAGAAAACGGAATCCAGGGCCATTGAACCTTCGCTGGGTCACAGAATTTGAACTTAAAATGGATGTCTTCAGGATACTGAGGTAATCCGCTAAGCACATCGAAATGCAAAGTTCTCCCCTCTAGTGACCCTTTTAATCCAATGAAAAGACTCTGCAACCTTTGTTGACCATCAAGGACTAGACGCTTAATGCGCTCCGAATCTGGGCGATACAACGATTTTAGATCTACAGTCTCATAGTATTGATCAATGAAACGACGATTTCGCAGTGGGAACTTTGTCTTCCATATAAGCATTGATGGAAGTGGATACTGACGCATGATGGAGTCAAATAAACGCTCCATTTGGTCTTCCCTCCAAACGAAAAACCGTTGTATGTTTGGTAGCCATAAGCCGCCGCCATCTGCATCAGAATTATTGATGTCGGAAATAAATGATTTAATTGTTTTACTAGGCATGATCTGTCGAAATATGATTAAAAATAGAATAAGGGAGTGAATTCAAAACTGAAGTGCAACACCTGTAACCCTATAAGGGTAACAGGTGCAAGCCCCCACAAAGCCTATAACTCCGTTCCGAGGATCGTGTAACCTTGGCCAAATTGCGCCACCACCAAAGTCAACTTCGTCCATTGTCGGCCCTTGCGCGGCCCGGCAAAACCCAGGAGTTCCTGCTCTACCAGCTTGGCCGGCCCGCGCTCCACGGCGCGTGTGGATTTGTCGATAGCCACAGCCACCTCTGCCAAGCTCATACCGGGGGCAGGTGATCAACATTGCCAAAATCTGATCTGGCATTTTCACCGGTGCCGTATCCGACAGGTACCCCCCAACAGATTACGCCTGATATTCCTGAACGCTGATCTTCTTTCATGCAAGCCCCCCGCTGCGCAACACCTTTATTCTCACCCCCCGCGACAGCACGTCCGACTGCGGCACCACCAAAGTCAACCGCGCCTTAGCCCGCGTAATCCCAGTGTAGAGCAGCTCCCTTGTCAAAACCGCCACCGCCAGGTCTGGCAACACCAGGCACACATGATCAAACTCCGACCCCTGCGATTTATGCACCGTCATCGCAAACACACTCTCCACCGCATCCAGCCTTGACGCCAGCACCCAGTGAATGCTGCCTTGCCCGTCGTGGAAGGCCACGCGCGAACGGTTGGCCGACATTACCCGACATACACAGAGTACGAGATTGATGACAATGGGCGTTGGAAAAACAACCGAATAAATTGACCATCTGGCTTCTTAAGCGCATGGGTAGCTTGGATTAGAGGGGTCTGTATAAACTTCGTTTATTTCCATGCATCCCACCCAAGTCTGGCTCAACACCGTCCACCTGCGCGTAACTCCGCCACGCCTGCGTGTGTGGGCCAACGATGAGCCATTTAGGCAAAACTCGGGTGGCTTGTGCGATTTGTTCCATTACGCCATTAGCACCAAAATCAGAGTAGTTCCCGCCAATGCCATGGTCTTGCAACAGGACTGCATATGGCGCTGGTCGGTTATTGCGCTGGCAAAAGAGCGCGTCATAGGTGGCGTGGCCATCGGCTCCCAGAAACAATATGGCGAGCCTTTGGGCCCCGTATTCATCCGTCAGCTCAGCGTTACGTTCCAGCACTTCCAGAAAACCGAAGGGCTGGATCTGCGGCTTTGCAAAGTCAGACGCGCGGGGCTTTGCGTGCTGCGTCCAGCCAACGGGCGCGATTTGATCGGGTGTGAGGTCGACTCGCGCAAGGCGGTGGTAGCCGCGAAAACTGCCGTGGTAGTTCTTTTCCGGGTTGTCCAAATCCGCAAGCACCTGTTCTTTATGCTTGAGACTATCGGCGTAAACGAAGCAGTGTGCACTGTGGGATGACCCGAACAGTTTCACAACTTGGCCGTCGCTGCCGTATCCAGGGTAATACACCACGCGAGAGCTGAAAAATGCTTGGTGGTCGAAACCGTCTTTTTCGTTGAAGTTCACCAGCCAGCTTGGGCATGGCTCACTGTGCTGCGAAAGGTATTCGTGTAATTTCATGCGTCTCGCTTGTAAATTTTCATGGAATATTACGTCAACATTGCCAGAATGTGATCTGGCATTTTCACCGGCGTTTACACCGGCGCCGTATCCGACGCGTACCGCCCACAGATAACGTCTGAGGTTCCTAAACGCTGATCTTCTTTCATGCAAGCCCCCCGCTGCGCAACACCTTCATTCTCACCGCCCGCGACAGCACGTCCGCCTGAGGCACTACCAAAGTCAGCCGAGCCTTAGCCCGCGTAATCCCAGTGTAAAGCAACTCCCGCGTCAAAACTGTCACAGCCCGGTCTGGCAGCACTAGGCGCACACGGTCAAACTCCGACCCGTGCGATTTATGCACCGTCATCGCAAACACACTCTCCTCCGCATCCTGCCGTGACGACAACACCCAGTGAATGCCGCGCTGCCCGTCGGGAAAGGCCACGCGCAAACCATTGCCTTGGGGCCAAGCACGGCCCCACGTCGCCATTCATCAGCTTGAGGTTGTAGTCGTTGCGGGTCACCATCACGGGGCGGCCGGCGTACCAGCCTTCCGGGGCCAAGCCCAGGCTGGTGGCAATGCGGCGGTTCAGGGCTTCCACTCCCCACGGCGGTGCGTGTTGTCATCAGAGTTGTGCGCCGTTGGTAGTCATGATGTTTTGGAGGAACCTCTCAAACAACGGCTCGATCTTGGGCAAGGCAGCATTGAGTCGGTGGTCGCCGTCCAGCAGATGCAAGTCACAGCAATGTTGCTGTGCAAACTGGACACTGTTCAATGCGGGCACGATGTCGTCGCGCCAACCGTGCACCAGCAGCGTGGTCTTGGCGTTTGGCACGGGATCCTGGTAGGCATACCCTGGCAAATAAAAGGCCGGGGCCATTAAAAACAAACCCTCCACCACCAGCTGCTGGCTGGCTACGGTTGACACATAGCCGCCCATGCTGGAGCCCACCAGAACCAGTTGACTATGTACTGGCAGCGGGGTTGCCAGCAGTTGAGCCACCCGTCGGTCCGCTTCACCCGGTGCGTCCTGATCATGGACCGCACCTGGAGGATGTTCGCGATAGTTCACCGACATCACTTGAGCGTCGTGACGTTCAGCCACCTTCATAAGAGCGCGAATCTTGGAACCCAGGGGCCCGGACTCTTTGCCGTGAGAGAAAACAACCAACAGCTTTTTCATGAAAAGATATTCCCAATTTTTTTGTTCACCTAATCGCTGATCTTGCACCATGATTGCCCCGTCAAGAGGCTCACATCCAGCTCAATGCTTTGGCCTTTGAATCGCAAGTTGCTCAGCCAACTGGCCAATTTCTTTCGCCAAC
>JANMWK010000081.1:0-3304 GCA_031393975.1 Hyphomicrobiales bacterium
ATGTTTTCGTAAACACTGAAGTTCGGATAGTTGATGAATTGTTGATAAACCATCGACACATTGCGTTTTTGCACGGCATCGCCTGTTACATCGTTTCCGCGAAATAATATTTTGCCGGATGTGGGCTTTTGAATGCCGGCCATCAGTTGCATCAGTGTGGTCTTGCCAGAAAGTGTTGTTCCCAAGAGAACATTAAAACTGCGCGGTTCCAATACTAGTGATGTATCTTGAATATAGTTTTCTGCACCCACACGGAGAGAAATATTTTTAAGTTCGAGCGACATTCGGCGCAATCTCACAGTTTAGCGATGGATTGAAAAAATCTGTTTCAGGTTGATCTTCTCCGACATAACCGGGGTGCGCAAGATGCACACCCCGGCTGCTACATGGGAGGAGACTTTTCACCAAGCTTATTGGTGTTGTGTCCAGCGCTTGATCAATTCGTCATAGGCGATGGTTTCACCTTTCGGCTTTTCATTGTCGAGTTTGGCCCAAGGTGCATGGTCCTTGCTCAACCAAGCCGATGGATCTTTTGGCTTGTTCAAACGTGGGCCACAATCATGATAGGTATGATTGGCTTTGTCTGCCGCTTCCATGCGGGCCATCAGTCCGTCCATTTGGTCGGCCAAACGGTCCATGGCTTGTTGGGCGGTGAATGCACCAGAGTTCACATCACCGATATTTTCCCAGAACAGCTGAGCCAGTTTCGGATAGTCAGGAACGTTAATGCCGGTTGGCGTCCACGAGACGCGGTCAGGCGAGCGGTAGAATTCGATTAGGCCACCAAGCTTTGGTGCGCGCTCATCAAACGACTTGTCGCGAACGGTGGAGTCACGAACGAATGTTAGCCCGACATGGCTCTTCTTCACATCCACCGTTTTGGACGTGATGAATTGTAGATAGAGCCATGCTGCTTTGGTGCGTTGTGGATCAACAGCACGCATCAGAGTGGCTGAACCAACGTCCTGATAGCCACGCTGTGAACCTTCTTTCCAGTATGGACCATGCGGTGAAGGTGCCATCCGCCACAGCGGCATGCCCTTGTCATCTACGGTGTTGTTTCCGGTGCTCTTCGGCGTCACGAGTGATGCCGTAAAGGCCGAGTACCAGAAGATTTGCTGGGCCACGTTGCCCGTAGCAAGCGATGGAAGCGATTGGTAGAAGTCCAAATCTGCTGCACCTGGAGGAGCATATTTGCGCAGCCATTCATCCCACTTCGTCACAGCATAGACAGCAGCTGGGCTGTTTGCACCACCACCGCGGGACACTGAAGCACCTACGGGATTACAAGAATCCTTTTCCATGCGAATGCCCCATTCGTCAACCGGGCGTCCGTTTGGCAGGCCAGGATCAGCTTCGCCAGCCATCGACAGCCATGCGTCCGTCATGCGCCAGCCAAGATCTGGAGCGCGCTTGCCGTAATCCATGTGGCCATAGATTTTTACGCCATCAATTTCCTTCACATCTTCAGTGAAGAACTGGGCGATGTCTTCGTAAGCTGACCAGTTAACAGGCACACCAAGGTCATAGCCATATTTTGCTTTGAACTTTTCCTTCAACTCGGGCCGATCGAACCAATCTTTGCGGAACCAATAGAGGTTGGCGAATTGTTGATCAGGAAGTTGCCACAGCTTGCCATCTGGTCCCGTTGTGAAAGGAAGACCCATGAAGTCTTTGAGGTCCAAGCCAGGGTTGGTGACATCTTTGCCTTCGCCAGCCATGTAATCCGTAAGATTGATTGCCGCCTGCAAACGAGAGTGCGTGCCGATAAAGTCAGAGTCGTTGATATACGCATCATAGATGTTGCGATTGGTTTGCATCTGGGTTTGGATCGCTTGCACCACGTCGCCTTCGCCCATATATTGGTGGTTCAATTTGATGCCAGTGATTTCAGTGAACGCCTTGGCCAGAACCTTGCTTTCATATTCATGGGTCGGAATATCTTCCGATACAATATTGATCTCCATGCCAGCAAACGGCTTGGCGGCTTTGATGAACCAATCCATTTCTTTCAGCTGGTCGGCTTTTGAAAGTGTAGATGGCTGGAACTCAGCATCAATCCATTTCTTCGCGGCAGCTTCATCCGCATAGCTCGGACTGACGAGCATAAACAGCGCCGCCGCAGCCGTGGCCATAAGTTTCAATTTCATTGTGAATCCTCCAATTCATATTTTCGTGTCCCCATTTTTTGGAACCTGCGCAGACCTAGAACGAAACCAATCGAAAGTCAATAGGGAAGATTACGAAAGTATAGTGCACCGCAACAAACATATTTCAATATATAATTGCCAAAAGCGAAAATAAATGAAATACTGGCTTTCTAGCGAATATATTATTAGTACTACCAAATAATCAATTTTAAAGCCAGAAAATCATACCCAACATGCTTGCTCTTTCCGCTCGTCAAAACCAAATTCTCGCCCTAGCGCGCTTAACAGGCAACGTGGTTGTTGAAGATCTGGCGGAACGGTTTGACGTGACGCCGCAAACTATTCGCAAAGACCTAAATGAACTTTGCAACGCGCGTTTGCTCGCTCGCACTCATGGCGGCGCAATGCTCAGTTCAGGTGTGCGAAACGTGGCTTACGACTCACGACGACAAATTGCAGCAATTGAAAAACAAGCCATAGGGCGACATGCGGCAACACTAATTCCAAATAATTGTTCGCTGTTTATTAACATTGGAACGACAACCGAAGAAGTGGCTCGCGCCCTCATTCATCACGAAGGCTTGCTCGTGATAACAAATAACATTCACGTGGCTACCACACTGATGAACCATCCCCACATTGAAGTGATGATTGTGGGCGGAATAGTTAGGCGCCCAGATGGCGGCATTATTGGTGAACAGGCCGTTGATCTGATTTCTCAGTTCAAAGTTGACCATGCGGTGATGGGTGTTTCTGCAATCGACGACGATGGCGCATTGCTCGACTTTGATAACCGGGAGGTGCGTGCCGCGCAAGCGATAATGCAAAATTCACGAAGTGTGATTTTGGTTTCGGATGCGATGAAATTTTCCCGCTCGGCACCTGTGCGCATCGGGCACCTCTCACAAATCGATGTCTTTGTGACCGACAAAAAACCGCCAGAACCAATTATCGAACTGTGCAAACACAGCGGCGTCCAAATTGAAATTGTGAACGTGTCGCGTGAGCAGGAAGAAGAGGCATAATCAGAATATGACCTATGATCTTTTCATAATCGGCGGTGGTATAAATGGGTGTGGCATTGCGCGCGATGCCGCAGGGCGGGGCCTTTCGGTTTTTCTTGCAGAGCAGAATGATTTGGCATCAGCCACCTC
>JANMWK010000120.1:0-8931 GCA_031393975.1 Hyphomicrobiales bacterium
CCCATCATTGTCAGCACTCGCTCTCATTGGCCTGACACCATAGGAATCACTGTTCGCTCGAAAACTCAAATCACTTTTGAAACAAAATTAAGTTGAAAGCTGAATTTGTCGGCAAGCATTGTCACTTCTGAGAAGGGCCAGGAACGGAAGTCAATTCACGCAAATTCAATTTTTGACCTGATGGGAACGCACAGACAGTTCGGTCGAGCTGTCTTGGTTGCAGACGCTTTGCCCCCCGAAGCCATGCAAAATTGAACACTTGTCTCAGCCAAGTGAAGAAAGGTGGCAACCCGCTTTGCGTTTGCATTCGAGATATTCAACGATCAACTCCTCAAAGCGAAGAGCACCGAAACTGGGGAAGTGGCCGCCGTGGACAACTGATACTTTGAGCTCCGCCAAGCGTTCCAGCGTTGTCACATAGTCGCTTATTTCTGAATGATAGGCATCATCGATCAACGGGCCATCATAGATAATATCGCCCGAGAGTAAGATACCGGTTTTCTTTTCAAATAACCCAATACCGCCCGGGGAATGGCCCGGCGTGTGCACCACTTCGAACGCCCGGTTGCCCAGATCAATCACATCGCCATGGTTGAGAATGCGCGTCGCCTTGGCAGGCTTGATTTGGTATTTGGTTTGGTCCCAGCCTTCGGGCGGGCGGTCGAACATCTCATCGGTGGCATAGCGATCTGCACAGGTCCACTCATTGCGGGGGTCTGCCAGAATAGCGGCTTCAGCACGATGCACGCAGCAGTTTTCAAATTCATGGTGGCTGCCGATATGATCAAAATGCGTGTGGCTGGCCACGCAAGTTAAAGACCTCTCGGTAACCAAAGACACATGTTGGCGCAGGCTGAAATGACCAAGGCCTGAGTCAAACAACAAATCCTGATCACGCCCACGCACATGCCACATGTTGCAGCGAAAGAAGGGCTTGATCCAGGGTTCATGAATAAGCGTTACATCACCGCTAAAGCGAATGGTCTGGTACCAACCCTCAGGCTTGATAGATTGCATCATTCCTCTTTCAACAGAACAAGTTTATCAGGTGCGATATTCAATGAAATTTTTTCGCCAATTGAGATTTCTGTTTCTGCTGGGATTTTGCACAGAAGTTGCAGTTCCGGCATAACAGCGGGAACAGCAACGATACGTTTAAAACTGCCTTGATAAACAACATCACTCACAGTGGCTGAAACCTTTCCACCAAGCGTGATGTGTTCGGGCCGAATGGCCAATTGAACTTTGCCTGCGTCAGGCGCGCCAGGAATCTTGAACTTTCCAAAGGCCGTTTGAACTTGACTTTTGCCGATGGCTTCGGCTGCGATGATCGTGCTTTCGCCCATGAAGGTGGCGGAAAAGCGCGTGGCCGGTTTGGCATAGACTCGTTCGGGCGCACCTTCATCTTCAATGCGGCCTTGGTTCATCACCACCACATGATCACCCAAGGCCATCGCCTCTTCCTGATCATGCGTCACATGCACAAAGGCTGTGCCGACGCGTTGTTGGATGGCTTTCAACTCATCCTGCATCTGGCGGCGTAATTTCAAATCCAAAGCACCCAGCGGTTCATCAAGCAACAGAACCGCAGGTTCAACCACGAGTGCACGCGCCAGTGCCACGCGCTGGCGTTGGCCGCCTGAAAGTTGATGGGGCTTTTTGTCGAATGCTTCACCAAGACCCACAAGCGAAAGCATGGCGCGGGCTTTGCCATCACGCTCTGATTTTGCAACACCCTTCATGCGCAAACCAAAGCCCACGTTATTACCAATCGAAAGATGGGGAAACAGTGCATAGTCTTGAAACACAGTTGCCGTGGGCCGCTTGGCGGGCGGCATTGATGTGCAATCAATGCCATTGATTAAAACCCGGCCTTGATCCGGTTGCAGAAATCCACCCAATATCGAAAGCAGTGTTGTTTTGCCGCTGCCCGATGGGCCCAATAAAATTGTGTAACTGCCACTGGCAATTTGCAGAGACACATCACCTAGCACGCGCGCCTTGCCGAAATTGTGAGTGATATGTTCAATAGACAAAAGTGCCGTCACGATGGTTTCTTTCTTAAGGCAAAGATTTCAAACACAATGGCGAAGAAAATGGAAATGCCAAACACCAGCGAGCCCACAGCATTGGTTTTGGGGTTCAGCCCGGCGTGAAGCAAGTTCCAAATCTCAATGGGCAAAGTGGTTTGAAAACGCGTGAGCAAAAATGCAATGACAAATTCATCCCAAGAAAATGTCATAGACAAAAAGAAGCCAGCGAACAAAGCAGGCCACAACATGGGCGCTGTGATCAATCCCAAAACTTTAAATTCGCTCGCACCCAAATCACGTGCGGCGCGTTCGATATTGGCTTGGTGATCGCCCATCTGGCTATAAATAATCGCAAAACACAAAGGCATGTTGATCACCACATGGCCTATGCCCGCCGCGAAGAGTGATTTAGAAACGCCCAGAGACGTAAACACGATCAACAACCCCATGCCGATGATCAGATAACTTACCATCAAAGGAAGTGTGATCAACGCGCGCAATGCGCCTGAAGCTGGCAAGGTGAAGCGGGCAAAACCCCATGCTGCCAGAAAGCCCAGCAGCGTTGCGGTGAAGCTTGAAAGTGAAGCAACCAAAATGGAATTGCCGAGACCAGAGGTCAGCCGCGCATCCGTCAACACCGCGCCATACCAGCGCAAGGATGGGCCATTGAAAGGCGGTATGGGAAACAGCGATCCTTGAAATGAAAACAAGATCAACACGGCCACAGGCAAAAATACAAAGCCGTAAATTAACGCCGCATAAAATGTTGAAACAATGCGCATCATCAGGCCCGCTCAATCTTCAGCCAACGGGCGCAAGCGAGATAGGCGATGCTTACGACCACCATCAAAATAATTGAAAGTGCGGAGGCCGAAGCAAAATCACCACGTCTGCCAATTTGCATCATGATCAACTGCGGCATCAGCAGTTCATTGTTGCCACCCAAAATTTGTGGCGTGATATAGTCGCCAATCGCCAATACAAAAGTCAGAAATGCGCCAACCATTATGCCGGGCAGGGTGAGCGGAAGAATGACATGGATGAAAGTTTGAAATGCGCTTGCGCCGAGGTCAGTTGCAGCTTTGCGATAGTTCGGCGAGAGTTGTTTGAGATTGGCATAGATGGTGAGGGTGAGCAGCATCACAAAGAAATGCACAAAGCCTATCACCGTTGCAAAGCGTGTGTTGGCCAGTTGGATGGGTTGGTTGAAAATTCCAAGATTCACCAAGGCGGAATTGATCACGCCATTTTCTGACAGAACCAAAAGCCACGCATAAGAGCGCACCACATAAGACGTCCAGAACGGCAAAACTGCAAACATTAAAGCTAGCCTTTGCCAGCGCTCAGGCAGGACGAAAGCCAAAATCCACGCGAAGGGATAAGCCAGCACGACTGAAAAGAAAGTGACCATTCCTGTCACTTCCAGAGAGTTGGTCATGGCTCGCCAATACGCATCATTTTCAAAAAACTGGCTGTAGTCCGCGAGGCTCCAGCTGTCAGCGCCCTTGGGCCACAGGCTGGTCAACACCATACCGATGAACGGCACGATGAAGAACAACACTGTCCATAAAATTGCAGGCGAGACGGCAAGCCATCCCGCCCGTGTGTTTGCGCCGTTGCTCACGTTGCTCGGTTACTTGGCTTGCAGAACGGCAGTCCACAAATCTTGCATCTTCTTATCCAACGCGTCATCGGGCGCTGGATAGGCTTGTGCCCGCTTCAAAAAGTCTGGCTGTTCAGCAAAGCGCAGGATTTTCTTTTGGTCTTCGTTGAGGGCCGCTTTAGAATTGGCAGGCATGCCCCAATAGCAGGCTGATGTTGCCAAGCGCGCTTGGCCATCTGGGCTCATGATATATTGGATGAACTTCAGCGCCATATCTTTGTTCTTCGAATCTTTGAACATCGCCAAGGATTGCGACCAAAGAACAGCACCTTCCTTGGGGATGGAGAAATCCAAATCTGGCTTGTCTTTGGCAATGCCAGCCGTCACCCATTCGCCGCCGCCCACGAGAATGTCGGCCTCACCTGTGGCAATTGCCGTCTGGCTTGCGGCCACATCAGTGACGGCCTTGGCGTTGGCTTTGAGTTTGAACAACACATCTTTGATTGCGGGAAGATCCGATTCGGTGAGCTCGGACGTTTTCTTGCCAATGGACATGGCGGCCATGCCAATAACGGGCAAATAATAATCATAAATCGCAACGCGGCCCTTGTATTTGGGATCGGTCAACACAGCCAAAGACTGCATGTCCTTCACATCGACTTTGGATTTGTTATAGCCAATGGTGTTGTAACCAAACTTTTCAGTGATGCCATAGCGCTTGCCGTCTGCCATGGTTTTGCCATCAAGTTTCACTTCGGGGAACAAGTCAGCCATTGGTAGTTTATCTTCGGGCAGCGCATCAAACAGACCCTTGGCAACGCCTTTCGGAACATCGATTGAATCAATCACCATCACATCCCAATCGCCGGGCTTGGATTGGTCGACGATTGCAAGGCCTGCACCCGTGCCTTCAAATTCTTTCACATTTACTTTGATGCCATTGGCGTCTTCAAAAGGCTTCAGCAGGTTTGGATCTGAATGATCGCACCAGATCAACGCGTTCAAATCAGCCGCCAGCGCAGTGCCCGCCATTAGGACCAAGCCCAATGCGGTGCTGGCCAATCGTGTTGTGATTTTATTTTTCATTGCTTCGTCTCCTCAATTTCTAATTCATTCAAATACGACACGCGGGAAATAGAAGGATACAACCCAATTTGGCATATCAACAATTTCGCTGATGCGCAGATCGCCACAAACTGAGCAGAGCATATAAGTTTCCACTGCATTCAGTTTATAGCGCTTGCTTAAAAGATCGACTATGCCGCTCACAGCGTCACGGGCATTTTGCATCAAATCTGGGCCGATGCCAGTTGTCACTTCATAACCTTTGGCATCGAGATGGCGTGTCACTGGCCCTGGAGTTGTGAAGCGTGGAAAGGCGAGATTGGCACCCTTCACCAATTCCAACTTGGCTGCCACTGTGCAGGGGCTTTCAATGGCTGTGCCGCAAACTTCGCCATCGCCTTGTGCTGCATGGGTATCGCCCAAGCTGAAAAGACCGCCCGCCACTTCAACGGGCAAATAAAGTTCTGTGCCCGCCGCAATATCGCGAATGTCTAAATTGCCGCCCATGCGGCGCGGCGGAACGACGGAATGTTGGCCCATTTCTGCAGGTGCCAAACCAATGGTTCCGCAAAATGGTTTCAAGGGAATGCGTGCTGCCGAACTGTAAACAGCTGGCATCATTAATTTGGCGTCATACTTCCAGATATGTAAGGCCGGATCTTTGAACTGGTCGGCGAGCAGACCAAAACCGGGAATATTAGCAGTCCAGCCCCAGCCTGATGGACCGAATTCCAACAACGTCACCTTGACAGCATCACCGGGTTCAGCGCCATCAATATAAACTGGGCCGGTGACCGGATTCACCTTGCCGAAATCAAGCTTTGCCAAATCGGCCAAAGTAGATTTTGCATTGAGTTGTCCGCCACTTGCGTCTTGCGTGTGAAACTCAATTGTCTCGCCGGGCTTAATGCGAAGGGCGGGCGTGTTGGCATTATTCCAGCCGTGATGGCAGGTGTGATTGTGAATGGTGTGCGTGCATTTCATGTGGGTTAAACTTGCGCGCTGCGACAAAACTGTCAATCTCAGAATCATGATTGCCAGAAACAATTTTCCGACATAGGCTTTCATTTTGGGGAAATGATGAGGCAATAAATGCCCGCGTTAAGACAAACTGAAGGCCGCGCAAAGTTCGGCCCATATGAAACATGGTATCGCATTACGGGCGATCTCAATTCCAAAAAACCGCCGATTTTTCTGCTGCATGGCGGACCTGGTGCCGCGCATAATTATATTGATGCTTACAAGTTGTTGGCTGAAGATAGTCGCGCGGTTATTCACTACGATCAGCTAGGCTGCGGTAACTCTACGTTACTTCCTGACAAAGGTGCCGACTTTTGGACCGTGCAGCTTTTCATTGATGAACTTAATAATCTGATCGATCACTTAGGTCAGCGCAAAGGTTTTCACATCCTCGGCCAAAGTTGGGGCGGCATGTTGGGCGCTGAATTTGGCACAACGCGGCCTGAAGGTTTGAAATCTCTCACCATCGCCAATTCGCCAGCTTCCATGGAATTGTGGATGAGCGAGGCTGCCCGTATGCGTTCATTGATGCCGCAGCCCATTCAAGACGCTTTGAATAAAAATGAAGCAGCGGGAACGACCGACAGCAAAGAATACCAAGACGCAACCATGTGGGTTTATGAGCGCCACGTGTGTCGCGTGGTGCCATTCCCTCCAGAGGTGACGGCGACTTTTGATCAAGTGGCGCGCAACCCAACAGTCTATCATGTGATGAACGGCCCCAATGAATTTTTCGTGGTGGGATCGCTCAAAACGTGGAGCGTGATTGATCGACTGCACCTTATCAACGTGCCCACTTATGTGTTGTCGGGTTACTATGATGAAGCAACACCCGTTTGCGTGGCGCCTTTCAAAGATAGAATCAAAGGTGCTGTCGCTGAGATTTATAGCAATTCAAGCCATATGCCGCATGTCGAAGAACAAGCGCTATGCATGAAAAATGTGGGAAAATTCTTGAACACCAATGACTAATCGAGGGAGATGAAGATGAAAAAATTCCTGATGGCAGGCATTGCCTCAACTTTATTAGCAGTGGGATCTATGAGCCCCGCTTCTGCTGAATACAAACCCGAACATCGCGGCGGCACGATGCGGATTTTGGCCCATGCCGCAGCAGGCACCATTGATCCGCATATCAATTACACACTGCAATATTGGCAGATCTATCAATCGCTTTATGATGGCTTGATTGCGTTCCAAAAGTCTGGCGGTCCAGAAGGCTTCACGAAAGTTCCTGACATAGCCGAAGAATTTCCAAAGCCCACCAATGATGGCAAAACCTATGTGTTCAAAATTCGCAAAGGTATTAAATTCTCCAATGGCAAAGACCTGGGCGTGAAAGATGTTGTCGCTTCGCTGCAACGCATTTTCAAAGTATCGAGCCCGACTGCAGGTGGTTTCTATTCCGTGATTGTTGGCGCAGACAAGTGCATCAAAGATCCTAAAACTTGTACACTTGAAGGCGGCGTTGTGGGCGATGAATTCGCAAGCACAGTGACCATCAACCTCACACGCCCAGACGCAGAATTTTTCGACAAATTGGCCTTGCCTCATGCTGCGATTTTGCCAGCAGATTCACCTACGGCAGATGTGGGCTCAGTGCCATTGCCCGGCACAGGTGCCTATATGATTTCGGCCTACGATCCTAATAAAGGCATGACACTGTCTCGCAATCCAAACTTCAAGGTGTGGAGCGAAACAGCCCAACCCGATGGTTATCCAGATGTTGTGCAATATGATTTTGGCCCCACCGAAGAAGCCCAAGTGACTGCCGTGCAAAACGGTGAAGCAGATTGGATGTTTGATGAACCACCCGCTGATCGCTTGGCCGAAATGGGCACAAAAAATAAAGAACAAGTGCATGTGACGCCGCTCACCGCGTGGTGGTATTTGCCGATGAACAATAAGCTTGGACCTTTTGATAATATCAAAGCGCGGCAAGCCGTAAACTTTGCCATTGATCGCAAAGCTTTGGTCAATCTTTTCGGCGGCCCGGTGCTGGCCTCCCCCGTGTGCCAAGTTCTGCCACCAGGTTTCCCCGGTCATGTTGACTATTGCCCCTATACCAAAGACCCAGGTGCCAAATGGTCAGCGCCTGACATTGAAAAAGCCAAGAAGTTGGTGGAAGAATCTGGCACCAAAGGCCAGAAGGTCACGATTATTGTTGAAGATAAATCGGTTGCAAAATCGATTGGCGTTTATCTGCAAAGCGTGTTGACTGAGCTTGGATATGTGGCGGAAGTAAAGCCCATCTCACCCGACATTCAGTTCACCTATATTCAAAACACCAAGAACAATGTGCAGATCTCAGTCACGCAATGGTATCAAGATTATCCTGCAGCGTCTGACTTCTTGAACATTCTGTTCGGCAGTGGCAGCTATACGCCGGGTTCAGATAGTTCGATCAACATTTCTGGCTATACCAACAAGGATCTAGATGAGAAAATGCAAAAGGCTTTGGCCTTAGGCGTGACGGATCAAGAAGCCGCCAATAAGATTTGGGCCGAAGTGGATAAAACAGTGACCGATGATTCCGCTGCCGCCGCCATGTTCACGCCAAAACATTTGGATTTCACCTCCAAGCGCCTTGGCAATTTTCAGTTCAATTATCAGTTCTATTGGATGGTAACGCAGTCTTGGGTTCAATAATCTGATTTCAACGTGACTGCACTCGTCGAAACACGCAGCGACATAAGTCGTGGCCCATGGGCCACGGCTTTTCGCCGCTTGCGGCACGACAAAGTGGCGATGGCCGCTTTGATTTTTTTCTGTTTGATTTTAGTGTCGTGCTTGTCTGCTCCACTTTACGCCAAATGGGCGGGCGTCAATCCTTTCACCTCCACACTTGATGCGACTATCATGTTGGATGGCAAGCAGACAGCCGTGATGGAACAATCGACCGAAGGCTTAGGCTTGGGTTACAACCCGATTGGCCCCACTTGGCAACTCGGCAATTATTTTTTAGGTGCCGATAATCAAGGCCGGGATGTGATGGCGCGTTTGCTCTATGGCGGGTGGACATCAATCATCATCGCAAGTGGCGCGACTATTCTCACCTTGTTGTTTGCCACTGTGTTAGGTCTTGCCGCAGGGTTCTTTGGCGGCGTGACCGATATGATCCTCTCGCGTATTCTCGATATTCTGTGGGCTTTCCCAGTTTATCTATTGGCTATTTCGCTTTCCATCGTGATGATTGCCCATGGCATTGAT
>JANMWK010000163.1:0-3442 GCA_031393975.1 Hyphomicrobiales bacterium
GGACCGTGAAGAGCTTGACCGTGAAAACGCCAAGCTCATCGCCGAAGGTTTGCGCCCGGCATCGGGTCAACCCGTGTTGCTCGGCATCACCAAGGCTTCATTGCAAACCCGCAGCTTCATCTCGGCTGCGTCCTTCCAGGAAACCACCCGCGTGCTCACCGATGCTGCCACCCAAGGCAAGATCGACACACTCGACGGTCTCAAAGAAAACGTGATTGTGGGCCGCCTCATCCCAGCCGGCACCGGCGGCATGTTGGCCAGGTTCCGCCAGATTGCCGACAAGCGCGACAAGTTGATCATCGAAGAACAAGCCAGAAGCACCCTGCCGCAGGCGGCGGCAGAGTGAGAGCAATAAGCTAGACGAAAAGGCCCAGAGCGATCTGGGCCTCTTTTTTTGATACAAGTTACAACAAGTTGAGAAGATAACAGATTTATTTCCCCGCTGTTAGCGAGCCTTTAGCCAAGGCGATATTGTGCTCCAGAAAATGATGTCAACACCAAGATAGTTTTCCGCATAGTCCGAAAACTCCGCACGGGTGAAATGTTTTTTGGTTTTAGGATTGGTGTAAGTGAGTGTTGGTTCTTGCACCGCCATCCCAACCAGATTGAGTTGGCCCTTGTAGCTGTTGAAAAATGGATAAGCATTCTTCATGTGGCCTTTTTTATTGGGAACAATATCAGGCCCGCCAAGGCCAATTTGGTTCTCGGCTGCAAAAGCGAACATGCGCGACATATATTTGTGGTCATTCTCCCATTCGCACGGCCAAAAATTGATGTATTGAACGACATGTGATGTTTTGAAAACCTTGTGGGCATAACCAAGATTCGCCATTTCGGCGGCAAAATAACTGTCGCAACTAAATCCGGTCTTGTCGTGCTTTATGTCAGGATCAATTGCAGTCTCAGGAAGATTGACACCAAATACGCGACCATCAAATTTCTCCGCCAGTGCTTTTAAAAGAGCTTGATAGCGTTCTTGCACGGCAGGGTTCCATTGTTCAGCAACCCAACCATAACCAACCGGTTTATTTTCACCTGGATTATCAAATTGAGCCACAATACCACCCTTGTAGATGGGATCGGTCATCAAATATTGAGGAACATTGCGGGACGAAACTTCAAAAAATCGATCTTGAATTTGAATGAAGAGTTTTTTATTGAGTGCCGTGAGATAATTCAAATCATGCTCGATTTGCGCGAAATCATAAACGCCCTTGGTCTTCTCAAGTGATTTCCAACTATAAACAATTTGCACGCCATGAATGTCGGCACGCTTGATCAGAGTATCAATTTTGCCCAACGAGTCGCTATCTGTGTAAAGAAAGTCCTGTGGAGGTTTGGCCGAAGCACTTATCGGCAATGCCGTAAGCAAAGAAATCAAGAGAAGTGAATATTGTAATCGAGAATGCGTTCTGCTACCGAGCAGCGTTTTACCCGTTTCAGGCATGAATGTTGTTCCTAACTGTTTGATTTTTTGCATGCGATCAATAAATTCAAAGCGAATTCACTGGATGCGACTTGGCACATTAACTTAGGCAAATTTGTGTTGCGAGACTCGAACATTTCTATTTTGAGTGTTTGGAGTAATTCTTGAGGCAACGGTGACTCGACACGCAGTTACTTTCACTGCCAAATAGCAACCACAGCCTTCACCAATGTCACCACAGCCAGCCCCGCCAAGATCAGCAACACATATTTCCGGAACACCCCCGGATCCGCATTTTTAAAGCCGCGTGCCCCCAGCCAGACGCCAGCTAGCAACGCCGGCAGAAACGCTGCGGCGTGGATGATGGTGTCTCGTGTAATTAATCCGTGTACGGATTGATTGGCCAGCCCAATCACATCTGTTGCGATAAAAAATACAATCATAGAGGCCCGGCCTGCAATGTTTCCGGCAGGCGATGCAAAATAGAATAACACCACCGGCGGACCACCAATGCCGAAGGCTCCGTTGGCGAGGCCTGATGCAGCACCAACCGCGGTAGAGGCCACTGTGCCGGGCATGGATTTGAGCGCGAAGCCTTTCCACATCAGATAAGTTGCAGTGAGCACGAACAGGCTCATCGCCACCTCCATGGGGGCAGGGGCAATGTTGGCCAGCGCCCACACGCCGATGGGTGTTGCAATCAGGCAGCCCAGCGTAAGCGGCCCTAATGATCTCCAATGAATATCCTTCCAAATGGAAGGCAGCAAGTTGGCGCTGGCCGCCAATTCCAGCATGAAGATCGAGGGCACAATTTCAGCGGGCGGATAAATGAGCGATAGGGCCGTGATAGCAAGCAGCGAAAAACCAAAGCCAGAAAAGCCACGAACAATCGCGGCAAGAAATATAACCAGACATGCAAAAGCGAGCGTGAGCATAAAACGCGTTTAATCCAAATCGTGTATGAAGGTTAGGTCCAGAAACAGCTGAGATGCAATTCTGGAGTATCTGCTTTGTAGCGCAGCTCAGCGCACGCTGTCAAGGATTAAATACACTATACAGGAAAATAAAGTCTCTTCTGGCTCACCAGATGAGACTTCTGTTTGTTTTAATGAACGGGTGCTTGGTTTGCCCAGTCCGGTTCAATCAACCCGATCAGAGCTCCGGTTGCGTCAGTGACGACGGCAAGTTTGCCCACACCCGGAACCCGCACCGGCGAACGCATCACCTCACCACCTGCATTTGAGGTGTTCCTCTCAGCCTCCTGCATGTCATTGACAGAAAGATAAGTCATCCAATGCGAAGGGATGCCATCATAGTCTGGGGCTGTAAGCTCAAATATGCCGCCTACAGGTTTGCCGTCTTTGCTGGCAATCCAATAGGCTGCCCCATCGGGCAGGGGAGAGGGTACAAACTCCCATCCTAATGTGCGGCCATAAAATGCAAGTGCCACTTCAGGCTGCCACGTGTTTAATTCGTGCCACCAATGTCGTTGCGGCATATTCATCATCATAGTTTCCCCTCTTTGTTTGGGTTCGATGGAGATACGTCGCCGTCCGACTCGCAGACTGAAGGGCAGATGCGGCGATGGTGTGTTCCAAATACGGCAATCTTGAACATCACCGATTCTCCCTAACTTGATATGCAAAAGCGTATTGCGGATAAGGATTCATGAGGCCCATACTGCGGTGCACATCGTTATTTGCATCGCAATATGTCGTTTTTAGCCAAACAAGGCGCATTTTGCTGAACTCCCCGCAAATAATCGTAATTTCGGGGTTGACGCGGTGGGGGGAGCTAGCTATGACCCGCCTACTTCCGAAAGGCAGGCCGTTGGAGTTACGAACTTCAAAACGCTGACACGGTGGTAAAAGAGAAAGAAATTCAAGGTCACGCTCATCTAACCTGGCCGGTTTGATAAGCCTCTGGTTTTGGCGCTACGGTGTTTCCGGACTGGAACATGGTAGTGCTCACATTCGTTTGATCCGGTCCAACAGTTTTTAAGGTAGAGAAAAGGCC
>JANMWK010000185.1:0-2167 GCA_031393975.1 Hyphomicrobiales bacterium
CGCCCCTTGTAGTTTGGTGCGAAGCGCCTGTTCTGGCTTGCCAAACCAGCAGCCTGCCGCAATATGACAACGACAGTGCTTTCACTTCTGCAGCCTCGAAATGCAAAATCATTGGAATGCTCTAGCGCATTCATTCTGCAATGCGAGCAGATCGCATCGATCGCGGAAATCGAGCGGTTTAGCCGGCTTCCAAGCCACCGCGCGGGTGCGAGCTTTCTCGGCATCGTCATACTTTCCAAGCTGGCGGTAGGCCATTGCCAAAATATTCAGATCGAAGGCGTCGTAGTGGCCTTCGCCGCGCGACAGACAATCCTCGATCCACCTTGCGGCTTCTTCATATAGATCGTTCTGATAAAACACGCGGCCGATTGTGTGTTCGATGGTTTCATCGAGTTCCAAGTCGAGAGACTGGAGCTTGCGGACGACTCGCAAGGCGATGATGGGATGACGGAGCGAGATATCGCGGCCGCTCATCGGTCCGGCGGCCATGTTTAAGGTACCAGCATCGACGTGGGTCAGCTCCCAGAACTTGGCCTGATCGGACTTAGCTAGTTCCGAATTGCCAATCGCTTCATAACAGGCCGATCGCAGGCCGTAGGCGTAACTCGTCCATTTCCCACCACCCCGGATTACGTGAGAACAATCAGCGATCGATGCGTCAAATTGCTTGGCGCGATAACACCATTCTGCCCGCAGCAGTCGAAAGTCCACATCGATCGGACGCTCCACGGTCTGTGGAGTCTTTTTCGAAGTGATATCGAGCGAGTTGGGAGTCTCTCTCGCGGAGGAAAACTCACTTGATGGAGGAAGAGCTCCCTCCGCAACAAACGCTCCCAAACCCTTCCGGTCTATCACCCAGTTAGCGTCCTCGATCGCGCGCGGGTAGTCCCGCATGGCTGCCAGCAGATAGGCTCGCCACAGCCGTGGAGTTATCGCCTCGGGCAACAATTGGCACGTGCGATTCAAGTGGCCAAGAGCCAAATCGAAATCACGCTGCTCGATTAACGCCATGGCTGCCGAAAACGCGGCGCTGGGATTGGTCGGCTCTTGATCGGCCTTGGCAAGGGCTCTTTGATCAACTAACTCGGCCAATTGGTCTATCGTTGCTATCGTTCGAAGTTCTGGCGCAAGGATGGCTGGGAGTGAATCTTCCATGCCCTGGCCCTCTCCGAACAAACGTTTCACGCTCTGGTGCATCACTTCCGTAGAGTTCTGATCCCGTGTTCCAACGCCCCACGTGTCGCCGCCCGAAGCTAGCGCTTTCGGCTCACTTTGCTTGTGGCTGCTTGCGAGCCGAGGCTGCGAAGACCCAGCCCCAGCCAACCAGTCCAAGCCCAGTCCCGCAAGGCTGGCTCGGACGAGCGGAATATCGATCTGGACGATGGCACCTTCCGAGGAAAATACTATATGCTCATCGCTAGGTGAGAAAAATGGATTTAAAGTTTTCTCCTTCCATTCGAAGCTCGCAAGCTGGTTACCCGATACGGCATCGACAAGATAGATCGTACCGTCCTGACGATGGGTTAAGACCAGCGACCCATCGGACGATAGGTCGACGGGCATACCCTCGCTAAAACAAACATCGGACCGCCACGTGTCCGTTGGCAATCGCTTGCCGCCTGCCAACAACCATTTTCCGTCACCGCTAAATTGGGGTCGAGGGAACCATGGAAGCATGTGAATCATTTTGATGCCGGCTTCACAGTCCCAGATCACCGTGCCGCCAGCTTCGTGGTTACCAACGACATATCTTCCGTTTGGGGATACAGAGCAATCCGTACCGCGCGCGTCTCCCAAGATCTTGCGTGCGGCGGGCTCTCCGGCGGGCTTAATCCAGCAGCCCGCATATTCCTGCGAGCCAAACCCGTCCCAAGCACCAGCCACTATTGTTTCTCCGTCGGCGCAGCACGCAAAACGACCGCTACCATACGGAATCTGGACTCGTTCCGGCACTCCAAGGGCGATGCGCAGTGGCTTGGAGTCTGAGAGTTCATAGGGCCATCGAAAACTACCTGTTTGCCCATTGAGATAAAAGTTTCCTCTGTGGTCGAATGCTCCTACGACAACGTCTTTCAAGGGGAATGTGAAAATTTTTCGTCCGGTCGCAAACTCGACGAAGATTAACCCATCAGGAACGACTCCTAAAAGCAAACGACCCGATGGATCG
>JANMWK010000048.1:0-37177 GCA_031393975.1 Hyphomicrobiales bacterium
CGAAAAGCGGCGGAACAATTTGCAGCTTCGCCTAAGCATTTGGCTTGTTTGCAAGCTGAACTGGCTTTTTATAATCCAAATGAGAATTGGTTAACACGCGGTATTATGGCGCAAACGCCACAAGGTTTCTATTGATCCTTAGCTTCATACACCTAAATCGGTGGAATGAACACATTTGCAATTCCAGCACTGAAAGAAAAACGCGCTCACATTGCGGGCCGCGTGATTTCGCTCAAAAAGCAGATCACCAAACACCAAAAGGAACTTGCCAGCCTTGACGCGACCATCACACTATTTGATCCAACTTATAAAGTGGGCAGCATCAAGGCGATCAATCCACAACGGCGCTCAAAGCTGTTCAAGTTGGGAGAGTTGGGCCGCTTGATCATAGACGCGCTGCGAAGGGCAGAGGGAACGCCACTAGACACGGCGCAAGTGGTTGCCGCTGTAACTGTGGCTATAGGCCAGACAAAGGCCAGCGAGGCCGTGCTACGCGCCACAGTGCGGTCGAATTTGGATTATCTTGCAAGGCGGGGACGATTGGTAAAATCAGGGAATAGAGCGGCGCTTAAATGGGGATTGTCCAATGCAGAACTTTAAAAGAACAAAGCTTAAAAACGAGTCTTGACAATGGGTTAGGTTAGACGTTTCCTTATTAACGGTACGGAAAAGCCGGGGTTACCGCCCCGGCTCCGTATCAAACAGCAATGACCTTGAAGTGTTTGCTGATTGACTAGTTTACAAGTGCAGCATTACGCACAAAATTCACTCTGTCAAGCATTTCAAGGTCTAACAAAAGGACTATTGAAATGAAAATAAGCCCCAGAAAACCTAGTTATTCTCTCTCTTTCAATGATGCAGTCACCATTTGGCTGCGACATTGGGGACGTGAATTTCAAAATCGTATCGCGGCCAGTTTTGATGTTAATCCGGGCCGAGTGAACGAGGTTTTAACAGGTAAAACACACATCGGAAGCCGCGAAGTGGCATTGCGGAAACGCATGTGATTCGCCAAAAATCACTTTAACAATAGCGAACAGGGCAAAAAATCAGCCCTGTTTTTTTTTGGGCCTGTGGAAAACTTCGAGACGACAATCAAGCTGCTTTATGGCGCTGCCAATATCCTGAGAAATCCACCGAAGGCTTGCGCGCCATTGCGAGATGGGCAACGAGGTTCACTTGTTCGCCATTTGGTGTGCGGCGGTGATCTTCACGCCATGCCATTTCTTGCGAGTAACGCAAAAGATATGGCCCTGCGATGTGATGATGAATGCCAACTTCTGCACGGCGCAAGCGGCTAAAGAACGATTCTGCCATGTTCGTGCAAGCGCCGTTCAAGCTGTAAGTTTCTTCATGGTTGATACGTTTCATTTCATATTTTGTATGCAGATCATTCCAAGCGTTTGACTCGTCGGCATTGATCACAGTTCCCTTGGCAACACGCGACCGGATGAAATTCAAAGCTTGCACTTCTGACTTGAAAACGGCTGGCAACGAATTGCCATCACGTTCACGCACAATCACAACCACTTCACGCTTGCCAGATTTGTTCTGCCACAAGCGGCGATCTTTGCGGTCTTTTCTGATATTGGCTGGCTTCACATAACCACCAAAATAACCGCCATCAACGGCAACTTCATGGCCTTCACCACCAAGATGACGGCCTTTCAATTCTTCTGACATGGCTTCACGCATTTTGTGGCCAAGGACGAAAGCAGTTTTTTATGAAATGCCAAGATCACGCGACATTGCCAGCATGGATTTGCCCTTCACTTCATTGCAGAAAATGGCAATCGCAGCGAGGTAGGAGCGCAAGGGCATTTTGTGCGAGGCAAACAAGGTGCCAGAGGTCACAGTAAAATCTTTCTGGCAAGCCTTGCAACGGAAACGCAATGAACCATTGGCGCGGCGGGCTTCATAAGCATCCAAGCCGCCACAATGTGGGCAAACGGCTTGGCCATTTGTTTCGGTCCAGCGCACTTTGCGGAACACGGTTTCAGCTTCCAAATCAGTCAGCCGGAACACCTGAGCGAGGCTCAGTGTCTTTGCAGCGGACGATAAAAGGAAGTGTTGTGCCATTTGTTCCCACATTCGATAATCTAATATCAAATATGTAGGTTTAAATGATCTTGTTGTCAAGAATAAATTATCGTATATGATAACTTATTTTCAGAAAGTAGGATTCACAATGGTATTTCCAAAGACAGAAACCGAATGGGCCGAACGTGCGGCAAAGCATCTAAAGGTCGAATTGAAAAAGGCTGAACTGACTTATGAACAGTTGGCCGAAAAGCTGAAGGCGCATGGTTTCACCGAAACTAAAGCCAGTATCGCAAACAAGCTAGCAAGAGGAACCTTTACGGCAACATTCTTCCTGGCATGTCTGGTAGCCCTAGAGCTTGATGGTATAAGGATCGAGGATATTTAGACGGGGATTCTCCAAAGGAATGCTGAAAGCGCTAAAGGTTGTATTTTTTGTTACTCTTTTTCTGAGTTTGAGAACGGATTCTCGGTCAGACCCACCAACCCCAAGTCCAACTGTAGTAACTCAACCAATACAACCCCAAACCAAAGACCCCGCAAAAGAGGCCACACGCGATGAGCGCGGTACCAATAATCTTCCCCTTGTGGTCAAAATAATAGAACCCGAAAAGACTCAAGAAGAACTCGCTCAAGAGGCCAAAGATCGCCATGACCATGCGACGAATGAGGGGCGGCTCACTGATCTGACCAATGAAATTGCTTGGTTCACTGGTCTTTTGGTGGTGGCCACCGTTGGCCTCGTACTCGCCACAGCAGGCCTCATATGGACTGCTTTTCGACAAGAGGGCCACTTTAAAAGAACTGAACGGGCGTTTGTTTTTTTGAGTAGATGGGATAAACAGCCTGTTGTAGGGCATGACAATCAAATTCGGGCATGGCGCGTTTATCCAGTATTCAACAATAGTGGAACTACACCCGCACGAAAAGCCCAACTGACAATATGTTTTGAAAACATGAAAACAGAAATGCCGGATAATTTCTCTTTCGAAACGAATGACACCAAAAGGATGATCCCAGTTATCATTGGCCCCAACGGCAACGTTAGGACAAGTGGCGTTGAATACGATCTTATAGATATTGAACACTTTCTGAAGGGTACAGAATTTGCCTACATTTGGGGATGGGTAGATTACAACGATGTTTTCTCTGGCACGGAAAGGCATAGACTTGAATTTTGTTATCAAGTCGCAATTGATCCAACTATTCCTTTCAACAATCCCGAAAGGGTTGTTGTTATGAGCTATAAAAAACACAACGGAAGTGACGATGAGTGTTTGCGTAAGGCCGAACCATACAAAGACTAATGCGGCCCGCTTCCACATCACTCACGCCCCCTCGTGATATGGGGCGCACCCGCTAAACCGCTTGTGGCATTTGCGCCATAATACCGTTAACACGCCAGTTCACGATTGAGTATGGCACGCTATTCAAACTGATTTTGCCAAGCTTGGCAGCGGAAGGTTTGCCATTTCTTCTTGGTGGTACATCCAACCACTTTCGCACTTCAATCCTGCGGAGCAGCGGGGCATGGGATCCCTACAACGTGACAGAAGACGCCGACCTTGCAATTCGTTTGGCGCGATTAGGCTATGATATTTCTACTCTCGACAGTGTCACTCATGAAGAAGCCAATACTGAATTTAGAAATTGGCTGCAGCAAAGATCAAGATGGTTAAAGGGCTTCTTGCAGACATGGCTGGTCCATATGCGTGATCCCATATCGCTCATTGAGACAATTGGCGTCAGTGGTTTTTGGATTGTGCAAGCGACTACATTTGGAATTTTTTTCTCCGCGCTTTTCCATCCTATATTCCTAATTCATGCGGCCTATCTCGTCTTATCAGGAACGTTTCTCTCCCCGCAAGCAACTCCATTTCAACTCCTCTTGGGAGGAATTGATTTGGCTGTTTTGGTAACTGGTTATGCAATCTCGATTTACGCTGGCTGGAAAGCCATCCGCTTACAGCAGATCAAAGGCTGGTGGTTCGCACTGGCGACCTTGCCAATTTATTGGCTCATAGCGGGGATCGCGGGCTGGCTCGCCTTATGGCAGTTTGCAGTGGCACCATTTCACTGGAATAAAACCCGGCACGGCCTTTCTACTTTTCAGAACGACCGTGCAGCAAAAACATAAAACTATTTTGAGTGCATAACAGTGATGATAGATGGCCCCAAAATAACTACGAAAATCACTGGCAAAAAGAACAAAATCATGGGCACAGTTAGTTTTGGCGGCAAGGCCGCCGCTTTTCTTTCGGCTTCGGACATCCGTTCATTGCGGTTTTCCTGCGCCAGAACACGCAACGCAGAGCCCAACGGTGTACCATATTTTTCAGATTGAATAAGACTGGTTACCACTGACTTTACGGTTTCCAATCCGGTGCGCTTGCTCAGATTATCAAGGGCCTTCTTGCGATCCTGTAAGAACGAAAGTTCAGCCACGGTCAAGGTCATTTCCTCGGCCAAAGGAACCGATTGGCTGCCAATCTCTTTGGAAACACGTTGCATGGCGGGTTCTAAGGCCATCCCTGATTCAACACAAATTAACAAAAGATCGAGCGCATCGGACCACGCTTTTTTAATCGAGGCTTGCCTTTTTTTTGTGATGTTCGAAAGTGCCAAATTTGGAATGTAGAACCCCGCAACCAAACCTAAAATTGCAGAGACTATACGCATATTGGGCGCAACCTTCTCGGCATAAACGGTGGACGTATAGACAAAAATAAAAATTGCAAGGAACACAGGAATGATCATACGCAACGCTAGAAATGTCATAAGGTTATTTTCTGTTCTGTATCCCGCCCGACGCAACCTTTCACGCGATGATTCCGCTTCAAATAGTTTCCGCAAATTCAGCGATTCCACCATCCGCGCATAGATACCACGCTTGGCTTTATCGCGCAGCTTTACAGGACCTGCAGAGAATTGGGCTCTTTGCAGTTGCTTTAGTTTGTCACGTTCGTCCGTGACAAGCTTCATGCGGCCTTTGAGTTTGTCACCATCGAAAAAGGGTGCGGCAATCGCTATCACCGTTCCAAAGGCTGCAAGACTGGCCAAGATCGTGATGACCATTTCAATTTTTAAAATACTGGTGATGAAATTCATAATCTGGACCCTGTGACGCTGCTTACATCTGGAAATTGATCATCTGGCGCATCACCAGAACACCGATTGTCATCCAAATTCCTGAACCAACCAAAAGCATATTGCCAGTGCTGGTGTGAAACAGAACATTCAAATAGCCGGGGTTAACCACTGTCAAAGCACCGACCAATAGAAAAGGTAACGATCCGATAATGCCAGCAGAAGACTTAGCCTCTTGACTGACCGCACGAACTTTGGCTTTCATTTTTTTACGGTCGCGCAGAACGCGCGAAAGATTGCCCAAAGCTTCTGATAGATTACCACCAGTTTTTGATTGGATGGTCATCACGATCGACAGAAAATTTACTTCTGGAAGTGGCATTCTTTCCACCATACGTTCCATGCCTTGATCCACAGAAATGCCAAGCCTTTGGCCCTCCACAATTTCTGTAAATTCTGGGCCGACGGGATCGCCTGTTTCTGAAGCAATAATCTTCATCGCCTCATTGAGTGGCAAGCCCGATCTTAGACCACGCACCATCACATCAATGGCATCGGCAAAATCGTTCAAGAATTTATTCTGGCGACGTATGCGCAGGGTTCGTAAGACATATCTTGGAAATCCCAAGAGACCCACAAATCCAGCAGCTGCCACACCAAACAACGGTGCGCCGAGCATTAAGGAGCCGATTGTAAAAGCAATGCCTGAAACGCAAGATGCCACCCAGAACGAGCGTGGTGATGCTTCAAGGCCAGCTTGCTGCATTTTGGTTGAAAGGGTGATCTTCTTCTTTTTAGATTTTTCCTTATCGGCAACCTGATTCAACGATTCCTGAATTTGACGGCGACGCACATCTTTGCTGTCCTCTGCAAAACGCGCCCGAAACGAATTTCCAGACGATTCTGATTTCTTGCCGCTGCTTATGGCCCTTACACGACTGCCCGTCGAATCGTTAGAAAATAGCGGAAATAGGATGGCTATGGCCAGACCACCAACGGCCAATGCCGCCATCACGATGAAAGCGAGGCTTGAAAGGTCCTGTCCAAAAAACATAATTTCTTCCCTTTAATGCTTAGTCTTTTGCATCGCGCAATTCGGCTTTTTCAAGCGCTTCAGCCAAACGATGTTCCTCATTGTAGTAGCGCGCACGATCCCAGAAATGCGGGCGGGCAATGCCAGTGGAGCGATGCTTGCCTATAATTTTTCCGGCGGCGTCTTCACCAACAATATCATAGATGAACAAATCTTGGGTGATGATCACATCGCCTTCCATGCCCACAACTTCAGTAATATGCGTGATTTTGCGTGAACCATCACGTAAACGCGAGGCCTGCACAATCACATCAATGGAACCCACGATCATTTCTTTAATAGTCTTGGATGGTAGTGAAAAACCACCCATGGTAATCATCGATTCCAAACGTGAAATGGCTTCGCGCGGCGAGTTGGCGTGGAGTGTGCCCATTGAGCCATCGTGGCCGGTGTTCATGGCCTGAAGCAAATCGAAGGCTTCAGGTCCACGCACTTCGCCGACGATGATGCGTTCAGGGCGCATACGCAAACAGTTTTTCACCAGCTCACGCATGGTGATGGCCCCTTCGCCTTCCAAGTTTGGTGGGCGGGTTTCGAGACGCACAACATGCGGCTGTTGCAATTGCAATTCGGCAGCGTCTTCGCAAGTGATGACGCGTTCTTCGAGATCAACGTAACCAGTGAGACAGTTCAGCAATGTGGTTTTGCCTGAACCAGTGCCGCCGGAAATCAAAACGTTGCAACGCACACGACCAATGATTTCAAGAATAGTCGCACCTTCTGGAGTGATCGATTTGTATTTTACCAGATCAGGAAGACGCAGACGGTCCTTCTTAAATTTACGAATGGTAAGAGCTGCGCCATCAATGGCAAGCGGTGGCACAATGACGTTGACACGGGAACCATCTGGCAAACGGGCGTCGCATATCGGGCTTGCTTCATCCACACGGCGGCCGACTTGGCTCACGATGCGTTGGCAGATATTTAGAAGCTGCGAGTTGTCACGAAAGCGCACCCCGGTCTTTTGCATTTTGCCATCGACTTCGATGAAGACAGCATTAGCGCCATTGACCATAATATCGGCGATATCGTCGCGGGCCAGCAAGGGTTCCAGCGGACCATAACCCAAAACGTCGTTACAGATATCTTCGAGCAATTCTTCTTGCTCGGCAATCGACATCACCACATCTTTAAGAGCAATGATTTCATTAACGATGTCACGAATTTCATCACGTGCGGCGTCTCGGTCCAATTGACCGAGTTGGGTTAAATCAATTGCATCGATCAAAGCATTAAAGATCGTGCTTTTGATGTCGTAATAGGAATCTGATTTATGTTTAGCTTCGGGTTCTACGGTCTTTACGACAACTGGCGCCGCCACTTTTGATGCTGCAGCGCCAGTGCCAAAGCCGTTGCCGATTTTCAAATCAGGCACACTTGCGCCCACCGTAGCTGCTGGGTGGGCTGCGGCTGGAGAAGGTGGCACAGTGATTGTGGGGGTGGTGCCGGAGTCGGTTCTTTTGCCGAACATTATGGTGATCCCTTATTTCTTTTTCATCATAGGAAGTCTTTGCAGCAGCCCAGGTAGAGCAAATCGTGATGTTTTTGCTGGTTTCTGCGTACCGGCGATCGACTCTGCCAAATCAAACATAATTTCGGCAGATTTTGATTTTGGCGCGACTTCAAACACCATTTGGCCGTTGCCTTGCGCTAAACCAAAGCTCTGTGGATCATGTGGAATGATGGCTGATGGGAGAAGGCCAAGGGCTTTACCAAAATCCGCTGCTGGAATTTCAGGCCGCTTTGGAATACCCACTTGGTTCAAAATCAAACGCGGCTGCCGATCGTGCGGCCTGCCTGCCTTTAGCATGTCCACCAAGTTTTTTGCATTGCGCAGGCTTGGCAATTCTGGCGTTGCGGTGATGACGATGTCATCGGCATTCAGCAAGGTATGCTTCACCCAAGGGGCCCAGAGATTTGGAACATCGACGATAATCATTGGTGCACTGTGGCGCACGACGTTGAGAACGGTTTCCACTGACTGGGCTTCAATGTTGAATTCTTTGTCGATGCCACCTGGACCATTGAGCAAGCTCAGCTTGTTACCGAGCTTGGTCATCAGGCGTTCAATCAAAGTACCATCAACGCGGTCGGGCTGGGTTAAGGCTTCGAATATACCGCCACCGCCATCTTGGTTGAAGTTGAGGGACGCTGTGCCGAAAGACAAATCGAGATCAGTAATTACTGTTTCCATGTGCAAGCGTTGCGAAATGGCCCAACCAATATTGTGAGCAATGGTCGATGAACCCACGCCACCTTTGGAACCTACGAAAGCGACGATGCGTCCGAGGGGAGCCGACTTTGGATCACTGAACAGCCCGGCAATTGTTTCAATGAGTTGCGGTGCTGAAATCGGTGCGACGAGATATTCGCTCACGCCATTTTTCATCAGTTCACGGTAGAGAATAACATCATTGATGTGGCCAATCACAACAACTTTAGTATTGGGTTGGCAGACTTCAGCCAATTGACCCAACTCCGCCATGATCTTGTTGCGGTCGCCATGTGACTCTACAACAATAACGTTAGGTGTCGCCTCAGTTTGATAGACTTGCGCTGCAGCACCCACTCCGCCGAGTTGGATTGTGACATGGGCGCGCGACATGCGCCGATCAATGCTGGCGGCTTGAGCCGTTTCTCCAGTTTGCTGATTATCGCAGAAAATGCCGATATTGATGCGAGGAACCAAAGCTACTGGAAAATTTTCGGTTGGCGATGATAGTGTAGGTTCGATGGCTGCGGAATTCATTCGAGTTGTCCTGTCTTGACCGGTTTGGTCTTCAGATTTTAGGCGATTAGTTTAATTAAAGATCGACCACCAAGGAGCACTATCCCTTGACGTATCTCGTTCGAGGCCTCTGACGGCATTTACGCGTGTATTGGCGCGGATAGGGTCTACTGCTGATGGAACTATGAGTGTTTCAGGGTCGGCAACCATGGCTGCAATGTTGGCTTGCACCGCGCAACCGTGTGAAGACATATGAGCGTTTTCTTCAGTTTCTGTTGCGTCTTGCGACCATTGTCCACACGGCTTGGTCTTTGCGAAAGTCGAAATGTAAGACACGTGAACCGGAGCCGAGCTTGAGCCTGCGTAAGTTCCAATATGGATCATGTTACGCGCGACACCTTGTTGGCTGATGAGAGAGGCAATCTCGCTGGCCACGCGCGCTGACGGACCCCCACCACTGGGCCTGCTGATGGTGATAGGTGTAACTCCCGCTTGCAAAGCTTGGTGGGCAAAGACAGACACGGCGTTGATTTGAGCGGGCTGTAATGTTCCGTGACCTGAGTCAACGTCTAAGGTGACTGGCCCCTTTGCCACGGTGATTGGATAAGCATCCGATCCACTGTAGGACGCGGGCTGAGCTATTTGGTCGGCAAACACACCATCATTCATGCAGCCCCCCAAAACTGAGGTTGACAGGAGTAGTGTTGAAAAACAGACTTGGCGAAAGAATTTTGAATTTGAATTTGTCATGATACCGCTCCGCCTTACTCAACTATAAACCCGACATTGCCCTTGTAAGACCCTGAGGGGGCCTTGCCTGCGCTGCCGTAAAGTTTGTTCATTCGACCCATAAATATGGCTTGCTTATCTGATGTTGGAACCAGATTTTCATCGGGGGAAGAAAGCTGTTGTTGTGATACACTGCGCACGATATGCGGTGTGACAATCACCACCAATTCAGTTTCGTTCTGGATGAAATCACGGCTTCTGAACAGCGCTCCTAATACAGGCAGTTGCTTTAGGCCCGGCGTGCCATTGATATTCTGGCGTGTTGTCTCGCGAATGAGGCCCGCCATCATCATGGAGCCGCCGTTTGGCATTTCCAGTACTGAATCAATCGAGCGCTTATTCAAGCCTGGCACATTGGTGCTACCTGATAAAACTGTGTTTAATTCGCTGGCATCTGTATGAATCTTTAAATTGATACGGCCATCACTCAAGACTATCGGCGTGAAGCTAAGACCTACACCAAACGACTTAAAGCTAATTTGGCAAGTTTGATTTGCACCCGACCCTGTGCACACTTGATAGGGGAACTCACCGCCAGCAAGGAAGCTTGCGGGTTGTCCTGAAACAGCTGTTAAGTTTGGCTCAGCTAATGTATGGAGCAAACCGTCACCCTCCATAGCGGTAATCAAACTATCGAAGTTGCTGCTGCCGCTAGCTGCAGAGGTTTTATAACCACCGGTTGGACTGAGAAGACCATTGGCAAATGGGTTTATGCTGGCAAGGCTAAAAGCAAATTTGCCCGTATCGATCAAGGCCCTGAAGTTAATTCCAAACTGCTTTAGAACATCACGTTGAATTTCGACAATTTTCACTTGCAGCATGACTTGATCTTCACCTGCTATTTTAATGGTATTCACAATCTTGCCACCACCTGCAAACCAAGATGCGGAGTCAATAAATTGCAGTGCTAAATCTTCAGCAGTTTTTGCTTCAGCAGCGTTCAGTGCCATGCCGCCAAGAACGACGTTTTTCCCCATGGTATCAATAGTGATTTGCGAGCCTGGCATGGTGCGCTGCATCAGTTTGCGCAGCGGCAAAGTATCGAGTGCTACTTCAAGATCAAGCGACATGATTTGACTGCCGTTCGCATCAAAGAAGAAAATATTCGTTTGCCCGGGCTTGCGGGCAAATAGATAGGCTGTATTCTTGGTCTTAATCACAGCGTCAACCACGTCGGGATTACCAACTACGACATCCTTGGCATCGCTCGGTAAGTGGATGACAATTGATTTATCGAGACCAATGCGCACAAAGCGACTGTTTGTACCATCATTGGTGGCGGCAACATTCATATCCGTCGCCAGAACGGGCGTCGAAACTGTTGGAGCAAAGGCCAAAAGTGAAGCCAATAGGGCTGCTGCACAAGATGATATTTTCATAAGACCACCAGCTTTAGGATTTAATGAGAATGTGTTTTTCATCTGGTTTTACTCAATTGCTCGTAAAATGATTTTCAACGCCGTAGCGCACAACGAGCGTGTCAATGCCACCGCGCTTAGATTTTCCAGAAAATTTAGCAGTCAGTTCTGGCATGATGTCTTTTAAGGCCTTGCCATCGTTTTCTGCGATCGACCGCAATGTCAGCGAAACTTCACCGGTCGATTCAACCATGGCAATCACCTCAGTTTGTTGCGGGGTGAGTTCCAATGTCGCTGTTTCGCCTTTTTCGACAGTGACAGCTTCGCCTTCGCCAGCCTTGTTATAAATTTGGTTGATAGCCAACACCCGGACGTTGGTTATTACAGTGTCACTTCGTACAAGTGTGAAGCCGCTGTCATTGGTTTTCTTGGTCAATATTAAGTCGACCCGATCATCTGGGAGAATAAACCCGCCCGCTGAGGAGTGATTTGAAATGGACACCGAAGCAGCGCGCATCCCCTTGGCCAGCATTGCACCCATAAAGCCGCCGTCGCCTGGATTTATGACTTTTTTGTCGATGACTACTTCACCGTCATAGAGAGCAACACGAGCCCGTGACGTCGCCATTTCCTTTAAAGCATCGGGTTTAACATCTTTAGTAATCATGGTGGCCTGCACATTGTCCTTTGGCCAAGATTTCCACACTAACGTGCCATCGGCGAATTTTTCGCCCATATGAATGTCTTTGGCGGCAACGAGAACATCCACAGTTTTCACTGTGTTCACTTCCACGATTTTCTCATCTTGCTTCTTACCGAGAACGCCTTTGGCCAATAGACCCGCCATAATGGCTGAAGCCAAAGCCACCGCAAACATCACCACACGCATTTTACTCATATTCAAATCCTCACACGGTGCGCCGCACCAACTGAAACTTAACTTTGTGACTGAAATGTCAAATTAAGGTTAACAGACCTATTCAACCATCCGGCCTCACACAATTGTATGCATCCACCAGCTATCTTTGTAGACAATTATGCCGCCTACAGCGAAAGCCAACCCATAAGGAACATTTGGCCTCAGAGAAAAAAGGCGATTACCAAGCCCCGCCAATTTCACATCTGCGGCATGAATGTCCCAGTGCAGAGCGACTACAGACCAGAGTCCCACAAACACAGCCAGAAGGCCGCCAGCCAAGGCTGTCATAAAGAGGAATGGTAAAGCTTGGGCGCTACCAAACCATAGTCCAGCAGCTGCCATGAGCTTGGCATCACCGCCGCCAAACAGTCCAAGTTGAAAGAACATGAAGCCAGCTATGAAAAGGCTAATGCCCACAGCCAGATGAATTCCAAACTCATGCAGAGGCATTCCGGTGAGCCAAGCCATTGGAAAAAAAAGTACTGCAGTTGCTATGTTCAACCAATTCGGAATACGAAGTGACAATACATCCGATGCTCCAGCAATGATGAGCAACACGGGAAGGAGAGAGTTTGAGAGAATCTGCAACATTTACAAGCGGTCCATCAGTTTTCGTTCCAACAATTGCGCTTCCGAGCTGAAGCAAGTTGCCATGACGATCACATAGAGCACGTAAAGACGGAGTTAACCTTGACGAAAACTTTCGAAAGAAATCTGATTCAATTCCAAGATATTTGGTAACCTTAGATTCACCATTGTTAGTTAACCTTGTCATCTCAGTGCAAGGGCTGCGTTGGCCTGACGGTAAGGAAGTGTGTGATGAAAATTGGTTTTTGGTCCAATGTTTCGGTCTTGGGTATGTTGGTTTTTTTGGCCCCGATAGCATTTGCAGGGGAACCTCTGGCGATTAAAACTGATAGCTCCTTGCTGATGACTGTCTCGGCTGAACCAGGCACGGTGGTGATTGGCAACCCTTCGATTGCAGATGTCACTATGAACGGCAAACAAATCTTCATTCATGGACGTGCATTTGGTGAAACAAATTTGTTGATTCTTGATGTTGCAGGCAGCCAGATCGCCAATTTTGATATTACCGTGATTGAGAACAACTCAAACATCGTAACGCTCTATCGCGGCACGCTGCACAACACATTCTCATGTGCTCCCAATTGTAATCCAACTATGATGGTGGGTGACGATGGACTCGAAAAAGTGATCTCCCAAAATATATCTAAAAATTTGTTCGCTACGGGGAAAATATTTGCTGAACCCACAAAAGTTGGTTCGGCTCCACAGTAAAGAACTACTGGGTAAAATCTGAAATTAGTTCAACTTTTATTGAAGTTGTTCAAATCTCCATAATTTTACACTGCTAAAGTGACGACACCGATTTAGCCAAAACTTCTGTTGGCTGCGTGCCGTTCGTTAGGGGAGAGCACTATGTTAAAAAAATTTGGGTGTAAAATTATGCACCAGATTAAGCGCTTGGCGAAAGCCGAAAGCGGAGCAGTTGCTGTCGAATTTGCCATCGTCGCCTTACCTTTCATCACGCTACTGGGTGTCATTCTTGAATCAGGCATCGTGCTCTTTGTTGAATATACATTGCAGGCCAGTGTTCAAGAAGCCGCGCGTCTGGTTCGAACCGGGCAGGCCCAAGCAGGCGCTTATAGTGCAGCCGACTTCAAAGCAAAAATTTGTAAGACCGCAGATCTTTTATTTGATTGCAGCGGCAAAGTGTCGGTCTACATGTCTTCAAACTCTAGTTTTGCTGCTCTCAAAGCAGCACTTCCATCGTTCTTGGATGTTGGTCTCAAAGTGGATGGATCAGCAAATAGCACATCTTATGTGTGTGGCGGTCCTTTGCAAACAACCGCTGTGGTTGCAACCTATGATTGGAAACTGCTTATGCCCGGAATGAACTATGTAGGGAATTTTAACGGCAATACCGTTCGCAGAATCGTTGGCTTTTCAATGTTCCAAAACGAGCCGTTTCCTTCGGGCTCGTCTTGCAAAGCGAGTTAAATCATGCTGAAAAAAACACTCTCAATTTTTTTGAAGTCCGAGAACGGTGTTGCTGCAATCGAAATGGCGTTCATCCTGCCTGCGATGTTGTTGCTCTATTTTGGCTTGATGGATGTAACAGGTTTGGTTTCAATGAATCGCAGGATTACGGCGTCGGCGAGCATCACAGCTGATCTGGTCGGGCAACAAAAGACTTCGGTGTTGAAGCCAGTTATTGTTGATCAATATAATGCAACAGAAATGATTATGTCGCCCACCCCTATTGCGAATGTGCGCGTTGAAATTTTCGGGTATCGTGTAGATGCTGCACTCACTACAGTGACTAAAATTTGGCACACGAGTAATAATCAAGGTCCCTCATGTGGGATTGATCCCGATACTGCAAACATGCTGCCTTTGATGGCTGCTGGAAATGACTTGGTTGTAGCGCGGTCTTGCATCACTTATACGCCCTATGTGGCAACCTTCCTCGGAACGACAATTTTGGGTTCAACGTCGTTTTTGGTGAAACAAACTATTTCTGTGCGCCCACGATCGTCATTACAATTGACGTGCTACGACACCACAGTCGGTGGGACAGTTTGCGCATAATCTGATTATTCTCAGCAAGAGAAAGCTGCATGATTTTATGCGGCTTTTTTATTTGATCTACACCAAAAATGGGCTCAAATTATCACTGCTGGTGGAGTTAAGCCTTGAGTCTCACATTGTTTTTGATTGTCTTAGTCGCTGCGTTTTTACACGCGGCATGGAATGTTCTGGTCAAGTTTAATCTTGATCGATTCTTGGCACTGTTTCTTCTGCAAAGCCTGATGGGCCTCATGGGCGTGGTGATGCTGCTCATCTTCACTTTCCCACACTCAAACAGCTTGCCCTTTGCGCTGGTTTCTGGCGTTCTCCACACTGGATATAATTTGTTTTTGGCGCGCAGTTATCGAACAGGCGATTTAAGCGTGGTCTATCCGGTGGCGCGTGGGACGGCACCTTTGATCACACTGGTGGCTAGCCGAATGTTTATTCATGATGCCATTTCACCTTTTGCAGTTGCAGGTATCATCGCTTTGGTAGCAGGGATTTGGTTGATCGCTCTTGGTCCTTCGAAAGCATTGAAAGTTGATCGTACAACTTTGCTGTTCGCACTGGGCACTTCAGTGTTCATTGGGTGCTATACTATTGTAGACGGGCTTGGTGGTCGCGCTTCTGCAGCACCATCAGGATACACTGCGGTGGTTTTTATTCTTGATGGTTTTTTTATGGTGTGCGCGGGTGTCTATTTGCGTGGCGTTTCGATTTTTAAATCTGTGCAGCCATTTTGGCGCAGCGGCGTAATTGGGGCTGCGGCGTCGGGAAGTGCTTATTGGATTGTCATCTGGGCGATGAGCCAAGCCCCCATCGCCATGGTGGCAGCACTGCGCGAAACCAGCATCTTATTCGCCCTTGGTCTTTCGGCGAAAATTCTGAAAGAGCAATTGACATTATCGCGACTATTGGGAGGTTTACTGGTTGTCGCGGGGGCTATGGCGCTGCGGGGTTAAAATCTACAGGTTCAGCATTCAGGCGCTCACGGTGCCAGACATAGATCCCCTTGGCCACAATAATGCTAGCACCCAACACTGTTGCTTTATCGGGCCAATCGCCAAATAAAATGACACCAAACAATATCATCCAAATTATTTGAGTATAGATCAAAGGCGCCACGGTTGACGCGCTTGCCAATTGTAGTGACCGCGACATGAGGACATGGGTGCCCATGCCAGCTGCTCCCACTAAAACCATAGCAGGCTAAAGATTCAGGGGTTTGGTGTGCCAGCCATATGGCACCCACTGGCTAGTGATGATGAGGCACAAACTAAAGATCCAAAGCAAGCCGATTTCGGGAGCAGCTTTAAAGCCCACTTTGCGCGTTAAGATTTGAAAAACCGCAATCAAGAATGCGTTGGCCAAGGACGCAAACATTGCGGGATGAAAAGCCACTGTTCCCGGGCGCATAACACTCTATACGCCGCAGAATCCGACGATTACTGCAAGCCACCGTCGCAAGCCCACGTGTTCGTTTAAAAAAAATGGGCCAAGGCGCAGGAAATCAGCGGTGATGCAAAGGTAATGCTGGCTGCTGTCGCAAGGGGAAGAACTTTCAAAGCATAGAAATTGGCCCGACCAGAGGTAAATAAAATGCAGGCTCTGGCGATATTGAGCCTTGGATTTTATGAGGACGTAAACCATGTGCCATTGGACAATTTTAAGGCAATGAGAAATATCAAGGCAATCAAAAAACTGAAAACATCACGTTGGGTTGCGGCATACCATTGACCAATAAATATTTCACAGGCGCATCCACCAATGCTGCCACAAAAAAAGAGGCTATATAAAATGCAATGCCGCGTTGAGTTTATGTCATCGCAAAGCAATGCCGCGTTCGGCAAAACTCTGCCTTGTCGCTTCGGCCGTGCCTCCTAAATCAATCGCCCGCGTGGCGCTTTCAATGACTTCAGTTTCAAAGCCCAATATCTTTGCATCTTCCGCCGAATAGCGGACGCAATAGTCAAAGGCCAATCCAACCAATGTTACTTTCTTGAAACCACGTTCTTTTAAATAGCCGCCAAGACCGGTGGGGGTTTTATGATCATTTTCAAAAAAAGCGGAATAAGAATCCACCGCTTTGCGAAAACCTTTGCGGATGACCACTTCAGCGTGAGGTACCTGCAAATCCTTGTGGAAAGCCGCCCCATTAGAATCGATGATACAGTGATCAGGCCAAAGAGTTTGTTTGCCATAAGGCATATCGATTTGTGTGAAAGGTTGATGGCCTTTGTGCTGCGACGCGAATGAAGAGTGACCTTCGGGGTGCCAATCTTGAGTTAACACGACATGTTGATGATTGTTTGCGAGCTTATTGATCAGCGGTACAATTTCATCGCCCCCCTTCACTGCAAGACTTCCCGCGGGGCAGAAATCGTTTTGTACGTCGATGATGATGAGAACTTCAATCATGCTGGAAGTGCGGCAGCGCAGCCTTTGAAGGCTGGATATCTATCCGTGATGATGTAGATTGGGATCGGAGTCATCACATGACTCATCTTGCCTTTGTTCTCAAACACAGATCTGAATTTTCCACGCTGGAGTTGATCGATAAGAGTGGGGGCAATGCCGCCGGCAAGATAGACACCACCACGCGCCTGCAAGATCATAGCAGCATCACCGGCAATGCGGGCCAGCCAGACAATAAATTGATCCAAGACTTTCACAGCATCGACATCATCGCCAGCAAGAGCTGCTTGCATCACGGCTTCAGGAGTTTTGAGCTTTCCCGACGGAGCTATTGTCTTGTACATCAGATAAAGGCCGCCGCCACTGATGGCCTGCTCGGTCGTAAAAATTTCTCCGGGCTCGCGCATCAAATCACGCCAATCATATTCATCCTGTGATTCGATAGGCAACGTAATATGCCCAGGTTCACAAGGAAGTGCCATCCAACCCTTTGGCTTTATCGGCGCAAGAATCGACATGCCTAGGCCCGTGCCCGGACCAAGCACAATTTTCACATGCGGCGTTTCGGATTTCACACCGCCGATTTGCACCAGATCATTTTCAGCTATATGCGGCAATGAATAGGCCAGCGCTTCAAAATCATTCAGCAAACGGAATTGTTGAGCATTGGTAGCTTCACGCAGAGAATTGGCACTAAAGGTCCAATCACGGTTGGTGAGCGTGATCACTTCACGGTCGACAGGGGCTGCCACAGCGACAGCGGCTGCATGGAGCGAAGTCACTCCGCGCTGTTTCAAATAATGTGTGACCGACGCTTCCAGAGAATGGAAGTTATCATTTTTTTGGGCTTCAACCTGTTGCACGACCATGGAGCCCTGCTCCACCAGCCCGAAACGGGAATTTGTGCCGCCAATATCGCCTACAAGCGAAAGATTTGTCATGGTGGTTTCTCACTGCCACATGTCATACAAAAGGGCAACGCCTGACTGGACGTGGCCGCTTCATAATTGTAGGAGGGCTCTCATCATGACCCTTGATATTCAAACAGAAGCCGCCAGACGGCGCACATTTGCTATTATTTCACATCCCGATGCGGGTAAAACCACGCTGACAGAAAAATTGCTGCTGTTTGGCGGTGCTATCCAATTGGCGGGCCAAGTGCGGGCCAAAGGTGACCGCAGACGCACGCGTTCGGACTGGATGTCCATCGAGCGAGCGCGCGGCATTTCGGTGGTCACATCGGTGATGACGTTTGAATATAATGACTGTGTATTTAACCTGCTGGATACGCCAGGCCATGAAGACTTCTCGGAAGATACTTACCGCACGCTGACGGCGGTGGATGCTGCCGTCATGGTGATTGATGGGGCCAAAGGTATTGAAGATCGTACTCGCAAGCTTTTTGAAATTTGCCGTCTGCGCGATATTCCGATTGTCACATTTGTGAACAAGTTCGACCGCGAGGCGCGTGACCCTTTGGACTTGCTGGATGAGATTGAGAAAGGCCTAGCCCTCACCATTGTGCCGATGGTGTGGCCAATTGGCATTGGTAAAACTTTTGCTGGAACTTATGATTTGATGTCGCACCGGGTGCGGCGGATTGATGAAGACCCGGCGGGCCAAGTCGTCTCAGGGCCCGAAGACAAATTGATCGATAGTTTGCTTTCGCCTACGGGGGCAGCACAGTTTCGTGAAGAATTGGCGCTTCAACAGATGGCTGGGCAGAAATTTGACCATCAAGCCTTTCTCGAAGGTCATCTTTCTCCGGTCTATTTTGGTTCTGCATTGAAAAATTTTGGTGTGCGAGATTTACTTGACGCACTGATTGCCTATGCGCCTCCGCCACGTGACCAAAAAGCGCGGCAACGCGTAGTAAAAGCAACTGAAGAGAAGCTCACCGGAGTGGTGTTTAAAATTCAGGCCAATATGGACCCAAATCACCGCGACCGTATTGCCTTTATGCGGGTGGCCTCCGGCAAACTGACACGGGGGATGCGTGTTAAGATTGTGCGTACTGGTAAAAGCTTAGCACTCAACGCGCCGCAGTTTTTCTTTGCGCAAGATCGCTCGCTGGCGGAAGAAGCTTTTGCAGGCGATGTGGTTGGCATTCCCAATCATGGCGTTTTGCGCATCGGTGATACGCTGACAGAGGGTGAGGAATTGGTGTTCACGGGTGTGCCCAGTTTTGCGCCTGAAATTTTGCGGCGAGTGCGCTTGGGCGACCCAATGAAAGCCAAGAAGCTCAAATCCGCGCTTGAAGAATTGGCAGAAGAAGGTGTGGTGCAATTGTTCACACCGATTGATGGGTCAGGTGCCATTGTCGGTGTGGTGGGGGCGTTGCAACTTGATGTTCTCGCTGATCGTTTGGAAAATGAATATGGCGTTCCCACCACCTTCGAAACCACGCGATTTGAAATTCTACGGTGGATCTCATGCGAAGACGATAAGGTGCTAGAAGGATTTCAAGACGCGAACCGTTCAGCCATTGCGCATGATCTTGATGGCGCACCGGTTTTTATGGCATCATCAGCATTCAATTTGAATTATGCTTTGGAACGCACACCTTCCATTCAGGCGGCCACCATCAAGGAAATTCACGCATGAGCCTGCCATATGATTTTGACTTCCTGCATGTCTTTGCTGTGCTGTGGATTTTCATTATGTGGGGACTTTATGCGCCCTTTCTAAAATTTTTTGGTCATGGCACTTTGAATGCGCAGTTGCATGTTGTGCGCTTAAAGTGGATGCGAATGTTGCTCTATAGCCGCCGCGAGAATCGCGTTTTTGATGGCATTCTGCTCGGTCATATTTCAGGATCAATCTCGTTTTTTGGTTCCGCCACTTTGATCGTGTTGGCAGGATTAGTAGGCACATTGGCTTCCATCAATCACATTCATGCCTCACTTACTGAAATGGCATTTTTTCCACCTATTAGCCTTAGCATGTTTACAATTTACTTTGCTTCGATCACCTTGATCATGGCGATTTGCTTTTTCTCGTTCACTTATGCAATTCGAAAGCTAGCTTACAGTTTGGCAATGATTGGCGGCTTGGATGAAGCGCCCGCCGACACACCGCAAGCCAAAATTATGATTGAACAAACCGCTACAGTTCTGACTGAAGCCTTGAAGAGTTTGAATAATGGTATTCGCGGTTACTACTTTGCGGTCGCCTCACTCTTCTTGTTTATTGGCCCTGCTATTTCGATTGCCATGACATTGTTTCTCAGCCTTCTGCTGTTCTATCGCCAAGGCCTTTCAATAGAAGCCTTGGCCATTGAGCGTTATGTGAACGCGATGCATAAAGTGGGTGACTGAGTTATTTTAGTGCCGCTGCCTCACGCGCCAATTTCTCAATTCCGGCCCAATCGCCTGCTGCAATTAATGCTTTTGGAATCATCCATGAGCCACCGATGGTGATGACGTTGCTCAGTTTTAAATAGCTTGGAGCCAAGGCAGGCGTGATACCGCCAGTAGGGCAGAATTTTATTTGCGGCAGTGGAGACGCGAGGCTGGCAAGATAGGGTGCGCCCCCTGCTGGCTCAGCGGGAAAGAATTTTTGGATGGTATAGCCCCACTCTAACAGCGCCATGCATTCGCTGGCGGTGACACCACCCGGTAATAAGGCGATATCTTCTTCGTCTTCAGCGGCACCGAGTAATTTTCCGGTTGATCCCGGTGATACGGCAAATGTGCAACCGGCCTTACGACTGTCACGCAATTGTTGCGCTGTGAGCACTGTACCAGAGCCTATGATGGCGCCTTCCACCTCGGCTTTTATGGCGCGGATGCATTCGAGAGCCGCTTCTGTGCGCAACGTTATTTCAAGAACCGGCAAGCCCCCTTTGACCAACGCACGCGCCAAGGGCACGGCGTCTTTTACATTTTCAATCACCATGACCGGAACGACCGGGGCCAGCTTTAGGGCGGCCTCTAATCCTTTTTGATAGATACGTGTCATCTAATTCATCCCGAAAATTGATGCGCCTTGATCGGCTCTGCCTGCGAGGTTTCTGAAGGCCGCGAACAGCTCGCGGCCGGTGCCGATTTCATTGCTGGTCATGTCTTTGGTTGCCAATGGCCTTGCGGCAAATTCTTTGGCATCCACCAAAATTTCCAATCTGCCATTGGTGGCATCAATCCGAATGAGGTCGCCATCTTTGATTTTTGCAATCGCACCGCCATCTGCCGCTTCTGGTGTGACGTGGATCGCAGCAGGCACTTTTCCTGATGCGCCAGACATGCGGCCATCGGTAATCAAAGCCACGCGGTAACCCTTGTCTTGCAGCACGGCCAATGGTGGCGTCATACGATGGAGTTCTGGCATTCCATTGGCTTTGGGACCCTGAAAGCGCACCACCGCGATGAAATCGCAATTCAACTCATGCGCCTTGAAAGCCTCATGTAATTCTTCTTGGGAGTGGAACACTTTTGCTGGAGCTTCGATCACGTGGCGGTCGGCCGGAATGGCTGATGACTTTATGACTGCTCGCCCCAGTGGACCTTCGAGAACATTGAGGCCGCCAGTCGCTTGGAAAGGTTCAGCCACACCGCGCAACACTGTGGTATCGCCTGAAGAATTTGCGCAATCGCGCCATGTCAAATCGCCAGCTTCGTTGAGGCCGGGCTCTTGCAGATATCCGCTCAGTCCGGTTCCCATAATGGTGGTCACGTCTTCGTGCAGCAAGCCCGCGCGGAGCAATTCACGGATGAGCAAGCCCATGCCACCGGCGGCGTTGAAGTGGTTCACATCGGCTTTGCCGTTGGGATAAATTCTGGTTAGCAAAGGTATGACTTTTGAAAGCTCGGCGAGATCATCCCATGTCAACGCAATGCCTGCGGCCGCAGCCATGGCCACCACATGCATGGTGTGATTGGTGGAACCACCGGTGGCAAGCAAACCAACAACACCATTGACCACGGCTTTCTCGTCATAGATCTTTCCAATGGGTATGTAGTTATTGCCGATGGTGGAAATGCTCATGGCCTGTTTGGCTGAGGCTTTAGTGATCTCATCGCGGAGATGCGTTCCTGGATTCACAAATGTGGAGCCCGGCAAATGCAGGCCCATAATTTCCATCAACATTTGGTTGGAATTGGCGGTGCCGTAAAACGTGCAGGTGCCGGGACCATGATAGGCTTGCGATTCAGCTTCAAGCAAAGCCTCACGTCCCACTTTGCCTTGGGCATAAAGCTGGCGGATTTTGCCTTTATCTTCGTTTGGTAAACCCGATGTCATGGGGCCAGCAGGAATGAAGACTGCGGGCAGATGGCCAAATGACAAAGCCCCAATGATGAGGCCTGGCACGATCTTATCGCAGACACCGAGATAGACACTTGAATCAAACATCTGGTGGGAGAGACCAACAGCGGTGGAAAGCGCAATCACATCACGTGAGAATAGTGAAAGTTCCATGCCAGTTTCACCTTGGGTGACACCATCACACATGGCGGGAACCCCCCCTGCTACTTGCGCTGTGCCTCCAGCTTCGCGCGCCGCATCACGGATCAAATTGGGGTAATGCTCAAAAGGCTGATGGGCCGAGAGCATGTCGTTGTAAGACGTGATGATCGCCAAGTTTGGACCCGTACCATTGCGCAAAGCATTCTTGTCGCCAGCGCCGCAGGCCGCAAACCCATGAGCGATATTGGCGCAGCCTAAAGATTTGCGCTTGGGTTGATTGTCTCGCGCCGCTGCAATTTTATCCAAATAACGTGCCCGGCTATCTTTGCTGCGCGTAATAATTTTCTCTGTGACGGCGGAAACTGTTCTGTGTACGGACATTATGGACACCAATAGAGTGTGAGTGGCTTGGCGCTGTTTAATACAGCACGGACGGGCATTTCTAATTGATCATTTCCCTCTAAAGCCTTTTGCAAGACCTGATCTTTTTCTACACCCTGAATATGCAAGCATAGATGCGTGGCGGCAAGAAGGTGTGCCAAGCTAAACGTGAGGCGTGGCTCACCTGCTCCCGGCGCATTCATTTCGAGAATGTCTTGTTCAACATTTAAATCCAATGCCGCAACCAGATTGTCGCCGCCGGGAAAGAATGAAGCCGTGTGGCCATCATTGCCCATGCCCAGAATAACAACGTCGAAAGCTTTCAGGTTTTTCGCATTTGGATTTTCGAACAGAGGAATGAATTGGGCTTCCGCCGCAAAATTCTGCAACAACGATTCCTTCACCAGTTTGGCATTGGAGCGCGCATTATCTTCCGGCACTTGACGTTCATCGACCAAAGTAATTTGCACTTTGGACCAATCCAGCTGAATAGTTGAGAGCTTAGCGAAGAAAGGTTTGGGCGTGGAACCACCGGAGACGGCCAACACTGCAAAATCTTTTTTGGCAATGGCGGCACGCAACCAAGTCGCAACATCGTCTGCAAGCCTATTGGCAAGCTCAACGCCAGTTTTGAATATGCATTTTTCAGTGATCATGCGTTCGGTGCCTCATACCAGGTGCGACCGTCACGTTCGATCATGGCGATGGCTTGGGTGGGACCCCAGGTGCCAGATGTGTAAAGCTTTGGTCCATCTCCAGACTCTTTCCAATGATCTAGTATCGGATCAATGAATTTCCACGCCGCCGAGACTTCGTCGCGACGCATAAACAAGGTCTGGTTGCCTCTAACTACGTCCATCAATAAACGTTCATAGGCATCAGGATTCCGGGCACTGAAGGATTCCGCAAAGGTCATATCGAGCGGCACATGTTGCAGGCGCATTCCGCCGGGGCCCGGATCCTTAATCATCAACCACATTTTAACACCCTCGTCCGGCTGCAAGCGAATGACCAAACGGTTGGGATCAATGGGCCCTGCGGTTTTGTCAAACACGGAATGAGGAATGGGTTTAAACTGCACCATGATTTCCGAAACCCGCGATGGCAGGCGCTTGCCGGTCCGCAGATAAAATGGAACGCCGTTCCAGCGCCATGAACCAATTTCGGCTTTAACAGCGACAAAAGTCTCAGTGTTGGATTCGGTACCAAGTTCCTCAATGTAGGAGCCAACTGCGCCGTGATCCGAAGCACCCGCTTTATACTGGCCACGAACAATATGTTGCTCAATATTGCTTGGTGTGATCGGTTTGAGTGACTTTAGCACTTTTAGCTTTTCATCACGCACAGAGTTGGCTTCCATGGAGGTCGGCGGTTCCATGGCGACCAGACAGAGGAGCTGCAGGATGTGGTTTTGCACCATATCGCGCAGAGCACCTGCGGTGTCATAGTATCCAGCTCTGCCTTCCACTCCTAAAGTTTCAGCCACCGTGATTTGCACATGATCAATGTGGGCCGAATTCCACACGGGTTCGAATAGTGCATTGGCAAAGCGCAGGGCCATGAGGTTCTGCACCGTTTCTTTGCCGAGATAATGATCAATACGATAGATCGCTGGCTCTTTGAAAACTGTGCCAATCAATTCGTTTAAAGCTTTGGCAGATGCGCCATTTTTGCCCAGTGGCTTTTCAATCACCACACGGGCTTTCGGCGTTACAAGATTGTGCTTGCCGAGACGATCACAAATCGGGCCAAATAGATCTGGGCCAACAGCCAAATAGAATATGCGAATGCGGTCTTGGTAGTCTGCCAGCTTGGCTTCCAGTTTTGGCCAACCGTCTTCCTGACTGGCTTCAGCTTGTACATAAGACAGGCGTGAGAGAAACCGGTGCATCACGTCGGGGGTGCGGAGCTTTTCATCAACGAAAGATTCCAGAGCCGTTGTTGCAAAGATCTTGAATTCATCGTCGCTCATGGCGCGACGCGATGTGCCGACAACGCGGGTGCCTTCGGTAATCTGGCCTTGTTCATCGCGGTGGAACAAGGCGGGGATGAGTTTGCGCTGGGCCAAATCACCCGTAGCGCCAAACACGATGATGTCAAAAACCTCAACCGGGATAATGCGGGTGGTCATATTATTTCATAAACTCCAGTTTTCAGGTGCGTTCCTCAGAATTTGTCAACCAGGGGTGTATACAAGTGAAAAGTCTCTGGCAATAAAACTATCGGTATGATTTATAGCATGGTGGCCATGCAGTTCTATAAGGGATATCGTCATGATTTTGTGTTGCGGAGAAGCTCTCATCGATTTTTTGCCCCGCAAAGGGGCCGATGGTGCCGATGTCTATCAAGCTTTCAATGGTGGTTCCATTTATAATACGGCCATTGCGCTGGGTCGTTTGGGTGCCTCCGTTTCCTATTTCGGTGGGCTTTCGTCGGATTTCTTTGGTGACAGTTTGATAGCTGGGTTGAAGGAAAGTCAGGTCGACATTCGCCCCGCCAAAATTCAAGCTTTGGATACCACTCTGGCTTTTGTGAAGCTGACCAATGGACAAGCCCGTTATATATTTGTCGATGCCGCGTCAGCCGGACGCATGGTGAGCAAGAAAGATTTGCCAAAACTTTCAAAATCTTGTTTGGCATTGCATTTTGGTTCGATAAGTTTGATCCCTGAACCTTGTGCCGGCGCATTTGAAGCTTTGATGAAACGCGAAACCAAATCCCGTGTGATTTCGCTTGATCCTAATATTCGCCCGACATTAATTAAGAGCAAGAGAGATCACTTAACTAGATTAAACCGTCTGATTGCCATGACAGATATTCTGAAAATTTCCGATGAAGATGTGCACTGGATGACGGGACACCATGATTTTGCCAAGGCCGCCAAGGCATGGCTGAAGAAAGGACCTAAAATAATAGCCATCACCAGAGGAGGCGATGGTGTGGAGATTTATACTGCGTCGTTTTCTTTTGTTCACAAAGCTTCACAAGTGGCGGTGGCTGATACGGTGGGGGCTGGTGATACATTCACAGCAGGGCTTCTTGCTACATTGTTGAAAGACGGCAATCTGACCAAGAAAAACATCTCCGCAATCAGCGAAGCTGATTTACGTAGCGCGGCAGATTTTGCAGCGCGGGCTGCAGCCATCACATGCTCAAGACCGGGTGCTAATCCGCCTTGGGCTAAAGAGATGGAATGAATTTTCCCGTAGACAGAATAATTCCAGACCTCAAGGCCGCGCTTAGCTCGCGGTCTTGTGTTATTTTAGTGGCGGAACCGGGTGCAGGTAAAACGACACGGGTGCCTTTGGCTTTACTGGATGAAGCTTGGCTCTGCGGCAAAAAGATTTTGATGTTGGAACCGCGACGGCTTGCCGCTCGCGCTGCAGCTTCACGCATGGCGCAGACGCTGGGTGAAGATGTTGGCGCCACCGTTGGTTACACCGTGCGGCTGGAGCGCAACATTTCTAGATCCACCCGCATTGAAGTTGTAACCGAAGGTATTCTCACACGACGTTTGCAAGCTGACCCTGAATTATCAGACACAGGGCTTATTGTTTTCGACGAATTTCATGAACGCAGTTTGGATGGTGATTTGGGCTTGGCACTTTCTCTCGATGTGCAGCGTGGGCTTCGTGAGGATTTGAAAATTCTTGTGATGTCGGCAACACTCGATACCGAAAAACTTGTCAGGCATTTAAACGATGCGCCATTGATCAACGCTACGGGCCGCATGTTTCCGGTGATTACTCAGTATCTCCATAAGACAAACCGCCAGACGATCGTTACCGATACGGTTCGTGCAGTCACCAAAGCTTTGCGAGAAGTGAAGGGGAGCTTGCTGGTATTCTTGCCGGGCGAAGGTGAAATTCGGAGGATGGAGCAAGCACTCATTTCTAAGGGCATTCCGGAGGATACCGATTTGCGCCCGCTCTATGGGGCCATGGCCTTGGCGGAACAGGATGCAGCGATTAAACCTGCACTTGCAGGGCGGCGGAAAATTGTGTTGGCAACCACGATTGCCGAAACCTCGCTCACCATTGATGGCGTTGAAGCGGTGATTGATACAGGCTTCAAGCGCAGCCCGCGGTTTGACCCGGCTTCTGGTATGACAGCGCTGGAGACTGTGCGGGTGTCGCAAGCTTCAGCCGAACAGCGTAAGGGCCGTGCGGGACGGGTGGGGCCGGGTATATGCTACAGGCTATGGCCAGAAGCCGAAACCCGAGCACTGGCTGCCCATGATGAGCCGGAAATTCGAATTGCAGATTTATCATCCATAGTTTTGGAACTCGCTCAATGGGGCGTAACCGCGTTGGATGGGTTGCCGTGGCTGGAATTGCCACCTGCCGCTGCCTTTGCGCAGGCGCAAGATTTGTTGAAATCATTAGGTGCTTTGGAACAATCCAACCTGATTACCCTGCATGGTCGCGCCATGGCTAAGTTGCCGCTGCATCCGCGGCTTTCGCATATGGTCATTGCAAGTAGAAATTTAGGTGCAGGGGTTTTGGCTGCAGATCTTGCAGCGTTGATTACTGAACGTGACGGTTTGCCCCGCGATTCCTCTATCGATGTTGAAACACGGTTGCTGCACGTGCGAGGATCAGCGCGGGACCGTATGAAATTGGTGGCGCGGAAAATTCGTGATGGGGCTGGAATCAAGGAGGACACTGCCGAGATTTCTCACGGTGTATTGTTGGCACTGGCTTACCCTGATCGTATTGCCCAAAAGCGCGGAAGTCTTGGGCGCTTTCGTATGGCGAGCGGGGCTGGTGCGATTGTTCAACCCCACGATTTGCTCGCAAAAGAAGACTATATCGCTATTGCCTTGCTTGATGGCACACAAGTGGATGCCAAGGTGCATCTGGCGGCTGCGATTAAGCGGGCAGAAATTGAAGCCCATTTCAAAGAATTGATGGTCGAAACCACCGGGGTTTTTTGGGATCATAAAGCCAATGCGGTGAATGCCAGCCGGTCGCTTAAACTGGGTACTTTGGTCTTGGAAGAGCGCGCCCTGCCAGCTCCTGATCCTGATTTGGTCGCCACCGCCATGGCGCAAGGTGTGATAGCGATGGGTCTAAGCGCCCTGCCATGGAACGATGCTGTTAAAATGTTCCGAGCACGGATTAATTTTTTAAACCGCGTGATGCCAGATGCTGGGTTTCCTGATTTTTCTGATGAGGCACTACTCTTAGCTCTGTCGGATTGGTTGCAACCCTTTCTGGCCGGCATGACCCGCAAGGGTCATTTAGCGAATTTGGATATGTTGGCAATCTTACGCACCATGATGCCCCATGCACTGCTTTCAAAAGTTGAAAAACTTGCGCCCTCACGCATGGAAGTTCCGGGTGGGGGACATTATGCGATTGATTATGATGTTGAAGGCGATCCCGTTTTGCGAGTGCGCTTACAGGAAATGTTTGGCATGAAATCGGCACCACAAATTGCTGACGGTCGGGCGCGGCTAAAGATTGAACTGCTGTCACCGGGTGGAAAGCCTGTCGCTGTCACCCAGTCCATGGAAACGTTTTGGGTGAATGGATATCCCGATGTGCGCAAAGATATGCGCGGGCGTTACCCTAAACATTCATGGCCCGAAGAGCCGCTGACGGCAATGGCTGTGGCCCCCCGCAGGTTGCGTTAATTAATCCGACTTCTTCAAAACCGCCTGCAAAACATCTTTCACGCCGATGGCGCCAGCAAAAGTGCTATCATCATTAAACAAAGCGACTGGCGCTGTTTCTGAGCGGTGCATGGCCAGCATAACAGTTTTTAGCGAGGTGCCTGGTGTTGCCCAGAAGACGGGGCGGGTTTTTGCTGTCAGGGGTTTATCGGCGTCAGCGCAAGACACCCATGAGGCTTTTTCACCCTCGCGTTCCACCACTGTTACCTTATTGGCTTTGTCCAATTTGAAGCGCGTGGTCTTGCGACGGTCGAGCCAAATCCAACCTGTTTTATCATGCACTAATTCATGGGGCCCGCGCATGACATTCCAAGCAGTAAGCACGGATAGCGGATTTACGTTTGCAATAAAGTCACGCACGTAGTCATCGGCGGGGCGCAGCACGATATCTTCGGGGCGCCCTGATTGCACGATGCGACCACTTTCCAGAATGGTGATCGTATTGCCGATTTTTAAAGCTTCTTCAAGATCATGGCTGACGAAGACGATGGTCTTTTTCAGCGATTTTTGCAGTTGCAAAAGTTCATCCTGTAATTTGGTGCGGATGAGCGGATCTAAAGCTGAGAAGGGTTCGTCCATCAACAGAATAGGGGCTTCGGTTGCGAACGCACGGGCAAGACCCACACGCTGTTGCATACCGCCGGAAAGCTCGTGGGCATATTTTTGCGACCATTGATCAAGGCCTACGAGTTTTAATTGCTTGTCAACGCGGGCTTTACGTTCGTCATCAGGAATGCCAGCGAGCTCCAAGCCAAAGCCCACATTTTCAGCCACGGTGCGCCACGGTAGAAGCGCAAATTGTTGAAACACCATGGCCACTTGGCCTTGGCGCAAATGACGCAATGTGGGTTCATCACAGGTGACCACATCTACCATTTTGTCACCGTCTCGCACGAGCACCGAGCCCCGCGTGACTGTGTTAAGACCATTGACGGCGCGCAGCAGTGTGGATTTTCCAGAGCCGGACAAGCCCATGAGAACGGAAATTTCGCCTTCCTTCACAGTAAGGCTCGCCCCCGCACACCCCAAGACTGTGCCAGTTTTGGAAAGGATATCTGCTCGGGTTGCGCCCGCATCCAACATGGCGACAGCAGAGCGGGTGTCTTTGCCAAACAGAATATCGACGTTTTTAAACTCTACCGCAGAAGTCATGATTTTACTCCATTGGAGACACGGCACATGCGGTCGATAATGATGGCGAGAATCACAATGGCAAGACCAGCTTCAATGCCCAGCGGAATGTTGAGCGAGTTCAAAGCGCGAACCACGGGTGATCCTAAACCATTGGCGCCAATCAATGCGGCAATCACCACCATGGAAAGTGACAACATGATACATTGTGTAAGGCCCGCCATGATGGTGGGTAAAGCGGAAGGCAGTTCCACCTTCCATAAGAGTTGCGATTTGGTTGCGCCAAAAGCTTCGCCTGCTTCGATAAGGGGGCGCGGTACGGATGTAATGCCCAGATGTGTGAGACGAATGGGGGCCGGTGCCGCAAAAATGACTGTCACAATAAGTCCGGGGGCTACACCTAAACCAAACAAAATCAAAACTGGAATAAGATACACAAAGGTCGGCATGGTTTGCATAAGGTCGAGAACCGGCAACATGAATTTATAGATGCGCGGATTGTGTGCGGCCCAAATTCCGAGTGGCACACCCATGAGCATTGACGTTCCGGCAGCGGCACAAACCAGCACGATGGTTTCAACAGTTTGCTTCCACAAACCCTGGTTCACAATGAACAACAAGCCAAGTAAAACGCCGACCGCCAATTTCCAAGATTTTTGGAGATAATAAGCCAGTGCGACGATTGCAACGACCAGTATCAAGGGGGGAAACCACAATAGAATATTGACCAGACCCTCAAGAATAAACGTGAAGAAGCTAGCAACCGAGTCAAAGAAAACGCTGAAATGAGTGGTGAGAAAAGAAAAGAATTTCTTACCGATGGGGCCAACCGGAATCTTATTATCTGTGATCAGTTTGACGATTTGCTCCATGGTCTGCCTTCCCCAAAAGAGATACCCTCCCCCGCCAAGGGAGAGGGCGATTTTGTATTACAGTCCGAGACCTTTCTTCACAGCATCAAGCGCTGGGCCTGAACCATCAAAGGTGGTCACATCTTTCAACCAAGCGGTGAGCGCATCAGGATTGGCTTTAATCCAAGCCAAGGCTGCGGTCTTAGGATCGGCTTGCTTGTTGAGAATATCATCCATCACCTTGTTTTCCATTTCGATGGTGAATTTAAGATTGGTTATCATTTTTCCAGCATTTGGGCATTCGGCCACATAGCCCTTGCGCACTGTTGTGAACACACTGGCTCCGCCAAAGTTTGGTCCGAAGAGTGCATCTCCACCGGTCAAATATTGGATTTTGAAATTGGCATTCATGGGGTGCGGTGCCCAACCTAAGAATACAATATCTTGCTTTGCGGTCGTATTCTTCGCGACTTGCGCCAACATGCCTGCTTCAGAGCTTTCGACAAGTTCAAAACCATCAAGTTTGAATGACGCATCTTTGATCATATCCAGAATATGGCGATTGCCATCATTGCCGGGTTCTATGCCATAAATTTTACCACCCAGCTTATCTTTGAATTTGGCGATGTCTTTAAAGTCATGCAAGCCGGCATCGAACAATTCTTGGTTTACGGCGAGGGTATATTTCGCACCTTCAAGATTTGCGCCAATAGTTTCCACTGAACCATCTTCACGGTAGGCCTTGATATCGGCTTCCATCGAAGGCATCCAGTTGCCAAGGAACACGTCAATGTCTTTGTTCTTCATTGAAGCAAAGGTGACTGGAACGGCGAGTTGCTTAATATCGCCTTTGTAGCCCATTGGCTCCAAAATGGCCGATGTCATAGCGGTGATGGCAGTAATGTCTGTCCAACCCACATCCGAAAGGCGAACGGTTTGGCATGATGCAGCATCACCAGCATAAGATGTTCCAGCCATGGCCAAAAGGCCAAAGCCAGCGACGATTGATTTGAAAGTTAGCGTCATTTTAGTCTCCCTGAGTGTTCCATGTTTGAACTGGCCCTTTTGCCGGGCTTGGTTCTTGCGATCAGTGGACCAAATTGCTCACAAAAACGCAACTAAATTCCGGCATGGCAGCATTCACAAACGACACCCTACCTTTCCTTGGGCAGATGATTCATAATGCCCTTCTCACAATGGGGACTTGAAGTATGAAAAAAATCAAATGGGGCGTTCTTTCCACAGCCAATATTGGGATGAAAAAAGTGATCCCGGGCATGATGAAAAGTAGCGAAATTGAAGTGGTGGCCATCGCTTCGCGCAACCTTGAACGGGCCAAAATTGCCGCAGCTGAACTGGGCATAGCAAGAGCCTATGGTTCATATGAAGATTTGCTGGCTGATCCTGAGATTGACGCGATTTACAATCCGCTGCCTAATCACTTGCATGTTCCCTTGACCCTGCAAGCTGCACGCGTTGGCAAGCACGTTTTGTGCGAAAAGCCGATAGCCATTACCGCCAAAGAAGCTACGTTACTCAAAAAAGCGCCCAAGACTGTACACATCGCTGAAGCCTTTATGGTGCGCCATAGCTTGCAATGGATTGACGCGAAGAAGCGCGTGAAGGCCGGTGAAATTGGAACCGTCGTGGCCATTCAATGCCTGTTCAGTTATTTCTTGCGCGACCCCAAAAATGTGCGCAACAAGGCCGACATCGGTGGTGGCGGTATGTTGGATATTGGTTGCTATCCCATCACCATTGCGCGCTTTATTTTTGGTGCAGAACCCACGCACGTCACGGCTGTGGTCGACCGCGATCCTAAATTTAAAACCGACCGCACCGCCGGTGGTCTTGCTGATTTTGGCAAAGGTCGACACCTGTCATTCACAATTTCCACACAAGCCGCCCCTTATCAAAGGGTTCATATTTTAGGCACCAAGGGCCGGATTGAAATTGAAATTCCTTTCAATGCTCCACCGGACAAACCCAACCGAATTTTTGTGCAAGGTATGGCAATGAATGAAGGCAGTTGGATTTCGTATCCGGTTTCTGATCAATATCAACTCCAAGCCGAAGCCTTTAGCCGTGCGATACGCGCCAAGAAAAAACCTGCTTGGGGGGTTGATGATGCGATCCAGAACATGAAAATTATTGATGCGTTCTTTAAGTCTGAAAAAACCAAGAAATGGGAGAAGGTTTAAAGCAGCGCTTTGAGACCCAGTTTGTAATTGGGATAGCGGAACTTGTAACCCAGTTCCTCTTTCACTCTCAGATTTGAAACGCGCTTTGAATCGGCATAAAAACTTTTGGCCATTGGTGATAACTCCGCTTGATCAAACGAAATTTCGAGCGGAGGGACCATCTTTAATAATTCCGCCGCGTAAGTGATCACGTCTTGCGGTGGGCAAGGCTCATCATCGGCAACATTATAGATGCGTCCGGGGTTTGGATTGTTGATGGAGGCCAACACAATGCCAGCAATATCTTCAACATGAATGCGGCTAAAGATTTGACCCGGTTTGATCACGCGTTTTGCGGTTCCCGCCTTCAATGATTCCAAAGCATTGCGGCCCTGTCCATAAATGCCAGCGAGCCGAAAAATGTGCGGGCTTAAAAAGGCCCACGAAGCTTCTGCATCAACACGGCGTTGGCCGCGTTCAGTATTGGGCGTCAGAGCGGCAGTTTCATCAACTATGCAACCAGCGCGGTCGCCATAGACACCTGTGGTGGACAGATAAGCCACCCAGTCAAAGCTGTTTGCTCGCGCCGCCAATTCTGTTTTGAATTTTCGCAAAACCGGATCACCCGCAGCGTCAGGTGGGACTGACGAAACGATGTGGGTCACCGAGTTTGCAATTGAGTTCAGGCCATCAAATAACACGCCTTCAAAACCTTGCGCTTTAATGCTAGCAACGCCTTCAGCGCTGCGGCTGGTGCCTGAGATGCGCCATAGTTTTTGGTCAAGTTTTTGAGCTAATGCCTGAGCGCAAAAGCCGAAGCCAAAGCAGAGAAGGTGATTCATGCCTGTTCCAATTCCAGCAAGGCCCACTGCGCCATATCGCGCACAATTTCAACTGCATCATTCAGTAAAGGCGTGATAAAGGCTTTCAATGAGGGGTCAGCGCTGTTGCCAGCCGCAACTAAAACATTGCGAATGAACCTGTCGCGGCCGATGCGCTTGACGGGAGAGCCTGAAAATAATTTACGAAAAGCGGCGTCATCCAATTTCAGAAGTTCTGACAGTCGCGGCGCGATCAAATTCGCGCGGGCTTTAAGCTTCATGTCTTGCGCTTGGCTGGCAAATTTATTCCACGGACAAATGGCTAAGCAATCATCACAGCCATAAATGCGGTTGCCGATAGCTTTACGAAATTCAACCGGAATCTCTCCTTTGTGTTCGATGGTGAGATAGGAGATACAGCGGCGCGCATCAATTTGATGGGGTGCTGTGAAGGCTTTAGTGGGGCAGATATCGAGGCAGGCTTGGCAACTGCCACAATGGTCGATTTCGGATACATCGTAAGGCAGCTCTGCGGTAGTCAATATAGAGCCAATAAAGAACCACGACCCCAAATCACGAGATACGAGATTTGTGTGTTTGCCTTGCCAGCCGAGCCCGGCTTGGGCGGCCAATGGTTTTTCCATGAGGGGGGCCGTATCGACGAATACTTTTACATCCTCACCTGATTCACCTGCAAACCAAGCGGCAAGGCGTTTCAGTTTGCCTTTCATCACGTCATGATAGTCACGGTTCAAGGCATAGGTTGAAATGACGCCCGTTGATTTTTTATCAAGTCGCGTAAATGGATCAAGCTCTTGCCCATAGTTCATAGCCAACATGATTGCGGAACGTGCTTCAGGCCACATGCCAGTTGGGGTTTTGCGGCGCTCCATTGTTTCAGGCATCCATCCCATTTCACCGTGATGGCCTGCTGAAATATAAGCTTCGAGATCACTGCCAATGTTGTCAGCAAGTTTTGCCGATGTGATCCGCACAGCATCAAAGCCTTCGGCTAGGGCTCGTGATCTGAGATCAGAAATCAAGATCAGCGTAGGTTGGCGATGGCGGCATGGCGGGCAGAGTATCCAACAACAAGACCTTGAAGGATGGTCGTGACTTGATGCGTTGATACCAACTTTTTACCACCGCATGTTCGTCCCACGGCAAGTCACCCAGATAGTCTATGGCTGAAATGTGGGCGGCGGCGGCAAGATCGGCCAAAGAAAGTTGCTCGCCTGCCAACCACGAGCGCTCTTCCACAAGATAGGCCAAATAATCGAGATGTGATTTGAGATTGGCGCGCGCTTGGCGCACACGCACCATATCGGGTGCGCCGCCGCCTTGCGTCGAATCTAAAAACCTGCGGATGACTTTTTCAGTCAGCAGAGGCTCGGTCACGTCGGTATAGAACTTCACATCAAACCACGCCACAAGACGCCTAATTTCAGCGCGGGCCAAAGCATTGCCGGGCAGAAGGGTTTTCTCCGCACCACGGGTTTCTTCCAAATACTCACTTAGAGACTCAATGCCACAAATGGGAAGACCACTGTCCTCCACAAATACAGGCAGGAGCGCTGCCGGGTTCAACGCGTAAACGCTGGGGCTTGGTGCCCAAGGTCGTTCATCAGAAAGCTGGCACATTTCACCATATTCGGCGAGGGACAGCCGCACGCGGCGGCTATAGGGATCGAGGGTGAAATGTAACAGTTTCGGCATATTTGCTCTATAAACAAGTTTAATAATTTTTAAGATGGGATGCCGTCATTGCCACTTTATCGAGTGGCGTATAAGCCTTCGTGGCGCTGACAGCAAGCGATTCGACTTGAGTTTGGTATGGCTGGTTAACCGGGGAACTTTCATGTCATTTGAGCAAATCATTGTTTTGGCCTTGATTCAAGGCATTACTGAATATCTTCCGATTTCCTCGTCTGGTCATGAAATCCTGGTTCCAACTTTTACCGGTTGGCCAGACCAAGGCGTATTAACCGATGCAATCACAAATTTGGGCACGGTATGTGCAACGATCATTTATTTCTGGCGCGATTTCGTGCGGATGTTGCAAGGGTTGCTTGATTTGGCGAAGCGCCAAAATTCTGATGCCGCACGTTTGGCTACGAATATCATCATTGGAACTATTCCGGTTGTGTTGCTGGGGCTGTTTTTCCATTTCACAAAACTCGATCTTTACTTGCGCACGCCTCTTGTTGTTGCCATCAACTCTATTGTGTTTGGCATCATACTTTATGCCGCCGATGCTTACGGGCTGAGCCAGAACCGGATGCAAGATATAACACCGCGTACGGCGTTGTTTTTTGGCTTGGGGCAAATGCTGTCTTTAAATCCGGGGACCAGCCGGTCGGGCATTACTATTACCACGGGTCGGGCTCTGGGCTTTGTACGCTCAGAAGCAGCGCGCTTTTCATTTTTGCTGTCGATCCCGGCCAATTTGGCGGGATCTTTCGTTAAAGTGAGTGCGGCCTTGAAAGCCCATGAACCCATTACATCAGCAATGGTTATGTGCGGTATCTTGACATTCTTTATTGGCCTTGGAACGATCACATTTTTAATGCGCATTATTCGCACCCAGAGCTTTCTGCCCTTTGTTATCTACCGTGTGATCTTGGGTGGCGCTCTGCTCGGCATGATTTACTCTGGCGTGGCACTTGGCACACTGAACTGACCCGCCTTGCGGAACCGGTATAAATAAGAAGGTACAATCGCCTCGACACTCCGGGCGACAATGCCGAGACCTTGCAGAGTGCGGCCTTGCTTTGTCGCGGAGTCAGTTACCACATTGTCGGTTTTGAGAGATTCAACTTGGTCCATAGTGAGGAAGGGATTGGGCAGCAGCCCTGCAACTGCCCCCATAAGTGATGCAACTCCGAATGGCAGAGAAAGCAACAAGCGTTTGCGTTGGATCGTGGCCAAAATGAATTGCAGGATCTGCCTGAAGCTCATCTGTTCTGGGCCTCCCAATTCATAAGTTTTACCGTCAGCCAAGCCACGGTCCACCAGATTGGCAATGGCCAAAGCTACATCTCCCACAAATACGGGTTGGAACAGAGTTTTACCGCCGCCAATTAAGGGTAATGCAGGCGCAAAGCGCGCCATTTGAGCAAATTGATTGAAGAAATTGTCTTCTGGTCCAAAAATAATACTCGGGCGCACGATCATGGCACCTTGAAATGCTGCTGCTGCCTTGGCTTCGCCTTGGGCTTTGGAGCGCCCATAGGCGCTGCCCGCTTTTGCATCAGCGCCAATGGCCGAAAATTGAATCAGCATCTGCGCTCTAGCCACTTTTGCAGCCTTGGCCACAGCTTCGGCGCCAAACACATGCACTGCATCAAAACTCTGCGCACCTGAACCGAACAAAACACCGGTCAAATTGATCACGGCATAGGCCCCGACACATACAGCAGCGAGCGATGCTGGATATCGGATATTGGCTTGCACGGGTACGATTTGGCCGGGTGCCCCTAGCGGCACCACGTGGCCTGCCAAATCAGGCCTGCGGCAGGCAACGCGCACACGGTACCCGCGATTTGCCAGCTCGCGCACCACATGACGGCCCACAAAACCAGAACCACCCACAACTATTACTACTTTATCCGCATTTGTTGCCGTCACGTTTTTAAACCCTCTGGTATTTGAATGCCTTTTAGCTGGGGATCAACCTTCTTGCAAAGACATGATTTGACAATCTTATGGT
>JANMWK010000060.1:0-10381 GCA_031393975.1 Hyphomicrobiales bacterium
ACAAATTTCATGTCTTCGCCGTCACGTTTCCACTTGTCTTTGTCCAGAATGAAAGGGGTGTATGTCCCGCCGACCTTGCCCAAAAGCAACTCGCCCTGCGATTGGTCAAAATTAGGTAATGAGGATTGTAACACGCAACCACTGAGCATCAGGGTTGCTACGAACGAAAACACAATCTTGAAAGTCATTTTAATCTCCGTAGAGAAAAATAAATTTAAGTCGTCTTTTGGGCGTAACCAAGGCTGGCATTGAGCTTGTCTAAAATGTCGATCGCAGCATCTGGAATAACAGTGCCGGGCGGAAACACCGCCGCCGCTCCCATGTCTAAAAGCGTAGCAATATCATCTGCTGGAATAACCCCACCCACGACAATCAGCATGTCATCGCGACCCAATTCTTTGAGCGCTGCTTTCAATTCAGGGACGTGTAAAAGATGCCCCGCAGCCAGCGATGAAACGCCAACCACATGCACATTCAGCGCAACAGCACGGTTCGCCACCTCATGTGCTGTGGCAAACAGCGCGCCAACGTGAACATCAAAACCGATATCCCCAAAAGCCGATGCGATAACCTTCTGCCCACGGTCATGGCCGTCCTGACCGATCTTGGCCACCAGCAAGCTGGGTGCACGGCCCTCAAATTCCGTAAATGCGGCAACCGCATTTTGCGCCGCTTTTAATGCGTCTCCCCCGGCTTGCGCAGTTTGATAGATACCCCGCACCAGCTTTGGCACAGCGGCATGGCGTCCCCATGCCGTTTCCAAAGCGGCCGACATTTCGCCGACAGTCGCCTTGGCCCGCGCTGCGTCAACTGCGGCGGCAAGCAAATTGCCATGCCCAGTCATCGCAACTTGCGTAAGTTTTGCCAACGCCTTTGTGGAATCAAACGAATGTCTATCACGCTTCAGTTTTTCCAGCTTTTCAATCTGTGCGGCCCGCACGGCAGAATTATCAATCTTGCGGACCTTTACCGGGGTTTCGTCTTTCACAACATGAACATTCACGCCCACCATGATTTGACGGCCACAATCAATCAGCGCCTGGGTTTTGGCCGCTGCTTCTTCGATACGCGTTTTGGGCGTTCCTGATTCGATAGCCCGGGCCATGCCTCCGAGATTTTCGATTTCTGCCAGGTGCACCCGCACCCGTGCGATAAGATCATCGGTCAGTTGTTCAACAAAGTAGGATCCGCCCCAAGGATCAATCACATCACAGGTGCCAGCTTCTTTTTGCAAAAACAGTTGCGTGTCACGCGCAATTTCTGCCGAAAAATCTGTGGGCAGGGCCAATGCTTCATCCAGTGCGTTAGTGTGCAGCGACTGGGTGCCGCCGTGCACTGCGGCCATCGCCTCAATCATGGTTCGTGTGATGTTGTTATTCACATCTTGAGCTGCAAGACTCCAGCCGCTGGTTTGGCAGTGGGTGCGCAACATCAATGAGCGTTCATCCTTGGGAGAAAATGCAGCCATCATTTCCGACCATAAAACACGGGCCGCCCGCAGTTTGGCCAACTCCATAAAATAGTTCATGCCTATGCCGAAAAAGAATGACAGGCGCGGTGCAAATTGATCAATACCCAATCCCGCAGCAAGTCCTGCACGCACGTATTCCAATCCATCGGCGAGCGTATAAGCCAGTTCCAGGTCCGCCGTGGCTCCGGCCTCTTGCATGTGATAGCCGGAGATCGAGATCGAATTGAACTTTGGCATATGCTGCGCCGTGTATTTAAAAATATCAGAGACAATGCGCATTGATTGTGCAGGCGGATAAATATACGTGTTGCGCACCATGAACTCTTTCAGAATATCGTTCTGAATGGTGCCCGATAACTTCTCCGGCGGAACGCCCTGTTCTTCGCCAGCCACAATATAAAGCGCCATGATCGGCAGCACCGCGCCATTCATGGTCATGGAAACACTCATGGTGTCCAGTGGAATACCGGCAAACAATGTGCGCATATCGAAAATGGAATCAATCGCCACACCCGCCATGCCCACATCGCCTGCCACGCGGGGATGATCAGAGTCATAGCCACGATGGGTGGCCAGATCGAACGCGACAGAAAGCCCCTTTTGGCCCGCTGCCAGATTTTGCCGATAAAACGCGTTAGATTCTTCAGCGGTTGAAAACCCGGCATATTGTCGAATGGTCCAAGGCCGCGAAACATACATTGTGGGGTAGGGCCCGCGCCGAAACGGCGAAAAGCCGGGATAGGTTTCAACGAATGGTGTTGGCTCATAGAAAGCTTTGATCTCAATGCCTTCGGGTGTTTGCCAAGGAGTTTTCTCAATGCGAGTCATTCTAACTGCTCCGACTTCTGCAATTTTTCCCAAGCTTCTGCACAGAATACTTGTGTTAGATGTTCCACATATCCGGCCCCCGCTGCCGGATCATTCACGCGCCAGAGATGCGATTCTTGCTGCAGGATGATTTGGATGTTGCGCGCCATGCGCGCATCCACAGCAGTAGACGAAAACGGTCGCACGAAAAACGAACTCGCTCCTGCTAGACCAGCTCCCATCACCGCTGAAACTGCGCCCATTATAAAAGTCTCAGGATCGGTGGCATAATAAAGTGAGTCATCAATCACACAATGCAACGCAAGGGGCGCATCAGGCAGATTGCAGGCCAGCAGAAGTTTCGACCACAAAATCCGTATGGCGCGAAATTTTGCCAGGTTTGAAAACATATTTTCGTTGGCACTGAGAGTCACCGAAATGGCGTTAGGTTTGTCATGATCCCTCATAAAATCTACGAGCCGAAAATTTCGCGCAGCGTCAATTAAAATATCGCCTAACGCATCGCCTTTTACGTCGTAGAACGGACCTTTAAATCCTTGATCTTGCAGCCGTCGAGCGAGTTCAAAATCTTTGACACCAAAACTGATTTTCAACAGGGCAGGGTCCAGCGGCAATTCCGAAATCAAATCGGCCAATGCTAATGCGGTCTCGTTGCCACCCCCATTATGCAAATTCAATTGATGAATCGGCATGTCCCTCAATCGGGCTACATCATCAAGGCTGGAAATGGCAAAGCCATCGGCCCCGTCGATATCATGCGTCAGTGGCGTGATAATTTTCCAAGGGCCAGCTTCCGGCCGCAATGCACGCGGCCCAATTTGTTGTTCAAACAATGCAGCATCGGCCGCAGCACGAGACTCCACATCAATTTTTGAAAGCCATTGCTCGCGCGCCACCATGATTAGGCGCCGAGACTGGTATACATGATGGCCACCACCTCCAAAGCAAATGCACCGGCCAAAACTACAAACGCAATGCGGTCTTGCTTCACGACCACGTCATTTCGCCCATGAAAGGCGGGCCACGAGGTGTGAACAGCCTGCGCCAGAGTGAGGATGACAAATATATAGGCGGCAAAAAATAACTTATCGACCATCATCAAATAATCCGTCTCCGGCATGTTAGAATTTGAGGTGAGTTGCAAGGCGACTAAAGTCAACAACGCCGTGATGCCCATGCCAATGCGGCCCTCAACATAAATCGGATGAATAAAAAACACCAATGCGGCACAGGCCGCAACCAAGAAAATTGGCAAGATCACTTTAATCGCATTCGACAGCGTGTGGCGACGGATCGGCACTGAAACCGTCACCCGTGAATAGGAATCCAAATCGGTCGTACGCAAGTCCCCAAATGTTGTTGGATAAAGCGTGTTAGAGCGTGCAAATTCAGGTGCGCCCAGAATGTAACCCGGAATAATAACGCGCGGACTCAGCAGCACCGGCACTTTATCAGGAACAAAAATCTGCTTGTTGATACCTGAAACATTATCTTCAAAGGCAAATTTGAGCTGCTGAACATCGAATGGAAATTTTTCCATCGGCATTGGTGATGTGAACTGACCTTGAAACCGCGTTGCCATGTAAAGGCTGCCATCGGGCATGGTCTGAGGAGCATCATAAAGCGCCGTGACCACATGATCAGACCGATTATAAGGGTTCATAAATTCAAAAGTTTTGGCCGGATTGATGCTCGCGTTCTTCCAGCGCAACCACACATAAAAATCCATTCCGTAGCTCTGGGTCTTGAGGTCCAGCTGTTGAATGTCATTAATGTAAACGCCAAAAACCACCTCATCTGGCGCAGGGCTTTGGGCCTGAGCCGGAAATGAGCATCCCAAAATAAGCAAAACCAAAATCACAAAAGCGCGTACCAAATTCAAATTCATGTCCCCATCAGTCTTAAACTTCGACCCTTGATTTAGAGCAGATTGTGAGCCACTCATAGAGCCATCTATCCAAGGATTGCATCATGGCTGACAATACAATTTTTTTGGGCAAAAGCGATAAGCCAGAAGTGCTTTTTGTGCCCATGGCCAATCGTCATGGTTTGGTCACCGGGGCCACAGGCACGGGCAAAACCGTGAGTTTGCAGATTATGGCCGAAGGCTTTTCGCGTTTGGGCATTCCAGTTTTTGCAGCCGACATTAAAGGTGATCTTTCAGGAATTTCGCAAATAGGCACGGATATTGATATTCTCATTGAACGCGCCAAGCAGGTGGACCTCAACCCCTATCTTCACGAAGCTTCACCCACAATCTTTTGGGATGTATTTGGTGAACAGGGCCATCCCATTCGTACCACGATTACCGAAATGGGTCCGCTTCTGTTATCGCGGCTCATGGGTCTCAGTGATGCGCAGGAAGGCGCATTAAATATCGCCTTCAAAATTGCCGACCAAGAGGGCTTGGCACTGCTCGATTTGAAAGACCTCCGCGCTTTACTGCAAGACTTTGCAGATCGTGGCAGAGAAATCACCACCGAATATGGTAATGTGGCCAGCGCCACGATTGGGGCTATCCAGCGCCAATTGGTGGTGATTGAAGAGCAAGGCGGCGATAAGTTTTTCGGTGAACTAGTCCTCGACATTAAAGACTTTATGCGCACCACCTGCGATGGTCGTGGCTATATAAATATTATTGCGGCAGATAGACTTGTGTCGTCACCACAGCTCTATGCAACATTTTTGCTGTGGCTCATGTCTGAGCTTTTTCAAGATATGTCAGAAATGGGCGACCAAGATAAACCTAAACTGGTATTCTTTTTTGATGAGGCCCATTTACTCTTTGCTGATGCGCCTCCAGCTCTGCTGCAAAAGGTGGAACAGACCGTAAAGCTCATCCGCTCCAAAGGTATTGGCATCTATTTTGTGACGCAGAACCCACTGGATATTCCTGATGGTGTTCTCGCTCAACTGGGCCACCGTGTGCAGCACGCTCTCCGCGCTTACACACCACGTGACCAGAAAGCTTTGAAAGCTGCGGCGACGACATTCCGTGCTAATCCAAAATTTGACACAGAAAAAGCCATCACTGAACTCGGCAAGGGTGAAGCGCTGGTCTCCGTGTTGGATTTGAAAGGCGTTCCCACCATCGTAGAACGCACTTTTATCAGGCCGCCCTCAGGCCAGATTGGACCGGTGACACTGGCCCAACGCCAAGCCACGATTGCAGGCTCGCCCATTTTAGGAAAGTATGAGACCGCGATTAATCGTGAATCAGCTTACGAGAAGCTGACTCACAAAGTCAGCGCTTCGTCTGCTTCCGTGGCACAATCCGCACTGTCAAAAGGCATTGAAGTGGCCACGGGCCGCTTTGCCAAAACTGTGGTAAATTCGATGGCCCGCAGCATTGGTTCGGCAATAGTGCGCGGTGTTTTGGGAAGCCTCACGCGGCGTTAGATTTGATTTGGTTTGGAGAAATAAATGAAGCAATTTTGTCTGGCACTATTATTGGCATTTATAATGAAAAGCAGTGCGGCCTTCGCCAAAACGGAAATAGCTATCGTAGCCGGTGGATGTTTCTGGTGTGTGGAATCGGATTTTGACAAGGTGAAAGGCGTATTATCGACGACCTCTGGCTATGCGGGCGGCAGCGTAGAGCATCCCACTTATAAAAACCACGAAGGTAGCCAAGAGGCCGTTAAAGTAGAGTTTGACCCAGATGTCATTCCCTATAACCGGCTCATCGCAAATTTTCTCCGCACCATTGATGTAACAGACGATGGCGGCCAATTCTGTGATCGCGGCGACAGCTATATTTCAGCACTCTTCCCCGAAGGCCCGGCACAAACCGCCGCAGCCAAGAAAGCCCTCGACGATGCCAGCAGAGCATTGGGCAAAAAGGTCGTAACCGCGATCAAACCTTTTGCCAGATTCACCAATGCCGAAGACTATCATCAAAATTATTATCTCGGTGAGAACCGCGTCTTCACACGTTTCGGCTGGGTGAAACAATCCTATGCCTATCATCGCTATAGAGAAGGGTGTGGGCGTGATGAGCAGGTCAAGAAATCTGGGGCGCGGCTGCGTTCTCCAACAACAACTAAATAATCTCATCTTCATCCGGCACAGGCTGCACTGCGTTTCGGGATTTGGTTTTTATGCGCGCCAAGTGAAACAAAGCATCGCCACGATTCACAATCGGCAAATTGGTGCGGCCGATGATGATGCCGTCATCCTCGGCCACCACCGACACTTGAGAGGCACCCAATGGATCGGAAATAACACCTATAGGTTCCAGCTTCCCGACCCGGTCACCAATGCGACGCACCGAATGCAAAATACCACCTTCAGGGGCCCGCAACCACGTGCTCGAAGATGAATGAGTGACACTGAAATGCGGTGCCAGTTTTGGCGCATCGCTAATCATGCCAATGGCTTTCATCACGCGCAAAGTGCCTTTCACGGCGGCCTCTATGCTGGCCTCGTCAAACCGCAAAGCTTCGCCACCTTCATAAAGCAAAACTTTAACACCACTTTCTTTGGCTGATTGCCTCAAACTACCATCGCGTAATTTTGATGTGAGAATAACCGGAGGTGCAAAAGCTTCGGCAAGCTTCAGCAGATCGTCATCGTTGGGGGCCAAGCGAATTTGTGGCAAGTTCGTGCGGTGCAAAGCCGCCGTATGAAAATCAATACCATATTGCGAGCGCTGAACCACTTCACGAAAAAACAAATCAGCGAGCAAACTCGCCAATGAACCTTGGTCTGAACCTGGGAATGATCGATTGAGATCACGCCTGTCTGGCATGTAACGCGAGTGGTTGAGAAATCCAAAACCATTCACAATAGGCACGGCCAACAATGTGCCGCTGAGAGATTTTACTTCCGACGAAGCTAGTATCCGTCGCACAATTTCCACACCTTGAATCTCATCACCATGGACCACACCAGATATGAAAAACACCGGTCCATGCGTTTGCCCATGCACCACATGCACTGGCAAATTCATCCGCGTGCTATTGGCTAAAACTGAAACTTCAAGCTCAATGGTTTCGCGCGCACCAGAAGCAATCTGACGCCCGCCAAATTCAAATGCATTCATCCCCGGCCCCTTGTCTTTGTTCTGTTGGGCTTGGCATTTTTTTCCAAAAACTCAATAATAGTTTTGGCTACATCTTTGCCTGATGCATTTTCGATGCCCGCCAAGCCTGGGGATGAATTGACCTCCATCACCACGGGCCCACGCTTGGAGCGTAAAAGATCAACGCCCGCCACATTCAATCCCATGCTTTGAGCGGCCTTTAAAGCCGTTGATTTTTCAGCAGGCGTCAACTCCGTCATCACAGCTGAACCACCCCGATGCAGATTAGACCTAAACTCGCCCTTGGGTCCGCTGCGTTCCATGGCGGCCACAATCTTGCGGCCCACAATAAAAGCGCGAATATCACGGCCATTGGCCTCGGCCACAAACTCTTGCACCAAAATATTCATGTCGGCCCCGCGAAACGCCTCAATCACAGATTTGGCAGAATTATGCGTTTCGCCCAGCACCACACCAATGCCTTGTGTGCCTTCAAGTAATTTAATTACCACCGGTGCACCACCAACAATTTGTAAAATTTCTTCAGTGCGACTGGTCTCATTGGCAAAGGCGGTGACGGGAAGCCCCACCCCATCGCGCGCCAAAATTTGCAAGGAACGCAGCTTATCGCGCGAGCGCCCAATGGCCACCGATTCATTCAAGGGGTAAACGCCCATCACTTCAAACTGGCGCAAAACGGCAAGGCCATAAAACGTGTGTGATGCCGCGATACGCGGAATCACCGCGTCAAAACCCTCAAGCTTTTCACCCATATAACGAAGCTCAGGTTTGCGTGAAGTGATGTTCATATAGCAGCGCAAATAATCGATCGGCACAATTTCATGGCCACGCCCGATGGCCGTTTCCATCAGGCGCTGATGTGAATAAAGTTTTGGGTTGCGTGTGAGCAAAGCAATTTTCATTTAAGTTTCTTCTTGCGTGAGATTAAAAATGAACGACTTGGGTTCACCAAAAAACGTCCCTTAATGGCATTGCGCCCCAGCAACATCGGAACCTCCATATCGGCGCGATCCGTTAAAGTAATTTCGACTTCGAATTGGTGCAGACCTAGCTCAACAACAGTATGAATAATAGGTCGTAATTCGCTGATTCCATTAGAACTTTTAATTCTCTTTGTTCCGACCAAAGCGGCTTCGCAACGCCTGATTTTTCCGTCGACTTCAAGTAAAAATAAAACCCGCTTGCCCTTAATTTCAATGGCCTCGGCATGGAGGGCAGCAGTCCGCGCACCCGTATCAATTTTAGCCACCAACGCAGTTGAGCCGAATTCTGATAAGCGCACATCTTCGCGCCAACCGATCAAGGGTAATGCAAAATATGTGGGACGAGTTGCTGACATGAGCAAGACCATAGCGGCTTATTCCGAGTGCGCAAAGTGCATCGACGGATTTTGGCTGCAAAGCCGTCTATATTGAAATTATATTGGTGAGGTAAGTCATGAATAGAATCGCCATCGGTGCCGTTGCAGTTGTCATTTTAGCTGGCGTTGGAACATACATCCCCCAACCTTTTGGGTTCGGCCCGCTCGGTGGAAAAATTTTAACCGCCGCTGAAAAAGCCAATTGTGGCATCACGGCTGAGGTCACCGAAGGCCCCTATTATGTCTCTGGTATAGCCGCATTGGTAGATGGCAACTTGAACATCCCAAATTTGCAAGGAACACCCATTTTGGTTAGCGGCCATGTTTATCAAGGCCTCGATAATATAAAGCCCGTCGCCAATACCAAAATCGAACTCTGGCACACTGATGATAAAGGCAGCTATCATCCCAACGGCAATGGCCCGATTTCAAACTATGCAGCAGCCGATGTTGGGTTGCGCGGCTTCCTCCTCACAGATGCGCAAGGTGCCTATAAATTCACATCGATTTACCCCGGTGAATATTCCGGCCGCACGCGCCACATTCATGTGAAAGTCACAGCCCCCGGAAAACCACCGGTCACCACACAATTGATCATCCCCACTTTGCCGGGTGACGCCCTCAGCTTTGACGAGGACACAATTTCCAAAGGCCTGCCCACCTGCCACTTGCTAACTTTTGACAACACCGCAAATCCGGAAAGGGCCAGTTTTGATTTCAGGCTTTAGTGCGGTCCAGCCAAAACAACATTCCGCAGCCAACGAATGCCAAGCCTGCACCAGCCCTTGCGGCACCTGAAAAACCAATGACCCAAGGCCCGGTCGATCGGGCATCAGGTCTTGCAGATAACTGATATGTTGGCTGAGTAAATTCGCGGCCCCTGCGGCATTCAAAATCGTCAGCGCATAAATTTGCCATAGGGAAGTTGCAAAGCGGAGGCCAACGAGATAAACGACATACACAAGACCAACTGCAATTATCACCCTCCACAAGGCAAGGTTGCGGCTGAGATATCCACCGATCAACATGAATGGAGTTTCCCAACCCGCCACCAATCCTGCGTACACCCCCACATCCGTTGTGCTGCCATTTGGCAAGTGTGTGATGAAGAGCGGCAACCAGGTCGCGTTGGCGGAATAAGATGTGGCTATGAGCGCCAATGCCAAAACCCGTAACAAGAGGGCTTTGCTATTAACAAATCCAAGGCTGCTTTGAAACCAGCCAAGCTGGGGATTGGCCCAAGTTCTTGTACTTTTCGGCGCTACCAGAAATGGCATAAATCAAAAGGGTGAAGGCCGCAGCCGCCATTGCCACTTTTATGCTTGGCAATAAAAAGCCCAACCAGCTCCGGCACAATAATGCACGAAGCTGCATAAATAGAGCGCACCACTGAATTGGTCGAGGCCGAATCTTTTGAGCCGAGCGCATTGGTCTCGGTGCGGATCACTGCAAAAAGTTGTCCATATGCGCTGTTTGAAAGCGGATAAAATAACAGCGGGCAAATCAGAAAACTCCAGATTGAAGGCAGAATAGCAAAAGCCAGTGGCGCCAAAAGCCAGAGCCACCAAAATTAAAAATTTGCGATCCTCGACTTCGTCCGAAAAATGCCCGAGCACAAATGAGCCCATCATCCCAGTGATGGCCATGGTCAAGAGGAGCAATGAAAAATGCCAAGCAC
>JANMWK010000100.1:0-2788 GCA_031393975.1 Hyphomicrobiales bacterium
GAACGTGGATTGCTGGCTGGTCTGCCACTTCCAATCAAAGATTTAACCGATGTGGCGGGGGTTCGCTCCACGCAAGGCTCGCCGATTTTTGCTCATAAAATCGCAACTGAATCTGATATCCTCGTTCGTCATTTGGAACGCAAAGGTGGTGTCATTTACGCGATGTCGAACACACCAGAATTTGGCGCAGGCGCGCATACATTCAATGAAGTTTTCGGCGTTACACGCAATCCATGGAACTTGAACCTATCGGCAGCGGGTTCTTCGGGAGGTGCGGCAGCTGCTTTGGCGAGTGGTATGACTTGGGTGGCACATGGCTCTGATATGGGGGGATCGCTGCGAAATCCTGCCAGCTTTTGTGGCGTGGTGGGTATGCGACCATCTCCTGGTCGTGTTGCATCATCCGTATACGGAAAGATTGATGGCACGCTTGGTTTAGAAGGGCCGATGGCGCGTAATGTCTCTGATCTGGCTTTGCTGTTTGATGCAATGGTGGGGGCAGAAGCGGGCGATCCATTATCAATGCCCCGCGAGGATAATTATTCATACGCCATTTCAAAAGGCTGGAAGCCGAAGAAAGTGGCGATCAGCCGCGATCTGGGTATTACGCCGGTTGACCCTGAAGTGGCCGATATTGTTATGGCGGCAGGTGCGAAGTTACAAGCCGCTGGAATTATTGTGGAAGAAGCGCATCCTGATCTTTCGGAGATGATGAATTGCTTTCAAACGTTGCGCGCCCTTGGCTTTGCAGTTGGCATGCGGCAGCTTTTGATTGATCATCGTGATTTGCTCAAACCCGAAGTGATTTGGAATATAGAGAAAGGTCTGGCGCTTTCAGTTGATGATATCGCCAAGGCTGAGGCGCAGCGTGGAATGCTGTTTCACCGGATGGGCAAGTTCCTCAGTGAATTTGATTTTCTTTTATGCCCGGCCACCATCGTTCAACCTTTCCCCGTTGAGCAACGCTATCCAACACATTGCAAAGGTGTTGAATTTGAAAACTATGTTGATTGGTTATTGATTGCTGCTGTGGCCACCATGTGTGCGTGCCCGGCAATTTCAATTCCGTGTGGTTTTACAAAATCCAAATTGCCAGTGGGCCTGCAAATCATTGGACCTAATCGTGGCGAAGCGAAATTGCTGGCGGGAGCTAAGTTTATGGAAGATGTGTTTGCATTAGGGGCGATCACTCCGATTGACCCAAGGCGTGTTTGATGACTGAACATAACTGGCATGAGTTGCAATATAATCCGCGCACCACAGTGACCAATGCGAGTGAGATTATTCCTGCGTGGAAAATTCGCGCGGCGCAGACACGGGAGAAATTTTTATTTGATGCTGATATTTCCTACGGGCCGCACCCGCGTGAGTTTTTGGATTTTTATTGTGCGCCCAATACCAAAGGCACGATTATCTACATTCATGGCGGCTATTGGCGTATGCTTTCGAAAGTGGAAACATCTTGGGTGGCCGATGGCTTTGTGGAGCAGGGCGCTTCTGTGGCACTCATCAACTATCCGCTTTGCCCCGAGGTTTCGCTGGGCGACATTCGCGGCAGCATCATTCGCGCTTTTGTTCATCTTTATAATAATGTGCTGGATGATGAAGAGCGGGCAAATATTATTGTGGCCGGCCATTCTGCGGGCGGGCATTTGGCTGCTTTGCATTTGGCAACAGATTGGACGGCCCATGGTCTGCCGGAAAATCCGATTGCTGGGGTCATTGCGATCTCAGGTATTTATGATGTTGCACCTTTGATGCACACGACCATGAATGCTGATATTCGCATTACCGAAGAAGCAGTGCCAGCGCTGAACCTGATGGCGGCCAAAGTAAGATCGCATGCGCAGATTTTATTTGCCGTGGGTGGCGATGAACCCTCGGAATTCCACCGGCAGGCGGCAGACCTTGCGCAAGCTTGGGGATCGCTGCACCCCAAAGTTCTCAGTTTGCCTAACACAAACCATTTCACGGTTGTGGATTCATTGGCTGATCCGGAGGGCGCACTCAATAAGGTTGCGCTGGCCATGTTATCCAGACGATTTTAATGCGGGTTGCCACAGGTCAATTGCTGCATTATTTAAGCACCACAACAATAAGGAATGGGACTATGAACGCAACATTGGCAAATAAGCTCTGGCCACAAACACAATCCTCAAATTTGGTTCGCAATATCGTTTTGGCTCTTATTGGAAGCTTGATTGTTGCAGGTGCGGCGCAAGTCACGATTCCGATGTATCCGGTGCCAATGACTTTGCAGACTTTGGCCGTTCTTGGCGTTGGCGCTGCCTATGGCGCGCGTTTGGGTGCGGCAACACTTTTGCTTTATGCAATTGAAGGCGCGGTTGGCTTGCCATTTTTTGCGCGTGGAAAATCGGGGCTTTTTGATGCCAAGCTTGATTATATGTTGCCGTCAGGCTCGATGGGTTATGTGGTAGGCTTCATTTTGGCTGCTTGGCTGGTTGGTAAGCTGATTGAAAGCGGCTGGGCAAGCTCTTTACCAAAAAGCGCTTTGGCTGCCTTGGTGGGTGGTGCTTTGCTTTATGTGCCGGGCATTATCTGGCTGGCAATCTGGGCGTCTAAGACGATGAACATGGATGCTGCAACTGCTACAACATCGGCATTATCATGGGGGCTTTATCCTTTTATCGTCGGTGATGTGATAAAAGCTGTGCTTGCCGGAGTTGGTGTGCCTGCGATTGCAAGCTTGTTTGGCCGCAAATCCTAACTGATTTCTCTTTCGTTCAAAATGCCCGCGCACTCATTTTTGAGTGGCGCGGGCTTTTCT
>JANMWK010000124.1:0-30631 GCA_031393975.1 Hyphomicrobiales bacterium
GGATGCGCCAGTAGGGCAGACGGTGACGCAGGCTGGCTCTTCACAATGCAGGCAGGAACGAGGAAAATTGACAATGCGGCTGTCATCACGCCCCTGCTCTTTCACTTCATAGCCGTGAACACGATTGAACCATGGGCCGGAGGGATCTGCACCGTAAGGATCAGTGTCAGTGAGCGGGCCAGAGTCGCCTTGCGCATTCCATTCTTTGCAAGAAGTTGCGCAAGCCTGGCAGCCCACACAGGTGTCGAGGTCGATCACAAGGCCCAATTTTTTGGCGGTGGTTTTTGGGAGGGAAGTCATTTTGCCCTCTTCAAAGTTTTAAACTTTTTAAACTGTGGTGCAGATTCCGGACTTTGGTCAGCGGCCTTTTCAATCCTCACCCGTAAATCATACCAAGCGGCCTGACCAGTGATGGGATCACTGTTGCTATAGCGATACCCCCCCTCACGTTCCGGTAGAAGATCGCTGATTAAGTGGTTGAGCAGGAATCCTTTTTTAGATTCGGGGGCATCAGGTGAAAGGCCCCACGCACCGCTGCGTTTGCCAACGGCATTCCACGTCCACACCGTGTCTTCATTCTGACCGTCCATTAATTTGGCTTGGCCTTTGATGCGGCCGTGGTGTGAAATCACATCAACCCAATCACCCTCCGCAATGCCGAGTTTCGCGGCGCGGTTCTTGTGAACGTAAAGCCAGTTGCGACCCAAGATTTGTCGCAGCCACGAATTCTGCGAACCCCAGGAATGATACATGGCCATGGGGCGCTGGGTGATGGCGTGCATGGGGAATTCGGCTTCTTCAATCATGCTGCCTTCAAACGGTGCATACCAAAACGGGATGGGATCAAAATAAGTTTCGATGCGTTGCTTGTGCTGGTCGGGCGGTTGCACTTTGCCGTAGCCCCGCGCTGAGAGACGAAACTTTTGCAGCGTTTCAGAATAAAGATGATGGATGATGGGCTCAGGGCGCGGCAGGAAGCCGAAGAAGGTGGCCCAATCCAAATAATCCCAATTCACATGACGATAATATTTCATGTTGTCGGGCAGTTCCTGAAACCAGTAGCTGCCATTGTCGATATAGGCTTGAAGCTGGTTGGGGTTGACGACCCCGCGCCCTGCGGCCTTGCCATCCTTGCCACGAAAGCCTGCGAGAGGGCCAAGGCCGGGGGCGCGTTCGTGGTTGACGATGTAATCAGGATAGCCGCCCGGATAACGCGGCTTGCCTTCAGTTGTGGTCATGCCGGGCAGACCGAGGCGTGCGCCCAGATCGAGTAACACAGTTTGGAAGGCCCGCACATCACGGTCTGGTTCAACAACCGGCTGACGGATGGAGTCGGCGGGGCCATCGGCTTCCGAAATCGGGCGGTCGAGCATCGAGATGCAGTCCCAGCGCTCCAGATAAGTGGTGTCCGGCAAAATGAGATCCGCGTAATGCACCATCTCGGAGGCATAAGCATCAGAGTAAATGATCTTCGGAATCACGTATTCGCCGTCTGGGCCCTTACTTGTAAGCGCCTTAATCGTGTCAGGCACGTTCATGGCCGAATTCCAACTCATATTGGCCATGTACATAAACAGCACGTCGATGGTGTAGGGGTCGCCCTTGGCCGCATTGTTGATGACCATATGCATCATGCCGTGGGCAGACAAAGGTGCATCCCATGAATAGGCTTTGTCGATCCGCTGCGGGGTGCCCTGCTCATCGACGAGCAAATCTTCTGGGCTGGTGATGAAGCCGAGCGGGGGACCGGGAAGCGGCGTGTTGGGTTTCACCTGGCCTACCTTTCCGGCGGGCTTCACGTTGGGTGGAATGGATTTTGGGAAAGGCGGCTTGTAACGCGAGCCACCGGGCACATCGATGGTGCCGAGCATGATCTGAAGAATGTGGATGGTGCGGCAGGTGTGAAAGCCATTGGCATGAGCGGAAATTCCGCGCATCGCGTGCATGGCCACGGGGCGACCAATGGTTTTAGGATGGTGGCGGCCCTGATAATCCGTCCACGGAATATCGAGCTCCACTGTATCTTCAAATGCGGTGTGGGCCAGTTCTGATGCGATGCGGCGGATGGTGTCTGCTGGAACACCACAACGATGGGCAACACCATCGGGCGAATATTCATCGGCGGTAAATCGTTCTGCGATGAGCGTGAAGGACGTCCCAACTTTGCGGCCATCTTCGAGCGTAAATCGGCCCATCAATTTTGGTGTGGCATCGAATGTGTTGGCGACCACGGCACGATTGATATGATGGTCCCATACCAATGGATTTCCTGCGGCATTGCGGGCGATCAAGCCATCATCAGGCCCCCCCTTATTTTCAATCACCAGCCATGACGAATTGGTGTATCGGGCTAAATAATCGCCATCGATTTTTTGAGAGTGCAGCAATTCATGGATAAGGGCTGAAACAAATAAACCATCCGTACCCGGACGAATCCCAATCCATTCATCGGCAATGGCCGAATAGCCAGTTTTGACAGGATTAATCGAAACAATTTTTGTGCCACGCGCCTTTAATTTTCCAAGGCCCGCTTTAATGGGATTGGAGCCATGGTCCTCAGCCACACCAAACAGTAGAAAATATTTTGTGTGTTTCCAATCCGGCTCGCCAAATTCCCAGAAGGAGCCGCCATAAGTATAAAGCCCGGCAGCGGCCATGTTCACAGAACAAAAGCCGCCATGCGCTGCATAATTAGGTGTGCCGAATTGCGAGGCCCACCAACCTGTCAAACCTTGGCTTTGATCGCGGCCAGTGAAAAATGCTAACTTCGCTGGATTATTATTTCGCGTTTCAGAAAGCCACAGTGTGGCTGTGCGCAAAGCTTCTTCCCATTCGATTTCGCGGAACTCGCCAGAGCCACGTTCGCCGACGCGGATCAACGGTTTTGACAATCGCGCAGGCGAATAATGTTGTTTGATCCCTGCTGCACCCTTGCCGCAGATGATACCTTTGTTCACGGGATGATCGCGATTGCCGTCTATGTAAGTGATACGGCCATCTTTGAGATGAACTTTAATACCGCAGCGGCAGGCACACATATAGCATGTGGTGGATTTAATCTCGTCCCAGTTTTTTGGAGACGTGTTGATTTGCGGTTGAACCATAGTGCACTTTAACCGAGTCTCAGGTTTGCGCCATAGCCCAGACTTAATTGGGAACAGGTGCCAGGTTACGGGTGCGGCTGTGGTCCATGGCCAACATGAACAGGCCAGCGCCAATCACAATTGCAGCCCCCACCCAAGTATAAAAATCGGGAAAATCATTGAAAACGAAGATGCCAAATAACACGGCCCAGATCATCGCTGTGTATTCAAAGGGGGCGACAAAATTAGCTTCAGCATTTTGATAAGCGCTTATGAATGCCGTGGCACTGACGGCAGAAAAAATTCCGAGCAATATTAACTTTATGATTTCCGAGCTGCCGGGCCACTGGAAAGACTTTGTGAGCGAGGGCATGGCATCGGTTCCCGCATAACCTGTGGCATAGACGACTGCACCGACAACAAAGGCGGTGATAATGTAGAATAAATTCTGCCAGTTCGAAATTACAATCGGGGACACCGTTTGCGAAATATGACGTGACATCATTTGCCCCACTGCATATCCAAAGGCAGAGTAAAGCGCCAGAAGCGAGGCAGGTTGAAAAGTAGAAACCCCGGGGCGCAAAGTGATCACCACGCCAACAAAGCCAACTGCAATAGCGAGCCAGCGATAGAGCGGAACTTTTTCACCCAAGCCTTTGCCTACCATGGCCGCCATGAAAAATGGCATGGTGAAATAGATCGCCACGGCATTGGCCAAAGGCATTACGGAAATTGCTAAGATGAATGAGAAATAAGCAGTGCACAAAATCATTGATCGCAAACAGACGAGGCCCAGCAGTGGGGTGTTCATGGCTCTGAAGCCCACGCCCTGGGCTTGCCAAGCCGACAAAAATGGAATGGCCATCAATCCACGAAATGCCATAATTTCATAAGCCGGAAATGTGCCGGACATATATTTTACAATCGCATCCTGCGAGGTCGCCAAGCCAACTGCGAGCGTGATGAAAGCAATAGCCCTCAGCTTGTGCTGTTGCCTTGCAATCATAATTGGGTCTTCATAATTTCTGCGAGCAGCTTTACGCCCGGTTCAATTTTCTTTTCATCGATGGATGAGAACGCGAGGCGGAAATAGTTTTTGGGTTGAGGTGCTACACCAAAATTGATGCGACCGGTTTCAATTAAAATACTTTTCTCCGTTGCGGCTTTAGCCAGTTTTTCGGTGTCGAGAGCAGCTGGCCCCTTCACCCAGAAGCTGGTGCCGCCAAATGACGGAATGCGCGACGAACTGGGGAAGTGCGTTTCCAAGGCCTTCCCCATAATTTCCCAGCGCGAACGGTAAGCTTTATGCAGACGACGGATGAGTGTGTCGTGATGGCCGAGCGACAAGAACAAAGCCGCCGTCCGCTGATTGTTAGTGGGCGGGTGACGCACCATCAGGCGGCGCAAAGCGCGCGCCTCAGCGATCAAGGCTTTGGGTGCCACCATGAAGCCCAGCCGCAAACCGGGAAATAAAGTTTTTGACAATGAGCCAATATAAATGACGCGGCCTTCATCATCGAGAGATTTAAGGGCCGGGCATGGCTCATTCACGTAATTGGTTTCGAATTCATAATCATCTTCGATAATGATAAAATTCTCTTCGGATGCTTTTTTCAAAAGCGCTAGGCGCCTTTCGAGTGGCATTGTCACCGTCGTTGGAAATTGGTGGCTTGGCGTGGTGTATACAATATTGGTGCCATTTAAAGCCGGACCTGGCACCACACCTTTTTCATCAATGGGGACCAAGTGGACGTTGTTGCTGGCCAGTTTAAAGATGTTGCGCATATCGCTATAGCCCGGCTCTTCCATGGTGATATGGGTAGATTTATCGCAGAGCAGGCTTGTCAGAATGAACAGCGCATTTTGCGCACCCATGGTCACCAAAATTTCATCGTCACTGGCCATGATGCCACGACGGGGCAGAATGCGACGGCGGATTTGTTCGACAAGTAGCGGATCATCAATGGCGGATGTATCATTCGTCCAAGCACCGAACCATTTCTTGCCGAGTGCCTGTCTGGTGCAATCACGCCATTCAGCCAAGGGGAATAATGAGTGGTCGACTTGACCGTAAATGAAAGGAAAGGCGTAATCCTGCCAGTCTAAAGGCTTAATTATATTTTCTTGCAAAGTGGGGCGCTGCTTAACGCGCGTTGCCCAATCAAGGCCAATGTTGCTGAGCTGCGGCTTCAGCGAAGGCGTACGCGGTTTGGCTCCGGTGTCTTCAATGGCTTTATCCGACACATAATAACCAGAGCGTTCCTGGGACAGAAGATAGCCATCATCCAACATGCCTTGATAGGCCAGCACCACCGTATTGCGTGACACGCCGAGTGTTTTTGCCATTTTGCGGGTAGAGGGAATGGGTTCCGAACGGTCAAGCTTGCGATCCAAAATCGCTGATACAAGAGCTTCACGGATTTGCGATTGCAGAGAAGCATATTCCCCGCGTTTGATGTGAATAAGCCAGTCGCGCATCCAAAGGCCTTAGCATTGGACCTATGATTGGTCCAGAAAATTATATCACTGGAAAGCCGCTCCATGGTTTTACAGTGCGCAATGCCAACGATGATTGGATACGCTGGATGCCCGGCAGCCTCGATAGTTTGGTGCGGTGAACGCGTTCGTAATCTGTCGAGTCTGCGGCGGCGACCCTTAGCAAGTAATCGAATTGACCACTCATCAAATGGCACTCCAAAATTTCTGGTACGCGCTGCACGGCTTTTTCAAATTTCTCAAAAGCTTCTTCAGTTTGCGATCCAAGCGAGACTTCGACGAAGAATTCATTGGCGAGGCCAAGGCGTTTACCATCAAGTGTCGCGGTATAGCCGGTAATGATTCCGGCTTTCTCCAGAAGTTTCACGCGGCGATGGCAGGATGATGGGGAAAGCCCTGCCCTTTCTGCCAGTTCCGCAATCGGCATGATGGCTTTACGCTGCAACTCAATCAGGATGATTTTATCGATCTTGTCTAATTTTTCGATTTTCATTCGTATTTAATAGCAGATATTAGAATTTTTTACCAGTAGCACCTCAGAATTATCATCACATTGAAAATTCATTCTCGCTGATTGATTTATGCTCTGCGCATTAGGGAGAAACATCATGCTCATCGGCGTTCCAAAAGAAATCAAGAACCATGAATATCGTGTAGGCTTCACGCCCACGTCAGTGCGCGAAGCGGTGCGCCATGGCCATGAGGTTTGGGTGCAGGCCAATGCAGGCTTGGGCATCGGCTCCAGCGATGCGGATTACACCGCAGCAGGTGCAAAGATTGTGGCTGCAGCGGCTGATATTTTCGCTAAGGCCGATATGATTGTGAAGGTGAAAGAGCCTCAGGCAGGCGAGCGCGCCATGCTGCGAGAAGGCCAAATTCTTTATGCTTATCTGCATCTTGCTCCTGATCCGGAGCAGACCAAAGACCTAGTGAAGTCTGGTGCTGTGTGTATCGCTTATGAAACCGTGACATCGGCGCGGGGTGGTTTGCCATTGCTGGCCCCCATGAGCCAAGTCGCTGGCCGCATGTCGGTGCAGTCGGGTGCGCATTGTCTGGAAAAAGCCCAAGGCGGGCGCGGCATCTTGCTGGGCGGTGTTCCCGGTGTATCACCTGCGAAAGTTGTGATCCTTGGTGGCGGCGTGGTTGGCACCAATGCTGCTGCCATTGCCATTGGCATGGGCGCTGATGTCACCATTATCGAACGTTCCACCGACCGGATGGAAGAACTGGTGGCGCGTTTTGGCCTGAACGTTAAAACGCTTTACTCTACGCAGGGTGCCATTGAAGATGAATGTGCCATGGCTGATCTGGTGATTGGTGGCGTGCTTATTCCGGGTGCCGCAGCTCCGAAGCTTGTAACCAAGGCGATGCTCAAAGATTGGAAAGCCGGATCAGTGTTTGTAGATGTGGCGATTGACCAAGGCGGTTGCGCTGAAACCTCTCACGCCACTACACATGCCGAACCCACTTATGTAGTGGACAATGTGGTCCATTATTGCGTGGCCAATATGCCAGGTGGTGTGGCGCGCACATCGACTTACGCATTAAACAACGTGACGTTGCCTTTTGCTTTGAACATTGCCGACAAGGGCTGGAAGAAGGCGCTTCATGATGATGTTCATTTGCGCAACGGCCTCAACGTAGCCGGCGGGCATGTTACTTATAAGGCTGTCGCTGATGATCTTGGCTATGCTTATATGGCAGCGGAAAAACTGGTTGGATAATTACATTCCCGACTTTGGTTTTGTTTCCAGATAATAATTTGCTTTCTTGCCATAAATCAAGCCGCGCAGCATCCGCCGCGCGGTTTCTGATTTTCTGAAAGGGTCAATCACAGCGCGCATGGCATCGTGTGCGAAAACCTTCGCGGCATCCATGATTGGTAAAGCGCCTGGAGGCCGTTGCGGCAGGCCGTAGCGGCGCAGGGTTCCGTTCATCAAACGGATTTTGTTGAGACGCACCACTTCAGGTGTCTTCCATGTCATCGCCATGGATATTGAATATGTGTTGCCAGTGCTTACCCAATGGGGAATGGTGTAAGGCATGTGCACGGCATCGCCCGGTTTCAACGTATGGAGTGTGGCGCGGGCTTCATGGTCTTCTGCATAAATTTGATTGCGGTGCTTGGATGGTGATATTTCCAAAGCTTCTTCCGACACCAAGGCATAATCCGAATTATCAAAGGTGCGCACGAATTTATCGCCTTTGATTTGGATGAGGATATTTTCCTCCCAGTCCACATGAAATGGCGTTGTGGCTTTGGCTGATGACACAAAGATGAAGCCTTCAAGATCAGAGTAATCAGTGGGCTTGCGGCCGGCTGCTTCGTTTGCTTCGCGCACAAAGCCTTCGAGCAATGCACGGTAAGCGGGGTCTTGTTCGGCGTGCTTGATCACCATCCAGGCATTGGCTTTTTCGATGGTCTTGATCACGTCCTCAGCGGGCAAATCAATTTTTGGAACATCCTCGGGCCGTGCACCCACGGCTACTTTACCGGAATTATATTCAATGGCATCACGCGGAAGCGATTTCGCCAGCTCCACCAAACGCGGCAATGTGAAAAGGGCGTTGTTGGCCAAGCTGTGTTTCAGACGAAATGGACGCTTGAGAAAATTCTCGCGGGCCAATTGGGGATCAACGATGACAATGCTCATGAGCGTTTTGCTCTTCTCAGTTTGTAATAAATATCGCGCAACAGACTGCGACTGTGTAGGCGCAGTTTCTCTAATCTGACGGTTAAATTAAATTGCATGGTTGAAATAGTTGCAGGCGCCGCAAAGACACTGGCCATGCTCAAGCGATCACGCCAGATGCGATCAATCATCGGGTGGTTGGGAATGGCGCAGCTGTCAATTTGCGTTATGTTTGGTTCGGCGAAAAATGACTCGGTGCAGTCAAATATGATCATCACACCGGGTGAGAATTTTGCGAAGTTTTCATCATAGGCGATTTTGCCGAGCCAGGCGTGCGGGCCTTCGACGATTGCATAAAGACTGGCAATGGATTTTCCATCCAGTTTCAAACTCCAAAAGCGCAAATTGCCAACTTTGTGCAAATTTGAAACGGCTTCATAAAATGATTCCGATAATTGTAGCAATGCATTGATTGCCGTGCCTTTTTTTCCTTTCCAACCGGCGGCTTCTAATCGCAAAAAATCATCCACGAAGGGTTTTGTATCGGCGCCGACTTCTAAGGCTTCTGTGGTCAGTGCACCCTGCTCGGCAAGACGATTGCGCAGACGTTTGAATTCTTTGCGGCGTTTTTGATCGAAATTGGTCGCCAACCATTCTTCAAATGTGCCCTTGGGTTTGAGCGCAGCCCGCTGCCAAGTTTCAATTACGGAATAATGCGCTGCATTCCGTTTTAGATTTTGGATGAAAGGACCGTCGGCAGTGATCGCGCGCAACAGAACCGGCTTGCGCTGGGCATTGATGAAAGCCAGAATTGCAGACTGCACCGAAGCTTTGAAAACATGTGGCAGGCCTGAGGCCAAAAGTGGGCTGCTGAAACTTTCGCGATGAGATTGCTTTTCAACAAGTGATAAGGTCATAATCAGATCTGGGCCATCCGAAACGGTGAACACGCTGGCGTTAGCATCTGGTTGGATGATGGGGATGAGCCATTGCGGGGCGTTGAAGCCTGCAGGCTCAACCGACGAGTCGGCCAGATTGGCCCAAGCTTCTGCCAGTTCACTCGTCTCAGACGCGTTAACTTTCACAACCTTCAAGTTCTGCCAATGGCCTGCCAACATCATTTCATCCAAGCAATTTGGATGCCATATAGAATGACCTTGGCTAAGGCTGGTTTGAGAAACAGGGTTAACCCCAAAAGAAAAAGGACCAGATGATTCTGGTCCTTTCCTGGAAAGTCAATTGTAGAGGGTTATGCTTCAGTCTTGACGTCAAGAACCTGACGGCCACGATACATGCCGGTTTTCAGGTCTAAATGATGAGGACGGCGCAATTCGCCAGACTTTTTATCTTCGATCCAAGTCACAGTTTGCATTTTTTGGCCTGAGCGACGCATACCAATGCGGCTTCTGGACATCTTTTTTCTTGGAACAGCCATAGTCTAAACCTCTGAAACTTAATGATTCTTTGAAAACGATCTTAATTCAACCGTTTGTGTTGGCGGGCTTATAACCGAGGTTATTTGGCAATACAAGTGAGATAGGAGTCCATGGCTGCCATGCGCAGCTGAATGCGGCTGGCAATGGTCTGCACGCCACGCGATGGTTTTCCGGCGTTGCGTTTGATGGGATTTGGCAGCACGGCTGCCAATAATGCGGCTTCACGGCGCGTTAACTGTGATGCCGATTTGTGAAAATGCAACTGCGCTGCGGCTTCGGCACCATAAACGCCGGGCGCCCATTCGACGATGTTAAGATAGACCTCGATCATGCGGCGCTTGGTCCAGATAAAATCCATGTAATAAGCCAGTGGCAATTCGAGCCCCTTGCGAATGAAAGAGCGGCCATCCCATAAAAACATGTTTTTTGCTGTCTGCATTGAAACCGTGCTGGCACCGCGGGATGGGCTTTCGCCATTATCACCACCATCCACGGCGTCCTGAAATTCCACCCAATCAACCCCGTGATGGATGCAGAAGCGGGCATCCTCCGAACTTAAAACAGCCCGGGGCAAATTAGGCGAGATTCGATCAAGGCTCACCCATTGTTTGTGCAGGCCATTGCCATTGAACAGGCGGAGGAGCATCAGATTGCTCACCGGTGGTGGCACTAGGCCGTAAACCAATGTCATCACGAAGGGCCAAGCGGCAATGCAGCCCACGATGCCTACGCCGCAGCGCTGCCAAGGTTTGCGGGCATTCCAAAAAGTGTTTAGCCGTTGCTGGATTGCGATTTGCATCAAGGGAATTTCATCGTTACACAGAACCCTCTTAACACAGGGAAATGAGGATTGGCACTCACGGGTTTTGAACAATCATTGGCTGCTGCAGCCGCCGCAATTGAGGCTGCTCTGGCAACGTGTTTGCCAGAAGATGGCGGCGACCGGCTGCGCACGGCGATGCGTTATGCCGTGTTGGGGCAAGGCAAGCGCTTGCGGCCGTTTTTTGTTCTGGAATCCTGCAAGCTGCATGGGGTTGATGAGACACAGGCGCTGGCTGTGGCGACGGCGCTTGAATGTGTGCATTGCTATTCACTGGTGCATGATGATCTGCCGGCCATGGACAATGATGATGTGCGGCGCGGCCAGCCGACCACGCATAAAAAATTTGATGAGGCCACAGCCATTCTAGCGGGGGACGGGCTTTTAACTCTTGCCTTTGATATTTTGGCCAATGCAGAAGTTCCTTTGCGACTCATTTCGGCTTTAGCAAAGGCGGCTGGACCTTCCGGCATGGTGGGCGGGCAGATGCTGGATATTGAAGCTGAGACTTTGGGCTTTATTTCGATTGCGCAAATTTCAAACATGCAGCGCATGAAAACAGGCGCACTGTTTGATTTTGCCTGTGTGTCGGGGCCGCTGCTTTCTGGTGCTGATGAAGAGCCGTTGCTGCGCTATTCGCATGCCATTGGACTTGCCTTTCAAATTGCTGATGATGTTTTGGATGTGGAGGCGACACCTGAGTCGATGGGCAAAGCAACGCAGAAAGATAAGGGCAAAGGCAAGGCCACCTTTGTAGATTTGTTGGGTTTGAACGGCGCCAAGGCTAAGGCGCAGGAGCTGGTGTCTGAAGCTATCGCAGCAGTCGCTCCTTATGGCCAGAAGGCTTATATTCTGAGGGAAGCCGCCCGCTTTATGGTCAACCGCCAGAAATAAGTTTGCGGGCTTCCGCATAGGTTTTCACCTCATGCACCCAACCCTTGCGAATGATATAGGCCCATTCCAGTTTGGGGGTTTGCGCAATATCCTCTGGTGTCACCGCTAACAGTTCATCGCGATCATATTCACTGAGACCATCGCGGAAAATCACATCTTGCGGGTTGCCACCACGGCGTTCCTGCGCTTGCAGAAAACCATATTGCACAAAGCCACCGCAAATAAATTGCGGGGGAATCCAACTGCGGCTGCGGCGCTTTGTGCGCTTTACCGCATCGCTCATACTGGTGTTGGAACTCCCAAAGATTTTAAACCAACCCAAAGTAATGCTGAATAGAAACGTAAAACCAATTTTCAGGGCGCGGTTAAAGTCATATCCAGCATTGATGTAGTCTAACATAATGCCGCCGACTTGCTTTTGAAACTCGTCATCGGCCCAAGGTTGATTGAAGCGCTTGATGGCCATTTGATTGCGTTCGGATTTACTAAACACATAAGACCGCAAACTGGCGAGGCCTACGCCATTCTTCACGCTTTGCACCAAGAATGTATTGTGAAATTGTTCAGCGGGTTGCGGCAATAGAAACACCAAAGCGCAGTGGCTGAAAGGGCTATTAGTCGCAATTCGAATGAGCCAACTGTAAAACGTAGCGCTGCGTGACAAAACAATATCACCACGCTTCAGGAACTGATCAGCATGAGCCAAAAACTCCTTCACGCGCATGGGGAAACGCGGTGGGTTAACCCCAGCGACGTTTGACATAATCTTCCACGATGGTTTGGAATTGGCCGGAGATATTTTGGCCGCGCAAGGTTTTTACTTTTTTACCGTCGATATAGACAGGGGCTGTGGGTTGCTCACCCGTCCCAGGCAGTGAAATTCCAATATCTGCGTGTTTGGATTCGCCCGGGCCATTGACGATACAGCCCATCACTGCCAGCGAGAGGTTTTCAAAACCGGGATAATCTTCACGCCACTCTGGCATACGGGCGCGAACATACGTTTGAATATCTTGCGCCAATTCTTGAAACACGGTGGACGTGGTGCGACCACAGCCGGGGCAGGCAATCACCATCGGCGCAAAGGCGCGAAGCCCCATGGTTTGTAAAATTTCCTGCGCGACGATCACTTCCTTGGTGCGGTCTCCTCCGGGTTCTGGCGTCAAAGAAATGCGAACGGTGTCGCCAATACCTTCTTGTAGTAGAACCGAAAGTGCAGCTGTTGAGGCGACGATACCTTTGGAACCCATGCCCGCCTCCGTGAGCCCCAAATGCAAAGCATGATCAGATCGCGCGGCAAGCAAGCGATAAACTGCGATGAGATCTTGCACCTCAGAACACTTGGCTGAGATAATAATTTTGTCACGCGCCAGACCCAGCTCTTCCGCATATAAAGCCGATTGAATTCCCGATTGTACGATGGCCTCATGCATCACAGCGCGGGCGGGCAATGGCGCTGCGCGTTTGGCATTCTCGTCCATCATCGCAGCTAACATCGCTTGATCGAGCGAGCCCCAGTTTACGCCGATGCGCACGGGCTTATTGTGCTTGATGGCCACTTCAATCATGGTGGCGAAGTTGCGGTCTTTCTTTTCTTTAAAGCCCACATTGCCGGGATTGATGCGATATTTTGCTAATGCTTCCGCGCAATCTGGATAGGCAGTCAGCAGCATGTGACCATTATAATGAAAATCGCCAACCAGTGGCACGTTCACGCCCATCCGATCAAGTTTGGCGCGGATGGCTGATACGGCGGCGGCCGATTCTTCGCGGTCCACTGTGATGCGCACCAGCTCTGAACCGGCATTGGCTAATTCGGCGCATTGACGGGCGGTGCCTTCCACATCTGCGGTATCCGTGTTGGTCATGGACTGCACCACGATCGGCGCAAGCCCTCCCACTGTGATGGGTCCGACCATTACGCCTTGGGAATATCGTCTGGTGGTGATTGCGGAATAGGTCATGATTTTTCTCTAACTGCGCTGGCGCGTGGCCAAGGTCAAGACGAAGATGAGGCTGGCCGAAAGAACAACCGAGGGACCCGCAATGGTGCCCCAGAGGGCTGACATAATCAGGCCCGCGATCACGGCGATAGCAGCGAACAGGCTGGACCACAGAGCCATGGCTTCCGGCGATGATGATACACGACGTGCAGCAGCGGCAGGAATGACGGTGAGGGCGGTGATGAGCAACAGGCCCACGATCTTCATCGCAAATGCCGTCATGGCGGCCATGGTGAGCATGAAGGCCAGTTCCACCCACGGCACGTTAACACCCTCAGCTCGCGCCAAATCCTCGTGTACCGAAATGGCAATGAGATCGCGCCAGAGATAGATTATGACAGCTAACACCAGAGCAGCGCCGACCCATACGATGACCACATCATTGCGCGAAACCGTGAGCACGTCACCAAATAGAATATCGAGATGGCCGGTGACAGCACCCGTGACGAGGCCCACGGTGATGAGTCCTAGAGCAAGTGCTGTGTGCGAAAGAATGCCGAGAAGAGTATCAACAGCAATTTGGCGTTGACGTTTCAGGACCAATAAGAGAAGCGCGAGGAGCACGGCCGAGGCTACGGCGCCTAAGGTTATATTGATATTGAAGAGAAGCCCAAAACCCACACCCAATAATCCGGCATGAGCCAGCGTCTCGCCGAAATAAGCCATGCGTCGCCATACGATGAAACAACCAATGGGGCCTGCGACGAGAGCAATGCCGAGACCCGAAAGGAGCGCGCGGATGAAGAAGGGTTCCGTGAGGATGGCCATGTTAATGCCCGTGGCTTTCGTGATCGTGATCGTGGTGATGCGTGTAAGCTGCGATCATTCTGGCGGCTGACGGGCCAAAGAGTTTCAGGAATTCCGGTTCTTTTTGCACAGCTGCCGGCCTCCCTTCACAACACACATGGCCGTTCAAACAAATCACGCGGTCACTCTCGGCCATCACCATATGCAAATCATGGCTGACCATGAGAATGCCACAGCCCCTGCTCTTGCGGATGTTGGAGATGAGTTCATAAAGTTTGAGTTCGCCATTAAAATCTACCGCCTGCACAGGTTCATCGAGCACCAGCAATTCTGGCTGCCGCAGTAGAGCACGGGCCAAGAGTGCGCGTTGCAATTCACCGCCGGAAAGTTCGGCCACACGCGCGTTGATGAGATGTTCGATGCCAGTTTCAGAAAGCGCTTGTTCGATTTCAGTAGCGGTCGCCGTTTTTGTCAGTGTCAATAGCCGGCGCACTGATAGCGGCACATTGGTGGCCACCGGAAACCGTTGTGGCACATAACCCACGCGTAGATTTTCACGGCGCAGAATTGTGCCGGTGGTTTGCGGGACAAGCCCCAGCATAACCTTCACCAACGTCGATTTACCCGCACCGTTGGGACCGATGATGGTGACAATCTCATGCTCTCGCACCGTCATACTCACATCGTCGAGAAGTTTCCGATTTCCAATGGTGAGGCCAAGCTTATGCGTTGTAATAAGCGGCTTGATTAACTCAAACATGGGTGCAACTGCTGCAGGTGCCTGAGAGTTCGACCATGGCGCGTTTGATTTCAAACCCGTGTGCCTTAGCCGCACTTTGTAGTTCGATATTTACGGGTTGAATAATCTCGTCCACGTTGCCGCAAGTCTCACAAATTAATAAAGCAGGTTGCGCATTTTTATGATCGCAAGCACACGCAACAAAGGCATTGCGGCTTTCAATTTTGTGAACCAGATTATGCTCCAACAAAAAGTCGAGCGCGCGGTAAACCGTGATGGGTGCGGGGCGTGGGCCATGAGCGGCCATGCGTTCGATCACATCATAGGCACCTACAGCCGCGTGGCTTTCGGCAACACATGTGAGAACGTCTTTGCGCTGCTTGGTGAGGCGCGATGCGCACGTTTGTTCAGCGCGCGCCATAAGACTGGCGGTGCATTTGGCATGATTATGACTCATCGGTGTTATATTATAACGTTTGCTCGAAGTTGCAACATTTATGTTAGCGCTGGACATGTTAGGACTCACCAAAGACAGTGTTGAAAAAACGGAGCAAGAAACTTGAATACTCCCGCCACAGAAGGTCTTTTGGTCTCCGTCCTGTTTCAACTCACTTTAATTGTCGCCGTCGCCCGCGTGGCGGGCATGATCGCAAGCCCAATTGGCCAACCCCGCGCTATGGTGGAAATGCTTGCGGGTTTAATGTTAGGGTCAACTTTGTTTGGCTACTTTCTGCTTTACAATTTTAGGCGGCTTTTTGTGCGGTCCACTCTTCCATCGACACAGTGATTTTGTTGCTGCATGATGAAAACAGATTGGCCAATTTTTTTTGGCGTTTTTCCTACCTATATTTTTTACTTATACAGGGCTGCGAACGAATGTCTCGGCCTTGTCATTTGTTAATGATTGGGCATGGTGTGCCGTTTTTATTTTGAGAGCCATGCTTTCGAAAATTATTCGAATTTATTTTGCTGCACGGCTCATTAGGTCTAAAAAACCAGATTCTACACCTCTTGCGGCGCGAGCGTTAGAATATCCATAATGGAGAAAAACACGATGATCGGAACTGCAAAAGCTACGGTGTTCATTGAGAATGAAAAAGTAATCGTCACTGAATATCGCTTTCTTAAACCCGGCGAAAACACCGGATGGCATCGGCATGGCCATGATTATGTGGTGGTGCCGCTGATGGATGGGAAACTGAAATTGGAAACTACCAATGGCAGTTCAATAGCCGAAATGAAAAAAGGTGTGCCCTATTTCCGCTCCGAAGGTGTTGAGCATGATGTGATCAATGCCTCAGATGGTGAATATGCTTTTATCGAAATTGAGCTGAAGTAGAACTCACACCAGCGACAAAAGCAGCACAGCTGTATCAACAATTTCCTGCACGGTGGCTCCCCGTGATAGGTCGGAAACAGGCATAGCAAAACCTTGTAAGATTGGTCCAATCGCTTGGGCGCCGCCTAGATATTGCGTGATTTTATAGGCGATGTTTCCTGCATCTAAGTCGGGGAACACCAGCACATTGGCATGGCCCGCCACGGTGCTTGGTGCTTTGAGTTTGCGGCTAGCCACTGCTTGCGAGAGAGCGGCATCACCTTGTAACTCACCATCAATGTTTAGGTAAGGCGCACGGTTGCGGGCGATGCGCAGGGCTTCGATGACTTTATTGGCATCGGGGTGTTTTCCGCTGCCTTTGGTGGAGAATGACAAAAGCGCCACGCGGGCATCCCCTAAAATTCTTTGCGCGCTGCTGCCTGATGCTATTGCGATATCGGCCAGTTGCTCAGCAGTCGGTTGGATGTTTACGGCACAATCGGCAAACACTAAACACTTGTCCGGCCATTGCATGAGGAAGAAGCTGGACGGCGTGTTGATGTTTTCAGCAAGGCCAATGGTCATCAAAGCGGCTTCTACGACGCGGGCGGTGGGATTGACGACACCAGCCAACATGGCGTGGGCAGCACCAGTGGCAACCATGGCCCCTGCTGCATAGAGTGGCTTTTGTAAAAGTTTGGTGGCGCTAACATCTGTCAATCTTTCGCGTCGCGCTCGCAACATGGCAATCGCTTCGGCGGAAGGGTCCGGAATTCTTGAGGTGAACACAATGGCCTCAGCAAGCCTTTGTTGTTTCAACACGTGTGCCGCCTCCACAATGCGCGGGTCGTTGCCTTCCGGCATCACCAGTTTCAGTCCTTTGCCTTTGATTTTGGCTTTGGCAATGTCGATCACAGTTTTCATAAGTCACCTCGGGTTCAGCCATCACATCTACCTTATGTTAGCTTGCCAAGAGATAACCTTTATGCTGCCCCCTGATCGCCACAATCAACGTTGAAAACCCTTGCACGTTGCCGAACAGTCACAGGTTTTGGTCTGGTCGCAAGGTGGGATGACGCACATTTTTGAAGAAGAGGAACTGGCATGAGAACACTTCTGCCCGCTCTCGGTTTATTGGCATTTTTGTCCAGCATTGGGCCAGCCACCGCTGAGCAAAACAATAATGTAGTTGGTCTTCTGGTTGGCGAGCCTGAATGGCTGCAACAGGCAAACAATTTGGCCAAGGCGCTCGACAATGAAGACCATTTACGCGTTCTTCCCATTGTTGGGGCTGGCAGTGTGCAGGCCATGCAAGACCTCTCTCAGTTGCAATCGGTTGATGCAGCCTTGGTTGCGGCTGATAGTTTGGTCTACGCCCGTGGGCAAAAGCTTACGAGTGGGAATTTTGCATATATTACATCAGTGGCACCACTCCCTGTAGTTCTGATCGCTCGGCACGGCATTGACAGCATAACAGCACTGGCCGGCAAACGCATTGCAACGGGACCAGCCCAAAGTGCGGGATTTGCAACGGGCGAACTGCTCTTTGGTTCGCTTGAAATTCCATTTTTGAGGGTGCCATCACAAGGTTCCGCAGCCATTGACGCTTTGATGAGCGGCAGGGCCGATGCGGCACTTGTTCTCGGTACAGATGTTGCAAAAATCGCTTTGCAAGATGAGCGCTTTCACATTATTTCCATGCCGTTGGCACCGCAATTAGCTGAAACCTATCATGCCACAACGCTTCTGCTAAATGGCCAAAAGGCCGATACGGTAGCCACAACACTGGTGCTGGCTGTATTTGATTGGCCGCGGAGTTCGCCCCACTACGCCACACTGCAAAAATTTGAAACTCAGCTCTTCAAGATTCCCAAAAGTGAAATTTCGCAACAGTTCGAAAATGATGTTCCCGGATGGACACGTCATTCTTCAGTGCAAAAACTTTTGGGTCAAAACCCTGCAACACCCACGATTACACCTACAGGAGGCAAACCATGACCCATATTCAAAGCCGGACAGCAAAGGCAATTGATCCTGAATTCGATGCCCTTGATGCGCCCATCGAGGCGCATGAACCTAAGGCCCCCACGTGGTTCACACGTGATATTTCGCAAGAGACGGATGAAGATTTGGCCGAACACTACCGGGCATCCCGTCCTGAATCTCGCCTCTCTGTGGAAACGCCGGGGCCTGAAGCTTATGCTGATTATAAGCGCAAGCTGGATGAAAAATTTTCACAAGCGCAACGGCTTTATGATGTTCCGCTGGCGACTACGCCAACCGCGCGTCGGCCCACATTGCCGATGAGTGATATCCACGGTCGTCGCAGGCTTTATGAGCAAGAACAACGGGCGCAACCCCTGCAAGATGTTTCAAAGCGAAGCACTGTGCCGTGGTTCAAAATCATTGGCTACGGAATGATTGCAATTGTGGTGGGCGGTGCTTCTGGATTTGGATTTGCCAATAAAGACAAACTTACAAGTTTGCTATCTTCGGCCAGCACTAATACTCAGCCGACTTTGGCAACTCTCTTGCCACTAGATGTTAAAGCACCGCCTTCTGCCAATATTACTGTTATTCAAAAGAAGACGGTGCAAACGGCTTCATTGGATGTGAATGATGTGCGCGGAACTTTGAACAGTATGATTCCGCTGATGCTGAGCGCACAAGCCGCTAAAGGCGCAGACCCCGTGGCCCTGAAAATTATGGGGCTGCCGAATGATGCCTATCTGACCGTGGGCAAAGAAATTACCAAGGGTAATTGGTTGGTTCAACCTTCCGACATTGCTGGCATAAAGTTGGTTGTGCCCCTACTGGATAGTAATCAGTTCAATATGGAAGTTGCTGCCATCGAGGAAAAAACTGGCGAGCTTGCAGCCCCTATCAAAGCGATGAATGTGAAAGTCGATCAACCCATCGTGGCTGACATCCAAACTGCGGATGGCAAGCAGGAGTTGGGAAGCGCTGATATTGCAGCGACCATCGCTCCGGCAAGTGCTCTGCCTGTCAGTTCAGGTTCAAACCAAGTGGCGGCAGCACCTATTCCTGATGTCCTGCCTGAGGCCGGTGCATTAATTTCAAAAGGTGATGGCCTGCTGAATGGTGGGGACATTATTTCAGCACGGCAACTTTATCTGCAGGCCAATAAATTAGGTGATGCAAAGGGGGCTTATGGTGTGGGCAGAACTTATGATCCGCAAGTTTTCACGGCGTTGAAGGTGAGTGGATTGAAGCCAGATCCAGAAAAGGCTGCACAATGGTATCAAACTGCCATCAAGGGTGGGGTGGCTGCTGCCAAAACCGCGTTGAGCAATCTGCCAGCCTCCCAATAATAAACGCAACTCGACAGTAGCATTGGTTGCGGGCATGAAATACTTTGGACGAATCTGATCCCAAAGGTGTTTCATGCGCGCAGCCGAAGTTATTGTTCACAGTCTCAAAGCCCATGGCATTAAACGGGTCTATTGCGTGCCAGGTGAGAGTTATTTGGCCTTGCTTGATGCGCTTCATGACAGCGACATTGACGTGATTGTGTGCCGCCATGAGGGCGGCGCGGGATTCATGGCTGTGGCTGAGGCCAAGCTGACAGGCAAGCCCGGGGTGTTTATGGTGAGCCGTGGACCGGGGGCCACCAATGGCTCGATTGCCGTTCATATGGCCGAACAAGATGCAGTGCCGTTGATTTTGTTGATCGGCCAAGTGGCGCGGGACGAGCGCACGCGGGCGGTGTTTCAGGAAGTAGATTACGGCCAGTTTTTTGGGGGTATGGCCAAGGCGGTTTATGAAATTCAAGACAGTGCGCGGCTGCATGAACTCATGCCGCGGGCCATGCGTTTAGCCGCTGAAGGTGTGCCGGGGCCTGTTGTGTTGGCTTTGCCTGAGGACATGTTGCATGACGAGGTGGAAGACGGTGAGTCTCTCGTCTATCCCCTTGCTGTGGCAAATACAGCGCCTTCCGATATTGTACGCATCAAGGACATGATTGGGCGCGCCGAACGGCCACTGGTGATTGCGGGCGGGACTTTGCGTGGGGTTGCGGGAGCAGAAGCTTTACAGCGCTTTGCCTCAGCGCAGCGCGTGCCCGTGGCTGTGACATGGAAAAATCAAGATGTGTTTGATAATGGCTCTGATCTTTATGCCGGGCATTTGAATTTTGGCACTTTGGCCAGCCAGCGCAAAGTGCTGGCAGAAGCTGATCTTATTATCGCAATTGGCACAAGGCTTGGCGACGTGGCGTCGCTGGGCTTCACCCTGCCCCGTGCACCACAGCCTGCGCAAATGCTGGTCCATATTTATCCCGATGGCGCACCCATTGGCCGGGTGATCCGTGCTGATGTGGGTTTAGTAGCTGATCCCATTGCGGTATTGAATGGTCTTGCGCAATCGACCCGCGTTGTATCGGCAGTACGCGAGCGTTGGGTTTCTAATGTAAGGGGCGTGACGCGTGATAGCCAAAAATTTGTGTCGCCAGCACCTGATGATGGGGTGGATTTTGGTGTCGTGACGATGGCTCTTGCCAAGCTCGCACCGTCTAATGCCATCATCACAATGGATGCTGGCAATATGACCACATGGGCGCACAGGCATTGGCCCATGACGCCGAAAAATAGTTTATTGGGTGGCATTGTGGGGGCGATGGGGTTTGGTGTTCCGGCTGTTGTTGCAGCACAATTGGTTGAGCCTTCGCGCATGGCAATTTGCATTGTGGGGGACGGTGGCGTGTTAATGACCGGCCAAGAACTGGCCACAGCTATGGCTTACGGTCTCTCGCCAAAAATCGTGATTTCCGACAATGGCATTTATGGCACTATTCGTTCGCATCAAGAGCGCCATTTTCCGACGCGAGTTTCCGGCACGCAATTGGCAAACCCCGATTTCACGGCTTGGGCGAAGTCATTCGGGGCCGAAGCATTTACATTGCAAATGGGCGATGACGTGGAGGCCTTTGTTGCGAAGTTCCTCAGCGCGAAGGGTGCGGCTGTTCTGCATGTAAAGTCGAGCAAAATAGCACTTTCGGCGAATGGCGTTTTGAAAGGCGCTTAACTCGACGGTCTACCGAATAGGGCTTCGTACAGTTTACGGTCGCGTCCATAAACGTCAGTTCTGAATTCAATGCCGTTTTCGCTGGAGAACGCTGTGGCATAAATCAGATGCACAGGAATGGCTTGTGGCAAATCTATTCTTGTATTCTGTCCATCAGCCCAGATGGCATCGACAGCAGCACGGTCCATGCCCTTGCGCTCCAGCAAGGAGTAAGCAAGATCACTGGGGCGCGAAAGACGTATGCAGCCATGGCTGAAGGCCCGCGTCACATTAGCGAATTTATCTTTGGCGGGGGTGTCATGCAGATAGATATTGAATCGATTGGGCAGCATAAATTTCACTTTGCCCAAAGCGTTTTTAGGCCCGGGCAATTGCCGGAACGTAAAAGGAAATGAACTGGTGCCGCCATAGGAATTCCAATTGATCGAATTCCAATCGGCTAATTTACCACCAGCATAAACCTCAAAATCCCCAGCATATTGCATGGGGTTGGCTTGCAACTTGGGCAACATCTCTTTAGTGGCGATGGCATAGGGCACCGTCCAATAGGGATTGAGTTCGATATATTGCATGGCTCCCGTAAATTCCGGCGTTTGCGTTGCAACTGCCCCCACCACTACGTCCATGCGATCAACAATGATATTTGATTGCCAATGCTGCAATTCAAAACTGGCAATGTTGATGAGAAAATGCTCGTCGCCTAAGCTATCGGGCATCCAGCGCCAACGCTCCATGTTGAGCATAATCTGGCGTTGGCGTTCTTCTGGCGAAATATTCATTGTGACAATGGTCTGCTTGCCGAGCAGACCTTTGGCTTCAAGGCCATGGCGGGTTTGAAAGCGGCGCACGGCGATGGCCAAGTTTTGGTCGTAAACTGGAGAACCGGTATCAGCCCATTCAAAATCACCGGTGAGCGACAAGAGTTTGCGCACATTGGGCACACGGGGGTCGCTGCCGCCGGGCTTGACCACAGCACCCTGCCCGATGGTGGGCCATGCAATGCCTTCGTCGATCACTTGGGTGTAGACCTTCAACATTTTTTTAAGAGCTTGGTAGTGAATGTTTTTAGGTTCGAATGAATTCAGGAATTTATTGGGATCGCTTTGTTTTTTGAGGTCAGTCAATACGCGTTGCACATCAATGGTTTTTTGATTGCGGAAGAGATTGGGATCGACTTTTTGTGGTGCCACGCGGCCAATTTTTAAATCCGCAGCATAGGACACGAGGAAAGCCGAGAACGTGAGTTCGGCTTGAGCGGCGGCTGCCGGATCAGAGGCATTCAATTGATCACGCAGAGCAATCAAGCTTTCCACCGGATAATCTTGCGGGTTCAACCCATCATATTTTGCGTTTTGCAGGCGCTGGATGAATATATCCATGCGGCCGGTGCCCACCCAATAGATACTACCGCCACTGCGCACATAATGCGCGGTGAGAGCGGGGCGGATGCGCTCCACTGGCAAGGCCATGCGCTGACCACCGCTGAGCAGCTGCGAAATTGCCGCCTGTATTTGTCCAGCGTCTTGCGCCCAAGCCGGTGCACAATTCAGAATAAAGAAAACTGCAAACAATCGCAAAATGACGCGCATGGAGACCCCGTTAAATTCGACTCAAATGCTAGCTTAGCGCATTAAACGTTGAGCAACAAAAATTCCCGCTCCCACGAACTGATGACGCGGCGATAATGCTGCATCTCCTGATATTTCACATCACGGTAGGCTTCCGAAAATTGCTCACCAAGAACTATGCGCAAGGCTTTGGTGTAACTGAGTTTGTCCAAAGCCTCGTCCAAACTGATGGGCAATGTGTGGGCATAACGATAGGCCGAACCGGTGACGGGTTCAGAAGGTTTTAATTTTTCGACCATGCCCAAATAACCACAGGCCAAGGACGCTGCGAAGGCCAGATAGGGATTGGTATCTGCGCCAGCTACGCGATTTTCGATACGCAAATTGCTGGGGTCAGATGATGGCACACGCAAACTGACAGTGCGGTTATCAATGGCCCAATGCACATTAGTGGGCGCATCGGAATCTGGCACCAAGCGACGATATGAATTCACATTGGGTGCCAATAGCGGAAGTGCTGCTGCAAGATAACGCTGCAACCCTCCGATATGGTTTAGAAATAACTTTGAATGTGAGCCATTTTTGCCAGCAAAAATGTTCTTGCCAGTTTTGATATCCATCACCGATTGGTGGATATGCATGGATGAACCCGGCTCATTCTCGTGCGGTTTGGCCATGAAGGTGGCATAGACATCATGCTTCAAAGCCGCTTGGCGCACGGTGCGCTTGAACAGGAAAACCTGATCGGCGAGTTCCAACGGATCGCCGTGATTGAAATTGATTTCCAATTGCGCGGGGCCAGCTTCGTGGCTGAGCGTGTCTACATCCAGTTCCTGGGCTTCGCACCAATCATAGATATCCTCAACAATGGGATCAAAATCATTTGCGGCATCAATGCCGTAAGCTTGACCACCGGATTCCTTGCGGCCTGAGCGCCCTACTGCGGCTTCCAGTGGGTAATCAGAATCGAAGTTTTTTTTCACCAGATAAAACTCAAGTTCTGGTGCAACGACTGGCTTCCAGCCTTTGTCTTTGTAGAGTTGCAACACGCGCTTTAAAACATGGCGGGGCGAAATTGTAACAGGCTTATCGTCCAGGTGATAGGCATCACAAATCACTTGCGCGGTAGGGGCTTCATACCATGGCACAAAACGGATGGTATCCACATCGGGCTTCATGTAGATATCGATGGCGCTATCACTCACCGCTTCAGTGTCAGACACGAACCTGCCATTGATGGTGAGCGTGAACACTTCTTCGGGCACCCGCAGCCCTTTTGATTTGTTTCCAGAGAGAAATTTTTTGGGCGGCAAAATTTTTCCGCGCGCGGTGCCGGACATATCGGCGACGAGGCATTCGACCTCCGTGATTTGATTTGATGATATGAAGTCTTCAAACTTGGATTGGCTCATGACACCCTGCAGGTTGATATTAATTTAGATGATCATTTTTTGAATTACATCTTCCTCGAAACGTCATGCCAGCGAGGCTGGCATCCAGCTCACAACATTATCGATTGCAAGCCAGCGGGGCCCCGGCTTTCGCTGGGGTGACGGCAAAATGAAGAGTGACACGCATTAACGATCAACTTATCGCTCGCAGCTTAGCCCTTGTAGTTGACCTTTAGGAAGGGGGGACGCAATCTCACGCCCATGAAAATCAACTCCTATTATCAAGCCACCGCCAATCGCACTGTCACTGGACCAGAACTCCAAGGCGATGTGGTTGTTGATGTTTGCATCATTGGCGCTGGCTACACGGGCCTTTCAGCCGCCCTTGAATTGGCGCAGGCGGGTTACCGGGTTGTCGTGCTGGAGGCTGAAACCATTGGCTGGGGCGCATCAGGGCGCAATGGCGGACAAATTTGCACAGGTTTTTCATCAGGCCAAGGAAAGATTATCGCACAACTCGGCAAGGCAGACGCCAAGAAGGCATTTAACCTTGCTGAAGAAGCCAAGCGCCTGATTGTTGAACGCATTGCTAAACACACAATCGATTGTGATCTCACTTGGGGATACATGCATTGCATCCCGAAAGCGCATCAGTTTTCTGAATTGCAGGCTTGGGCTGATGAATATCAAGAACTTGGCTATGGCGGCAACACGTTGCTGTCGAAGCTTGAGCTTGAAGCAAAACTGGGCACTAATATTTATCATGGTGCCTTGCGCGAACAACATGCCGGACATTTTCATCCTTTAAATTACTGCTTTGGTCTGGCCGATGCGGCGCAGAAAGCCGGTGCAAAGATCTATGAACATTCAGCGGTTGTTGAAGTGGACACCGGGCCAAAGCCTTGGGCCCGCACCGATAAAGGCAAAGTGTCAGCGAAGTTCATGATCATCGGCGGCAATGCCTATTTGGGAAAAGTGGTGACCCCGCTCTATGGACGGGTTATGCCTGTGGCCAGCTATATAATCGCCACTGAACCTTTGGGCGAGAACCGTGCCAAGGCTTTGATTGCTGATAATGAAGCGGTGGCCAACACTAATTTCATTGTAGATTATTATCGCCGCTCGAAAGACCACCGCATGTTGTTTGGCGGCCGCGCCAGTTATTCCGGCACCACACCCCCTGCCCTTGGCGAATATATGCGCCCGCGCATGATTGCGGTTTTCCCGCAGTTGAAAGATGTGAAAATTGATTTTGCGTGGAGCGGAAATATTGCGATCACATCGAACCGCATTCCGGATTGTGGTCGTCTATCGCCAACGGTTTTTTATGCTCATGGTTATTCTGGCCAAGGTGTGGCGCTGGCTGGCCTGTATGGAAAGTTGATGGCCGAATGCGTGCGCGGGGTGAGTGAAAGGTTTGATTTATTAGCCCGCGTCAAGCATTTGCCATTCCCGGGCGGAGCGTTGAGGACGCCATTGCTAGTAGCGGCGATGATGTATTACCGGATTAGGGATGCGTTGAGTTAGAGAAGTTTCGCTATAACATCCTTCTCCCCTTGAGGGGGAAGGAAGGTAAAGAGAGTGAATTACTTTGCCATCACTGCGCCACGCGCACCCTTTTGATAAGCGCGCAGGCAGATATATTCCATCACAAGCGACGAGGCCGCACCTGATGTGAGTTCGGCGTGGTCATAAGGGGGGGAAACTTCCACCATATCCATGCCTATGAAGTTGATATTCGTCAGTTTACGGATGATTGATGCGGCTTGATGATAGGTGAGGCCGCCGGGGATGGGGGTTCCGGTGCCGGGTGCTGCAGAGGGATCGAGGCAATCAATATCAAAAGTGAGATAGGCTTTTTGCTTGCCTACTTTCTGTTCGATGATTTTCACCAGATCAGCTCTTGTGCTCTCATGCACTTCATCGGCATAAATAATGCGAAAGCCCATGGTGGTTTCGCCCGTAAATGTTGTGCGGATGCCAATCTGCACGGATTTCTCCGGATCAATCAGACCTTCTTTTACGGCATATCCAAACATCGTGCCATGGTCGATGCGGCCGCCATTGTCCACCTCCACATCGCGGTGGGCATCAAAATGCACCAGCGCCAGAGGCCCGTGTTTTTTGTAATGGGCTCTGAGGATGGGATAGGACACATAATGATCCCCACCCAAAGCAATCATTTCTGCACCCGACGAAATGATTTCTGTGGCGTGGTTTTCCAAAGTCTCGGGGAAGTTTTCTTTCTTGCCCCAATCGAAAAAGCAGTCGCCATAGTCAGTGACAGCAAGTGTATCAAACGGATCAAAATTCCATGGCCAGAATGGGCCCCAGGCATTTTCAGCTGAAGCCTTCCTGATGCCTTCAGGCCCCATGCGGGTGCCAGAGCGATGTGAAACAGCTTGATCGAATGGAATGCCGGTGATGGCAATATCAACGCCTGTCAAATCGCGCGAATATTTGCGACGCATGAAAGAGAGAGCACCAGCATAGGTGGATTCCCAATTGGTGCCTTTCAGGTTTTCGCGGCGAAAAGCTTCATCGCCCGGGGTTCTGCCGAGCTTGTCCATATGAAGGGCCATTTGAATTACTCCGTTAAAAGAAGGGCATCAGTCGGGTTGAAATGAACCCAGATTTTTTGCCCGCGGTCCACACCTGCACCACCGGTGCGGGTGTTGTTTTGCACATTGATATGAAGGTTGAGGCCATCAGCGGCATCGGCCACGATGTGGCTGGTGTCGCCATAATACGCCACATCGCGCACAGTGGCCCGGGATTTGATGATGCCAGCACCTTTGGGTTCAACGGTGCTGATTTTCAATTTTTCAGGTCGGATGGCGACGGTGGCTTTATCGCCGCAAGTTTTGTCGGTGGATACATCGATTTTTCCCAGGCCTTGCGTCAGGCACGAGACTTTTTTGCCGGATTGCTTCAGCACAGAGGCCTCAATCAAATTCACCTTGCCGATAAAATCGGCCACAAACCTGTTGCGCGGTTGCTCATAGAGTTCGGCCGGCGTTGCAATTTGTTCAACTGCGCCTTTGTTCATCACTGCGATGCGGCTGGCCATGGACAAGGCTTCATCTTGGTCATGCGTCACGATAATGAAGGTGATGCCCACTGTTTCTTGCAGTCTTGTGAGCTCCAAACGCATGTCGTCACGCAGCTTTGCATCCAGTGCTGAAAGTGGCTCGTCCAATAGCAGCACTTTTGGACGCTTGACCAGTGCGCGCGCCAAGGCCACGCGCTGACGCTGACCGCCAGACATTTGATCAGGCTTGCGCGCGGCAAGATGCGAAAGCTTCACCATTTCCAAAGCCTCCGCAGTGCGGCGCTTGGTTTCGTCAGCGGCCACGCCCGTGACGCGCAAACCATAAGACACGTTATCTTGCACAGTCATATGCGGAAACACGGCATATGACTGGAACACCATGTTGGTGGGGCGCAGGTTCGGTGGGGTGAGCGCCATGTCTTCACCACCAATGAAAATCTGGCCCTCGGTTGGCGTGTCGAGGCCGGAAATCATGCGCAACAATGTTGTCTTGCCGCAACCTGACGGGCCGAGCAATGCGAAAAACTCGTTCTGCGCTATATCAATCGATACGTTGTCAACAGCAGTAACTCCGCCGGGATAGCGTCTTGTCAGATTTTTGATGGAGACGATCGGTGCAGACATGGTTGATCCTTAATGGCCCGACTTTGACGGGGATTGAAGTTTCATGGCAATGAGTGTTGCTGCCAAAGTAATGGCGATGAGCACGGTGGATGCCGCATTGATTTGCATGTCAACGCCGCGTTTGACCATGCCATAAATTTTAACCGGGAATGTGACTGAGCCCGGTCCCGATGAGAAAAGCGTAATCACGAAATCATCCAGCGATAGCGTGAAGGCCAGCAGCCCACCCGCCACGAGGCTTGGCACCATAAACGGCACCAAGACATTGGTAAAGGTTTGCAATTCAGTTGCACCCAGGTCCTTGGAAGCCTCTTCGAGTTGGCGGTTGAAACCTTGAAGCCTGGCGCGAACCACAACGGCCACAAAAGGAAAACAGAATGCGATGTGCGCGAAAATGATGTTGATCAGGTTAAAGGGCCAAATCCAGTCACGCACCCCTGCCATCATGCCAGTGTAGTTGAAGAACATGGCTAGCGAAATGCCCATGCAAATTTCAGGGACCACAATGGGCAAAGCCACAAAACCTTCATAAATGTTTTTGAAGGGAAACCGGAAGCGCCACAATGTTAGAGCCGTCATCGCGCCAAAAATGGTCGAGAAGACTGTTGAGAGGATCGCAATGGTAATTGAGTTGGTCAAAGCCTGAAATATCGCGTCATTATGCCAGGATTTGACATAGTTCATCACCGTAAAGCCATGCCACACGCCGCTTTTGTCAACGTTAAATGAAAATACGATCAACGACGCAATGGGCGCATAGAGAAACACCAGGACCAATCCAAAGAGGATGATGATCCAAGGGCGACGCGCGTATTCAAGAGGCCCCTGGCCGGATTTCAAAGCGGCATTCATGCGTCGACCCCTTTGGAGCGGCCGGCAATTAGAGCGCGTATGACCAATGCGATGAAAGTTGCATAGAGCAAGATGAAAGACAAAGCCGCGCCAAACGGCCAGTTATTGGCTTCCAGAAACTGGTTTTGAATGGCGTTGCCGATGGTCCAGTTGTTCGGGCCACCCAGAATGTCAGATGTGAGGAAAGTTCCGAGACACGGAATGTATACGAGTATGATACCCGTGATCACGCCAGGCAATGTCAAAGGCCACGTGACACTCCAAAACGTTCGCGCCTGTGATGCACCCAGATCAAGGCTGGCTTCCAGGTAAGACCGATCAAGTTTTTCGATTGTGGAATAAAGCGGCAGAACCATGAAAGGCAAATAAACATAGACAAGCCCCATGATAACGGCACTGGTGTTGTTGAGCATTTCATAGGGGCCAAGGCCAATGAGTCCCATAGCTTGATTGACAACGCCCGTACTGCGGAAAATTGAATAAAGCGCATAAGTGCGAATGAGCAGGTTGATCCAGAATGGCAAAATCAACAGCAACAGCAAAATGGGACGCCATTTTGGTGCTGCAAAACACACTGCCAAGGCCAGGGGATAAGCCAGCACCAGGCACACAAAAGTGGCAACGGCACTTGTCCAAATTGCCCGCCACAGAAGAACAAGATAACTCGTGCCCGCTGAAGCGATGTAATTGCCGAATGTGTTGAAATAATCATAGGCGGTGGTGGAGGTTTCGCCGTTTACGATGGCTTTTGAGGAAAAACTCAAAACAAAAAGGAAGGCCATGGGAATGATAAAAAATACCAGCAGCCAGAAGCTGCCTGGCGATGCGAGCGTCAAAAAGACCCGCTTGAAATCCTTCCAATCATCCAAAATTCTTCGTCCCTGCCCTGCGATCTTTTTGTCGCATTTTTTAATTTAGCCAAAAACTGAGTTAAGGCAAGGGCGACGCCTGTCGCCCTTGCACACTGATTTTAACTTAAGCGGCTTGAACCGCGGTCCAGATTTCTTCGCGAGCGGCCGTTGCATCTTCACCCAGATATTTGCTTGGTTCAGCTTTTTTCAACTGTTCAGCCGATGGGAAAATGATCGGGTTGTTTTTATACTCATCGCTCATCTTCGCCTTGGCGGCGGCATTGGGTGTGGGATAATGAATGGCATCCAAAAGCTTGGCATTCACATCAGCATCACAAATATAGTTGATGTAGGCATGGGCATTTTCAGGATGAGGCGCACCCTTGGCAATGGCCATGGTGTCTTGCCAGCGGTTGCCGCCTTCTTTTGGCAGTATGTAATCCAGATCCTTGGATGGATCATTGCCAATCTGACCAAGCACGTCGCCGGAGAATTCAGAACACACATCAACGTCACCAGAAGCGAGCAGGCTATCACCGTTGTCTTTGGCAAACAATTTGATGTGCTTTTTGGCAGCGATCAATAAGTCCTTGGCTTTGCCGAGTTCGGTGGCGTTGGTGGAGTTCCAGCTATAGCCCAGATATTGAAGGGCACTGCCCAAAGCATATTCCTGATCGGCTTGAATGGAAATGCGGCCATCATAATCCGATGAATCAAGCAAGGCTTTCCAGGAATCAGGTGCGCCGTTCTTGGCCTTCGATTTGCGGTAACCAATGCCAAAGGTGCCCCAGACATAAGCCAAGGAATATTTGCGACCTGGATCAAATTCTTCATCCATGAAAGCCGGATCATAATTTTTGATATTAGGAATTTTACCATGATCAAGCGGCGTCAACATATCAGCCTTGACCATGCGTTCAATCCAATTGGCTGACGGAATCACAACGTCATAACCTGGGTTGCCAGCTTTAAGCTTGGCAAAAAGCTCATCATTGCTGCCATAAAGATCAAGCTTCACTTCCACGCCGGTCGCGGCATTGAAATCAGCCAAGGTGTTTTCACCCAGATATGAATCCCAGCT
>JANMWK010000157.1:0-1862 GCA_031393975.1 Hyphomicrobiales bacterium
GGCCTTCCTTGCCGAGGCAAGTGTCAAATTGCGGGGCAAGCCCATCCTCATATCGCGTGAAAAGATCAATGAGCTCTACCATTTGGAGTGGGTGTCTCGCGGCGAAGGTTGGCCCTTAAAAAGCCCCACGGGGTTTGCACAAGGTTTTGCACAAGCGCTGGCGTGGTATCGTCGCGAAGGGTGGTTGCCGCAAAACATCAACAGCAAGATTACGGCGTAGGATGCTTGAATGAACCACACGCAGGAAACCATCGACCAGATTTGCAAATTGCTCATGCCATTCAATTCAACGGGCAAGGCACTGGATGCGGATACGGACATATCCTCGGACCTCAACATTGATTCGGTTGCCGTCATGGACTTTGTGATGGAAGTCGAGGATCATTTTGACATTGAAATTCCGCTCAATGTCGTTTCGGAAACCCGTACCATTGGCGATTTGGCGGCGGTAGTTGAAAAGCGTAACCATAGGGCCTGACACCATGATTGACCTGTTTGACAAACACCAAGGCATTGCCGATCGCTTCACCCGCATGATGAAAATGGGGGTCAATGCAGTGGGCGTTACCAATGACCGCATTTTGTCACCGACCCGCGCCATGATCAACGGTCGTGAGACCATTCTGGCTGGCACCAACAATTACATGGGCATTACCATGGACGCTGATTGCATCAAGGCCGGGCAAGACGCGATGGCGGAATTTGGCACAGGCACCACGGGATCGCGCGTCGCCAATGGCAGTTATTGCCTGCACACGGAACTGGAGCGCGAGCTGGCAACGTTTCTGAACCGCAAGCATTGCATCGTTTTCACAACCGGCTACCAGGCGAACCTAGGCATGATGTCGGGCCTTGCCGGTCCCAAGGACACCATTTTCCTGGATGCCGACTCGCACTCGTCCATTTATGACGGCTGCACGCTGTCGGGCGCGAAGCTTGTGCGTTTCCGCCACAACGATGCAGCTGACCTGGACAAGAGAATGGCGCGATCCGAAGGCGAAGAAGGTGGCAAACTCGTGGTTGTCGAAGGCATTTATTCGATGCTGGGCGACCGGGCACCGCTTGCGGACTTTGTGGCACTCAAGAAAAAACATGGATTTCAGCTGCTTGCCGATGAGGCGCATTCTTTCGGCGTTCTCGGTCCCCATGGCCGTGGCCTGGCAGATGAGGCAGGGCTGGAGGAGGACGTCGATTTTGTCGTTGGCACGTTCTCAAAAAGTGTTGGCGCCATCGGTGGATTTGGCGCTGGCAATCATCCAATGTTTGAGACATTGCGCTATGCCATGCGGCCTTACATGTTTACCGCGTCATCGTCTCCTGCATCGATTGCAACTTCCCTTGCGGCCGTGAGGAAGCTTGCCGCTGAACCTCAGCGCCGCGACAGGTTGCGTGCCAATTCGGCGCGTCTGTTTGAAGGCTTCAAGGCACTCGGCCTTGAAATCGGATGTGATGTGGTCAGTCCCGTCATTGCGGTTAAATGCCCCGACGAAGTGTCAACCATTGCCATGTGGAATTCGCTGCTTGAGGCAGGGGTCTATGTGAATATCGCCTTGCCGCCCGGCACCCCCAACAAACTTTGCCTGTTGCGATGCTCGGTTTCAGCTGCCCACAGCTTTGCTGACATAGACCGGATTATTGCGCTGTTTGGATCAGTTGTTGCCAACCGGGCTGCGGCTTAACGTACGGCGCCGCTGCGCAAGAGCGGGCCAAGCAACATGAGGCCGGCAATTATCGGATGGCGTTTCTGCCAATCAGTCAGGACTATTTTCTCGCCGGAATGACGCTCAATTTTCCAGACGATATAGTCTGCACCGCCCTGAAAAGTGAAGGCGGCCTTGACCAGGCGCGCGGCAGACCACAGC
>JANMWK010000183.1:0-6769 GCA_031393975.1 Hyphomicrobiales bacterium
ATGCGAATTGCCGCAAAGGCAGGGGATGATGCCTATGGCCGATTATCAATCCTCAGCCAATGGCGCTGCGAAGCGACCAAACTCTTCGACGTAAACCGTAGCGCCTTCACCCCACCACCGAAAATCACGAGTTCAATTGTGTATCTGGTTCCCCGCGCCGTCTGCGAGCCACCCTGTAAAATGGAACTCCTAGAACGCGTCACCGCAGCGGGCTTTGGGCAGAGGCGCAAAATGTTGCGCTCAAGTCTAAAGATCGTTTTCCCCAATCCCGAAGCCGTGCTGGAACCCCTCGGCATCGATCCAACAACACGCGCCGAGCAAGTGAGTGTGGCAGACTTTGCAAGAGTAGCGATGGCGTTGGAGAAGCAGTAACTTCCCTCTCCCCACAAGGGGGAGGGAATTTCTATCCTATACCCCCCACGTCCGTCATTCCGTGCAAAGCCCCGTAGCGAAGCGGAGCCTGCCGCTTGGCAGCTTTGGGCTGCGACACGGAATCCAGCTTTGGTTCAGCACTCGCATCAGCCAAAGCTGGATTCCATCTCGCGGGGCTTACCCTTCGCAAGAGCTCCGGGCTAAAGGCCCTTGGACGGAATGACTGGATTGGAAAAACCAAAGTCTTGTCATTCCAGCTCTATTGAATCTATTTGTCCCCTCCTCAATTCCTGGTAGCATAATGTGTCATAAAATTTTATTTGACAAAAAACGAGGATGGAACTTGTAGCCACAAATCAACTGTTCACATTGGAGAATGAAATGAAAAAAATTTACGCTTCAGCGATTTCTGTTTTGTTTTGCACCGTAGTGTTTGGTTCACCCGCCTTTGCCGATAAATTACCTAAAAACGCGACAGCTCTGAGTGCAGCGGAAGTGACCGCTTTATATTCCGATCACACGGCTGTTTGGGGCGCAACCGCAATGGCCTACTTCGCAGCTGATGGAACGGTGAAACAACTTGTCGCTGGCACTTCAAAGCCTGGCAGCTGGACTGTGAAAGATAATGAGTTTTGCATGGACATAAAAGGCGTTGATCCCAAAACCAAAAAACTTGTTGGCAAAACTTTTACCGACTGCTGGCAATGGTACAAAGACAGCAAAAGTGTATATTACGATCTTTACTCAAAACATTGGGACAATGCGAAAGTCGATAAGACCAATTTCAGCAAAAAAGATATTAAAACTTTAAGGCCGGGCGATCTCGTCGGCGCAAAATATGTGCCCGTTCAGGGTTAGTTTCTGAGTTGCTAGGCTCACCCATCATGGCGATTAAATTCACCATGATGGATAGTTTTCGAAAAAGATGTTATTGAGTCCCTTACAACCCTGCCATCAACCCGCGCACAAAATCCGTCAACCCCAATTGCCGTCTGCGCTTTAATCTTTCCGCTGTTAAAATCGCCACCACTTCGCGGTGCGCTACTTCGATATTTTCATTCACCACCACATAATCATATTCTGGCCAGTGGCTGATTTCTCTTCCCGCTTCGGCCATGCGTTTGGCGATCACTGTACTTACATCTTGGTTGCGGCCGATTAATCTGGTGCGCAAACTATCGGCGTCCGGTGGCAGAATAAACAACCGCACCAGATCATCTTCCATCGCTTGCGCCAATTGCTGCGTGCCTTGCCAATCGATGTCGAACAGCACATCGCGGCCGCGTGCCAAGGCATCTTCAACCGGTTTGCGCGGCGTGCCATAAAGATTGCCGAACACATTGGCCCATTCCAAAAGCTCTTTCGCAACGACCATGCTTTCGAATTTTTCTTTGCTGATGAAATAATAATCGCGGCCATCAACCTCGCCCGGTCTGGGCTTTCTGGTGGTCACTGAAATGGACATGGCTATATTATTGTCAGCCTCAATCAGTTTTTTTGACAACGTAGTTTTGCCTGCGCCTGATGGAGAGGACATGACAAATAATAATCCGCGTCTTGAAACTTTACTCAATGTTTTGCACCTGCTCGCGCAATTGATCGATGGTGGTTTTTAAGTCGAGGCCGATGGTAGTCATGGCTTTGTCGCCGGCTTTGGAACACAGCGTGTTAGCCTCGCGGTTAAATTCTTGCGCTAGAAAATCCAGCTTCCGGCCCACCGGTTCTTTGCTGGTCAATAATTCTCGCGCCGATTCCACATGGCCCATGAGGCGGTCTATCTCTTCCTGAATATCAGAGCGGGTTGCGATGATCACCGCTTCCTGATGCAAGCGCTCCTGATCAAAGGATGCACCGGTTTCCAAAAGCCGCGTCACCTGATCTTTCAATCGCGCCCGAATAGTGTCCGGCGTGCGGCTGGGATTATCGCGCGCCACAATCGTCAATTCCTCAATGCGATTAATTTGCGTTGAGAGAATTTTATGAAGCTGCGCCCCTTCCGCCAGCCGCGCTTTGGCCAAGGCCTTCACAGCTTCATTGAGCGATGCGAGAATTTCCTTATCAAGTGCTGCCTGTTCGTCTTCACTCACTGGAGTTACAGCATATTCGAACACGCCTTTGAGCGTGAGAAAGGCTTCGGCATTGAGTTTCTCTCCACCAAGACGCGCGCGCAGTTTTTCGGCCAGTGCAATGTAATTATCCAACACCACGTCATTGACGGCAATTTTTTCTTCTGTCTCGGTGCCCACGGTGGAAAGCGAGGCCTGCACATTGCCGCGCTTGAAACCTTGCATCAAGGCAGCCCGTGCTGTGGGTTCAATGTGATCAAGTCCTTGCGGCAAGCGCAACTTGGCGTCAAAAGATTTGCCATTCACACTCTTCAGTTCCCACGCCCACATGAAGTGTCCATGCGCACCTGCGCTGCGGGCAAAACCCGTCATGCTTGAAATAGTCATTGAGTTTGGTCTGGGATACGAATCATCATGGACAGAATGTAGAGTGTTTCGCAGTAGGTTTGAACTCACACTACTTCTTTGGTTTTTTCAAAACCGGAATCGGAACCAATTTGCCATTCACCGTAACTGTCGAACCGGGCTTAGCTGATGTTGCCGGTTCAACGGGCGGTGCGGCGGCAGGGGTTGCCGCAGGTGGCGCAGAAATTTTCGGCAGAGCATCAACTGGTTTGTCCCCAGGTACAGCCGGAACAACTGGAGCGACAACAGCGGGTGGCGCCGCCTCTACTGCCCCTTGTTGCGCCCGCCATTTTGCAACATTGGCATTATGCTCTTCCAAGGTCGAAGCAAAGGCATGGCCACCCGCGCCATTGGCCACAAAATAGAGATAAGGCGTTTTGTCAGGATTCAAAACTGCTTCCAACGCAGCCTTACCGGGATTAGCAATCGGCCCCGGCGGCAGGCCATCAATGGTGTAAGTGTTATAAGGTGTGGGAGCATCAATATCGGCGCGGGTGAGAGGACGATCCAACTTTCCTTTGCCCCCGACAATACCATAAATAATGGTCGGGTCAGATTGCAGCCGCATTTTCTGCTTCAAACGATTGATGAAAACGGAAGCCACTTGCGGCCGCTCTTCGGCAACACCGGTTTCTTTTTCAACAATCGAAGCCAGCGTGATCCATTCTTGTTTGCTCGTAATCACAGAATCCGTGGGCCGCATTTGCCACAGCTCATCAGTCAACTTGGTTTGGGCGGCTTGCATATCTTCAATCATCTTCGCCCGCGTCAGGTGACGGCGGAACACATAGGTGTCTGGAAAAATGCTGCCTTCTGCGGGCGGTGTAGCAATTGTGCCTTCAAGCTCTGGCTGTTCATTCAAACGCGCCACTATCATTTCAGAGGTCCAGCCTTCTGGAATGGTCACCTTGTAAGTGAGGAAGCGCCCGCCCTCAATCATCAGCAACACATCATGCATGGAAGCCCCGGCGGGAAATTCATATTCGCCGGGTTTCAAGCGTGCTTCGCGCAACCCATCAACAGCAGCGGCAGCACTGAACACGCGCGCATCAGCGATAATGCCTTGGTCTTCCAGCGCGACAGCAACCTCGGCACGGGTTTGACCTTTAGCAATTTCATAGACCTTTTTGGCGGTCAAAGGCCCAGGTGCCGTGAATGTGAGATAAGTCCAAAAACCAACGCCTGCAATAATTGCAGCAAACGCAAAGAACCACAGCAGCAGCGAACTAAACACCCGTGTTAAAACCGGGCGTCTAATTTTTGGCCTTACAGGTTCCGAAACGCGTGATGGGGGTTCTTGATCGATCACACTCTGGCCTCCGCTAAAATCACATCATGCCGAATATCGGCGCATAAGCAATGATGCGTTGGTTCCACCAAAACCAAAAGAATTAGACAAAACTGTGTTGATAGTTTTTTTCTTGGCCACTTTCGGCACCAGATCAATCGCAGTTTCAACCGATGGATTGTCGAGATTCAATGTAGGTGGGCAAATATTGTCACGCATAGCCAGCACTGAGAATATAGCCTCCACGGCACCAGCCGCACCCAGCAAATGGCCAATTGATGATTTTGTCGACGACATGGAAAGTTTGGGCGCATGTTCACCCAATAACCGCTCCACCGCGCGAAGCTCAATCTCATCGCCCAAAGGTGTCGAAGTGCCATGGGCGTTAATGTAATCAATATCACCAGGCGATATGCCCGAGCGGCGCAGCGCCATCTTCATGCAGCGATAGGCACCATCGCCATCCTCAGCAGGGGCTGTCACATGGTGAGCATCACCGGACATGCCATAGCCAATAATCTCAGCATAAATCTTCGCACCCCGCGCTTGCGCATGTTCAAGTGCTTCAAGCACCACAACGCCAGCACCCTCGCCCATAACGAACCCGTCACGGTCCTTGTCATAAGGCCGCGAACCCTTGCTCGGTGTATCATTGAACCCAGTAGAAAGCGCTTTACACGCAATGAACCCGGCGATGCCAAGACGACAGATTGTAGCTTCTGTTCCGCCCGCCACCATCACATCGGCATCGTCCATCATAATAATGCGCGCCGCATCGCCAATCGCATGAGCGCCAGTAGAGCACGCCGTAACCACGGCATGGTTTGGGCCTTTCAGGCCACAAGTTATAGAAATCAATCCCGACGCCAGATTGATCAACGAACCCGGAATAAAGAAGGGGCTAATCCGGCGTGGGCCTTTTTCGTGCATCAACATTTGCGTGGCGCTGATGCTTGGCAGACCGCCAATGCCGGAACCCACTAAAACGCCAGCCCGATATTGCTCATCTGGTGTTTTAGGGCTGTAACCCGAATCGGCCAAAGCCTGCTTGGCTGCAATCAACCCGAACTGAATGAAATCATCAAAGCGGCGTTGTTCTTTAACTTCCACCCATTGGTCGCGGTTCAATGTGTCGTTGCTGCCGTCACCCTCTTTCACTTCAAATGCAATACGGGCCGGAAGGTCTGAGGCGTCAAATTTAGTAATCGGTCCAGCACCAGATTCGCCAGCGAGAATGCGCTTCCAAGTGCCTTCGACATTCGCCGCAAGAGGCGAAACCATTCCCAATCCGGTAATTACGACACGACGCATGATGAGACCCTATCTAATCTGGAGTGCAAACATGAAAACGCGGGGTCAGAGGGTTTAAAAACGCCCTGCCCCGCGCGGTATTTTCAATAAGCCTTTGGTTTCCCAAAGAAGGATCGCTTAGGCCTTGGCCTTGTCGATGAACGATACAGCATCGCCCACCGTTTGGATTGTCTCGGCAGCATCGTCTGGAATTTCAATGCCAAATTCTTCTTCGAAAGCCATCACGAGTTCAACCGTGTCCAAGCTGTCAGCACCGAGATCATCAATGAAGCTCGCTTCTGTCTTCACCTTGTCGGCATCAACGCCTAGGTGTTCAACAACGATCTTCTTTACGCGGTCAGCAGTATCGCTCATATGTTCTATTCCTCAGTTAACTTTTCAGTGCATAGGAGATTGCCTTAAGGCCCCCGCCTCTATGCCGCGCCCCTTCCCTAGCACAATTATTGGTGCCGTCAAAAGGGGGAATATTTTTTGATGTCAAACGGTGAAATGTTGCAAATTTAATTCCAGAAATAGGAATTAATACTTGACACCGAACGGTGAACCTGCTATTTTATGCAAACTCCACACTTGGGTTCAAATTCCCTCCAACAAGTCTTGCAAGCTCCAGAAGACGACGTTGAGAAGGTTCAGCGCCAGCATCTTTTTTCCTTAACGCGATTTAATCAAACAAGCACCTTTTGGCCATCCATGGAGTGCCATAGCTGCAAACGAGCGAAGTGAGATTCGCACCATCTAAACAAAAGGGAACTTCCAATGATCAACAAAATTCTAACAACAAGCTTGCTTCTGGCTGCTTTCAGCGTTCCAACATTTGCAGCAACTGCCGCTGCTGGATTTTATGTCGCTCAAGATGCAAAAACCCACATGTGTGCAGTGTCAGACCAAAAGCCTGACGGCAAATCCATGATGGATGCCGGCACCAAGGTCTACGCCAACAAAGGCAACGCCGAACAAGCGATGGCGAATCTGAAGGCTTGCGCGGCTTCAGCGGCTGTAAAAGCTGCCGTTCCAGCGACTCCAGCTGTAGTAAAAGCTGCTGCTCCAGCTGCCGCAGTTGTCGCTACACCTGCTGCTGCAATGGCCGCCGGATTCTATGTTGAACAAGATACAAAATCCCACAAATGTGCCGTCGACAGCAAAAAGCCAGACGGCAAAGCCATGATTGATGTTGGCACCAAAATTTACAAAACTCAGGGCAGTGCAAATCAGGCGATGTCAATGTTGAAAGCCTGCAAAGCTTAATTAAGCTTTGCATTTATGTGCAACAAAAAGGGTGGAAGGCACATTGCCTTCTACCCATTACGAACGTTCAACTTAACAAGGT
>JANMWK010000214.1:0-5344 GCA_031393975.1 Hyphomicrobiales bacterium
CACGTTGATTGTCCAGCATCGGATTTCAATTTTGATGATTACGTCGCGGAGATCGTGCGCATTGGTCCAAACACCCTAGTCGGCATTGACTTTGTTGCCCGCGATAGTGGTAAATTGATAAAGGCGTTGAAAGCGCAAAAAGATGGATCCGGGTATCACTATGCCGATCCGAATGATCCAATGCGCAAGGAATATAAAGATCCGGTTTTGGTTGCGTCTCTTGCGGCCACCAAAGGCTATGGCTTGAGAGAAGTGCTGTCAGACGCAATATTTGAACCCATCAATCAAGCGAAAACCACTGCAGTCTCAATTGATCCAGCGTTTTCCCACAAGTTCAATCCAAGACCACAGCTCAAGGCCAAGGCGCTTCACTTCGCGATTTCAAGAGACTTATGCAATGTCCATCTCGATGATGTTGGTTTTGTATTTCGCAACGAAAGGGGAGAGATAATCGTTGACATCAATCGTGCCAGGATTCACGCAGTCGATGAATTGGGCCTGAAAACCAAAATCCCGGAACTTGCGGGTTTGCTGGGGCCTGGCATTGGCCGCGCAATTGAAAAAGCCTTGGGCAACGCATTCATTGATATTGAACCCAACTCGACGACGATTGCCGCCAATCCCGGAAGTATTTTCAATGGTGAGTTAGGTGTCACAATCGGCTGCGCAAATTGTAGTCCAATTGCAATCCCTGGTGCAGTCAATCGTCTTGTCAGAGGTGCCGATCAAAAGGATGAGAAAATCGAATTTTTCACAACGGTTTCTCTGTCATGGAGGTTCTGACCACTCCGCGGCTTGCGACCAGTTTTCCGACACATCCACTCAGCAGCGCTGTTTATTTGGCGACTTGTAACAACTCCAAGGCATGCTTTACGGCTTCAGCGGCCCGCAATTCCCTTGTATCGCCAAAGACATTCCAATAACTCATTATAAAACCGACTTTGACGGCCTGCCCTGTCAAATGAGGAGGCGGCGGCACGGGTTTTTCAGGATCGTTTCCAATGTTTCCTCCCGACCATCCCGCCGCAGCTGCGGCCCATGCCGGAGCCGTCTTGAAGCCACTTGTCATTGCCGCACTCAAATTAGCACTCCGATTTTTTTCGACCGGGTTTTGCACCCAGTTTTCGGCAAGCTTGAGGTAGGCCTCTTCAGATTCTGGAAAATCATTTCCATATTTGCGCAAACTCTCACACAACCAACGGACGGCATCGCGGCGCGGCAACATGAAAGCACATAAGGCAAGTGCTCCTTGGACTTTTTCCGCATCGATAAGTCGCCTTACGAACTCAACAGGGTGAGATTGAAGGTTGTCTCCCTTGAAGTCATCTTCCAGTATCGGAAAGGCATCAACAACTTGTTGTGCCGTAGAAAAGCGGAGATTTGTCATAGCTTCACATTTTCCTTTTCAATTGAAAACGATACGCACATGATTTTGATCATGCTACAATCGGCGGAATGCCATGGAAAAGGGCTGGGCCCCCCGCAACTATGGCAACTGCTGCCGCCGCCGTAATTGCAACCGCACCGCCCGATGTCAGAGCAAACGCACCACCTGTGGTCACCGCCATTGCCGCTGCAGTCGTTACCGCAATATTGGGTGAGGTGATTACAATCCCCGCTGGCGTCATGACGATGGAGCTTGCCCCACAAACAAAGGAAATATTAGTTCCCGATGTTACCGTCCAACTGATCCCAATTGTCTCGGTAAGCGCATTGCCTACTTTTAAGCTGGAATTCATGCCGATTGAATGCGTGCTGTTCATACCAACTGAACGGGTTTCATTGTTCTCGATCACGCCTTCCATATCTTTTTCGGCATGCAACCGCACCAACTGTGCGCCATCCTTGTCATCAAAAATAAACTCATTGTAGCCGGAACCATTGTGGTAATTCTGCGATTTCGTACCTGAGATCGTCGGAGTGTCAAACGGTGGTTTGTTGTCGCCGTTGTAAACACAGCCGGTGATCAGCGGATAGTCTGGATCACCGTTGAGAAACTCCACAATCACTTCCATGCCAATCCGCGGAATTTTGAAATCCCCCCAACCCGCACCTGCCCAACCATGGCCAATGCGCACATAGCGAGAGTGCTTCTTGTCTCGCTCCCAATGAAATAACACCTTGAGCCTGGTCTGATCATCCATTTCGCTGACAACAAAGGCAGTCTGCGGGCCAGGAATTATGGGCTTGGAAGTGGTTATACGGGGAGCAAAAAAATTCTTCAGGTTGATTTCATATCGACCGTGATACCCGCCATCAGCATTGCCTGCGCCAGACAAGTAGTTGTCTGACTTGTAATCATGATGAACCCGGCACACCAGGTGTTCAACATTGTAGGATTCTTCGGGGTGCTGTTTCAGTTGGATGACTGTGCCAGGGTAACACGTAAGCGCGTCACCAGTCGCTATTGCTGTAAAATGATCGTTGACCGAATTCAGTCTTCCTATCGCATATTCCTTGCCGTCACTGGTTTCGGTGTAACCGCCGGGATAATCATAAAACTCGAGGTCTCGTTTTTCGAATTTGGGATGGAGTTCCTCGTTGACCAGCAAATCGGCTTTTGGCTTTTTGTAATCGAAATCATTCAATGATACTTTGCTGTTGTAAAAGCGGCCCTTCGGCAGAAAATCATCGAAAAAATCTCCCTTGCGCGTGGCGTTCTGGTCAGTCGGATCAAAAACCACGTCAGGTCCTCCGCCTTTGGGTTTGTCACCGCCTGCACCAAAATTGATGACCATCAAATGCTGGTTTTCACTATGTTCAAAATAATAGTACAGTCCGATGCTTTCCAGCAGCCTCGACACAAAATCAAAATCGCTCTCTCGATATTGCACGCAGTATTCCAGCTTCGGCCAATAATCGCCGGTCCGGATGTCGAAGTGCGCATAGCCATATTGACCCAACACCTCTTGGACAATCTCGAGTACCGTTTTGTCATTGAAGATGCGGCAGTTGCGTGTGCGCGAGAGCAACCAAAGCCACGGGCGCAAAACGATTTTATATCCCGACAGGCCGCCGACATAATCCTGGAATTTTGCTTCGGCGATGACGCCGTGGAAGTAGCGCGAAACCCCTTCGTGCCTTGTGGCAATTTCGACATGACAGTCTGTTCCCAGAAGATCGTCAAAATCAATCAGCTTTTTTTCGTCTGACAGGCAGTTGACACGGAACTCAAACAGCTCGCTAAATCCTTCTTGTCCCTTGAAACCTGTCAATCCAAGCTTGTCTTTTCCCAACACCGTTTGGAACTTTCCAACGCGTGTATCTTGCGATAGATTTGCCATTTCATGCCTCATTGAAGCTAATTAACTGCCTTAAAGGTAACCATCTTTCCTGATCCCGTCCATCATTTTTGATGTCGTCACCCTCATGCATATGGGGGATTGCGTGATGGCCAGGTTCGTTTCATCGTGCTTAAAAGGTGCAAAACCAATATGAACACCCGTGTTTCGATCTATTCAGGAATCGCTGAACCAATAACGACCGAAGCTCCATGCGGGCCGGATCCTGATGCCGATCCCGAGGCCATGAATTTCCTTGGCATGGCAGAGGGCCAGCTTCCTGCCAGCTATCGCAGTTTCGACAAAAAGGCATTCGATGCCAAGGCCAATCTTGAAAAGCTCCAGCAACTCCTGACTAAATCGAGGGATCTGCGCTTTTTGACGCTAGCCGCAAAATTGCACATTTTATCAGACAATGTGTCGGGCTTTGCCGATTCTGTGGCCGCAATGCTGGCACTTCTCAAAGCACAATGGGTCGATTGCCACCCGTCAGAGCAAGCGGGTGGTGACGCGCTCCGTTCTGCTTACTTGGCCACCCTGGATGATCTTCCGACTGTCGTTTTGCCGCTGCAAAATGCGCCCATCATTGTCGACAAGCGTTTGGGTCCGCTGTCAATGCGCAGCATCCAACTCGCCAATAAAAAAATTCCGGCCCAAGCTGACGAGCAAATAGGTGATCCCGACACTATTCTTTCGGCATTCAACAGACCGGAAAAAATTGACGAACTGGTTGCATTCAAAAATAACATTGTGGCAGTCAAAATGGCCCTGAAAGACATTCATCAGCTCTTTGTAGACAAGGTAAACCACGAGACAGCGCCACATTTCGTACGTCTGCCGGAACTCTTGGACACAATGCTGGCTTTCCTCGATAGTGTCACAACACGTAATGACACGACGTCAGATGCCGCGCCGTCCACCGACGATGATCAAAGTGAAGCGTCTACGAACAGTCTAGGTGCTATTGGCACTATGCCTCCAACTTCAGAAGACCTCATTTCTGTCAAGGAGGCGTCCAACGCATTGGAAAGCATTCTGGCCTATTACTCATTGCACGAACCATCGAGTCCGGCGCGCTTGATGACCAAGCAGGCACTGCAACTCGTCGGCAAATCTTTTGTCGAGGCTATGCAGGTTCTGGCACCGGCCCTTGCTCAAGAAGCCAAAATCAGCGTTGGCGACGATTCCCCATTCACCTTGGATTTCGCGCAGCTTTCGAGCCTGGCGCAAGACGAACCTGGCAGTCAGGGAGAGGGCGAAGCCAAAACTTTCAATGTCGCAACACGAGCACAAGCCACTTCACTGATGTTGAGCATCGAACGCTTTTACCGACGTACCGAACCTTCAAGCCCTATCCCGTTGCTTCTCGAACGGGCCCGCACATTTGCATCGAAAGATTTCGCCAGCCTCTTGAAAGAAATGTTGAAGCAGAGTGCCAGCTGAATCACAAAGAATAATGACTGTTTGGTTGTTGTTCACTCACCGACCCGAACATGACGTGTCCCAATTCAACCCAACTCAAGGCAATATGGGCTTTCACGCTGCTGCGTGGAACAGCAAGTTCAGATGCGAGCTGACCGCCGCAATAGCCCTAAACTGCGCTGCAGTATTATTCAGGTCGACCTTCCCAACTAGGCAGCTATTTTTCGATTGCAAGTTCTGATGGTTGCGCCCTCCTGCAACCACCTTAACTTGCGATTCCCCGGCCCTTGTGGCCGGGGTTTTCGTTTTGAGGGAAACTTCAAGGATTCCAGCTAGGGCGTGTCCTCAACAGGGCAATGAATCCAAGTTAACGACAGAGTTCTCCGAGGATTGAAGCGAGATAATCAGAGTTCGTACCTTCATGTTTTCTGCGGAGTTTGATTGAGTGTTTGTCTGCGATGGCGCGGACGAGGTTGATTGCGATGTGTCTGACGATTGCAATGTTGTGTGCGCCATGGCCTTTGCGCAGGCGCGACTGGTCTTCCTTGAAGACGGTGTCGAGAACCCAGTGCAGGCCATTCTCGATTTGCCAATGGTTGCGGATGGCATCTGAGGCCTGCCTTGGCGTGAGCCTGGCCGAG
>JANMWK010000217.1:0-4832 GCA_031393975.1 Hyphomicrobiales bacterium
AGCGGCCTGGCTTTTTTGCATACCGACATGGACATCAAGTCGGGCACCTTCGTCGGCGACACGATTTACGTGACATGCGAAGTGGTCGAGGCGCGCGTCACGTCCAAACCGGACCGCGGACTGGTGCGCACCCGCAACACCGTGACCAATGCGGCTGGCGTTACGGTGATGGTGTATCGGCCGTTGCGGCTGATGAAGATGCGCGGAAATGAAAAGCGAACCTGATCTACTATCATATAAATAGCTGGATACGCCCGTCTAATAAGCGTGAAAGGCCGATTTGACAACCTTTTTTGGCTTGCTCCGCCGGAAGGCTGGCGAGACCGTAAATTGAGCGTCAGGTGTAGCATTCATTTGCGGGATTTCCTGAATTCCAGATGATCTTCATTGACGGAGCGACACCATGCAAACTGCTTTTGTTCACAGCCAGCCTGACATCATGGGTGGCACGCCCGTATTCGCGGGTTCGCGCGTGCCAGTGCACACTTTGGTGGAGTATTTGCAGGCGGGCGACACTATCGATGATTTCCTGGAGGGCTTCCCGACAGTAGCGCGCTGCCAGGTTCTCGCGTTTCTGGAGGCTGCGGAACTCAATGCAAATCGGCTTGCAGCCTGACCGGCATGCGCGTGTTGCTCGACGAATGTGTGGACTGGCGATTGCTGCGTGACCTGGCGGGGCACGATGTCAAGACTGCCGGTCAAATGGGATGGTCAGAAGTGAGAAATGGCAAGTTGCTGCTACTTGCGGCTGAACACTTCAACGTGTTTGTGACCGTCGACCGCAATCTGTCTTTTCAAAACAAAGTTGTCGACTTGCCCCTGGCCGTGATTGTGTTGTGTGCACTACCAACCGTCTGGTTGCGTTGCGTGCCAGCACCTTTCAGCGTCGTCATGGGCCAACTCGATTGACGCGGCTGAGACCTGATTGAGCGACACAAATGACCAAAGCCCGGTCATAATTTGTTCAAGCAGACGGGGTGCCAGCTTACAACCCCCTATGCCACCACCATCGGCCATTCAGGGCGGCGGTTCAGTCCAACAAGGTGTATTTGCCGCAAATGAGTCCATCGCCTTTCGCAATCATCGTCGCGCAGCAGATAAACGCTATTCGTTGGCATTAGGCGGCATCATTCAGCGGCCGTTACTCATGGGAGACCCATCATGCCAATACTTCGACGTATCTACATCAGCGTTCCAGGCGACAGCCGACTGTCGGAACCACAGACCGCCTTGAAGTGGGCGGTGATCGAAGCAATCGTCGACGCTGGATACGTGCCCGAGATCTTTTACTCTGAGCACCCACGGTCCGGCAGCCTTACGTATGGTCGAAACTGGAGCTTTTTGGAGTGTTCAGCAGTGATGCGCCGGTGTGTCGGCGCGGTCATCATCGGGTTACCGCGCCATCAACTCACGACTGATGATGGCCCGATTCGGTTGCCAACGGAGTACGCCCACATCGAAGGAACACTGGCTGTCGAACAGGAACTTCCCACTCTTTTGCTGGCAGAAGCCGGGATCTCTGATCGCGGAATGTTCTTTCCAGGCGGCACGCACTTAATCACCTCTTTCCCACTTGGCGCTGACGCGGATTGGGCTAAGTCCCCGAAATTTACAAATGCCCTTGATGCGTTCTTGACCAAGGTGCGAGACAGGCGAGATGTATTCCTCGGTTACTGCAGCACCTCCACGGGTACTGCTCTCAACCTCAAGAGGTTCATCGAAAAGGAAATAGGGGCAAGCGTCCTTGACTGGCAAGTTGACTTTGTCGAAGGACGAACGATCATTGAAGAGATTGAGGAAGCAGCGCGACGCACCACAGGCGGAGTCTTCCTGTTTACCCGCGATGATTCGCTTGCCGGCGAAGGTGATCAGGCGGCACCACGAGACAACGTTGTCTTTGAAGCAGGATTCTTTGCGAACTCCAAGGGTCGCGGCCGCATCCTGATAATCCGCGAGACAGGCGCAAAGATGCCAGCCGATCTAGGTGGAAGCATTTACGCAGTACTCGCTGATAAAACGAACATTACGCCACTTGAAACACGCCTGAAACGATTCCTCGAAACCTCGCTGTAAGCCGCAAATGCCGCCTAACCCCTTCGAGCTGACCCGCTACGGCAGGCGTCATCAAGTACCTGATTTCGTCACAAGAAAGCTTCTGTGAATACTCATCGTGCTCGTATTGCAAAGGCCTATTTAATCAGTGGTGTAATTTTGGCGATTGGTTTGCCAATCGCAATTGCTGGCAACGTTAAGCTACTATTTGTAGGAACAGTGTGCTTTGCATTTTATGCATTTAACCGGTTACAGAGAAATGAATATTTGGTAGTTTGGCTACGAAAATTTAACCCGTCCCACGACGCCCTTCCAATACAGAAGCATATTCTTACCTTCTCACACGGCAAGTTCAACGTAATCACTCTCCAAGATCAATCATTTCCAGTTTCGTACGCCACATTTTATCATCGATGGGGACATCTGAGTATGATTCCTGTTGCGCTGCCGATTCTGTTTGCCATTCCTGCAGTACTGCTAGCTCTCGCGGTGCAGGTACTTTTAGACACCTCGATGGAAGTATTCGTCTACTTGTTTGTCATTTTATTTCTAGTCACTGTAGCCGGGGCAACAATAGGGCTCCGACACTTCGTTAAAAGGACGACGCCGCTGGAGATAGGACGGAAGATCGACATAAAGAAAATTGACAAAATTGCAGCAAAGATACGATCAAAAAAAGGCCTTAACCCGGGTGTAACGATATTATCTACTGATGACCTGCTGTGGAAAGAAGCCGTGATTTCGTCAATAAAGGTTGCAGACGCGATTTTGGTAGATATTGGCGAATATTCAAACAACATACGGTGGGAAATCGAAACAACCTTGGCTCTCATTCGCCCGGAGAAAGTAGTTCTTCTATTATGCGTTGATGGTGCGCATATTCTGGACGCTCCAGTGGTGCTTCAACGGCTCCTAGGGAGGCGTCCCACATATGAAGAAGCCACGGGTATAACGATTATTCAATATGCAAGAGCGGTTCGAAACTTTAAGGCTCGAAAGGAAACTCTCGGCACAATGCGGAAAGCTTTTGATTGCCTCGCCAGTAAGGTGGAAGCTACTCGCTAATGGGGTGCCAGCGCGGAACGGGGGTCAGGTCTTGCAATCAAACAAATTCACACTAAGATTCGGTTATGGCAAGACCCTTGCGAATTGAATTTCCCGGCGGGCTGTACTGAGCTTGAAGCTTGGCAGGGACGAGCCGCAATGCTTGACGCCCTTTTCTACGTTGAGTAAGCCATGGATGATATTGACTCGCTTACCACCGAGGAGCTCGAACAAAGGAAGTTGGCGTTGTCGGAAGACTTCTACAAACTTCATGCATGCACAGACAGCTTGGACATCAGGCGCCGCACGTTCAGCTCCGGTCACACCCATAGCGTCCACCAGTGCATAGTGTGCGGCTCTCAAACGGGTGGACCATTGAGCAAGGCAAAGGCCGCAGAGCAACTGGCCGGCACACAGCCACTCATATTTGACGATACCATTGAACCAACCTATCGTCAGGCAAGAAGTCAGTTGCTTGACCAAATCAACCGCATTGCAAAGGAAGTCACCAAAAGGCTTGATCCATTAGGTTCGGCCATGGATGCGGAAGAGGTGAAGAAGGCTGCGCAGCGGAAGAAGGTGGCCGAAGAAGCGATTGAGAAGGCTGTTGAAGCTGTCGGGCAGGCATACATTTGGAGGGATATTCTTCCCGTCATCGTCAAACGTACACAGTCCCTGGCCGATAAATTTAAAGAAGAACCGAAAGCTTTTCAGCGTTTCTTATCAGAGACAGAGTTAAAGGTATGGCTCGAAACCTGGATTGGTGCCGACTTCGAAGTTTTCACGGAAGTCCCAGGGGTTCACCTAACTGAAAATGTTGGAGTGAAGATCGACTATGTGCTAAGGCCCAGACAGCACTTGGTAGACGCCGGATTTTTACCTGGACCTGTGGGACTTGAGGTTAAGTATCTGCGCCAGGAATCCGGCTTTTCATCGCGGGCATCTCGCTTCGTCTGGCAGGCTGTGAGCTACACCGACTGCCAGTTCAATTTGCCTGATGGTCCTACAAGATTGCCAAGGGTTCTGCTGTTCAGCAACATGTCCTTTGAAGACGAATACAACCTTTTAAAGGGTACGGCTCCAAACGTTTATGAAAACGAGAAAGCTAAATGGACGGCACTTCTGGAGTTGGCCAATCACGCAAACGTTGGCAACCTCGTAGTGTTTGGCGGCAGGGGAAACCGCCTTGGCTGGAAGATCAAGTTCGCCGCCGGAACATACTTCTCTCGGTTTCGCAGCGAATTTTCTCTGCACAACGCGCAGCTCTTCAACAAAATTCGCATCGGTAACTTTTAACGCCCGATATTGATGATGCGAACCTGGCTGGCCTTTGACCCCGACGAACTCCGCTACGAAATCGCTGAAGTCATCGCCAACGCGGTGAAGTCGTACAACGTTCCCTCAACTTGTGTTCAATTATCGACACAGGAAGCTGACTTCCCCAAGCCCCAGGCGCATTGCCCGGTCGCCGCGCAGTAGTTGAAAGCCAACTTGCCTCAGCTTGAATCCCGCCGGTTCACCGCATGAAAAACGCCGCGCAGCCAGCGGTTGGCGGGGTCGTGCTGCAGGCGGCGGTGCCAGTATTGCTGTACCTCGATCATCGGCGGCTTAAAGGGCAGTTCGAGGCGGCTGACCTTGATGTGGCGGGCAACAGCCGCAGCGATGTCGTCGGGCACGGTGGTGATCAGGTCGCTGCCGGGCAGGATGGCCAGCAGGCTCATGAAGTGCGACAGCTC
>JANMWK010000029.1:0-9318 GCA_031393975.1 Hyphomicrobiales bacterium
GCCTTCAACGTTGAAGTGACGCGGGTGCGCGATATTGTCAGCGAACCCGCAATTGGAGAAATTCGAATGCAGTGGTGGCTTGATACACTCGACGGTATTTACGCCCAAGAGAAACAAGACCATCCAGTGGCTATCGCTTTGTCGAGCGCAATTGCAGAAGGTGATTTACCAAAACACGGTTTGCAGAATTTAGTGAAGGCCCACATTTTCGATTTTTATTCTGATCCAATGGGCACGTTACTGGATTTGGAAGGTTATCTTGGTGAAACGTCGTCAGCGCTGATTCAAATGGCTTCTTTAATTTTAGCGCGGGATGAAGCGCTGGAAAACGCAGAAGTCTCTGGTTTAGCGGGCGTTGCCTATGGTTTGGCTAACCTGCTTCGTAATCTGCCTTTGCAGCGGCAACGCCAGCAGTGTTTTGTGCCTCAAGATAGGTTGGTGGCGCGGGATGCCACTGTCTTAGATTTGACGTTAGGAAGCAACGAAGCGTCGCTGAGCATTGTGCTGGCCGAGTTGCGTGAAAATGCCCGCCGCAGGTTGGCTCAAGCACGCAAAATGTTATGGACCATAAAGCCCTCAGCCATGCCCGCCTTCTTGCATGTATCTTTAACGGACGCCTATCTGGACGCCATAGCGCGGTGTGGGGGAGGGCTCATTCGCAAAGGGGCCAGCATTGGGCAGTTGAACAAGCAGTGGATCTTGTGGAAAGCGGCGCGGACAGAAATGTTTTAGATTTTTTCCAAACGCTTAGCATCGTCCCAGAGCGCATCCATTTCTTGCAAATTTGAATCTTTCGGGGTCAGACCGCTTTTATCAAGTTCAACCTCAATATGTTTAAATCGTCTGGTGAACTTATCATTGGTGGCGCGCAGGGCCGCTTCGGCGTCAATGCCTAAATGCCGCGCCACATTGGCCATGGCGAAGAGGATGTCGCCGAATTCGGCGGCCTTTTCGTCCTCTGGGGCGTTGCGGAATTCGGCTATTTCTTCTGCGATTTTATCATAGACGTTCTCGACTGAAGGCCAATCGAAACCCACTTTGGCGGCCTTGGCTTGTAACTTGATGGCGCGGGTTAATCCGGGGAGGGCGAGGGGCACAGCATCAAGCACACCCTGTTTAGGTTGGCCTGCCCGTTCCTTTGCCTTGTTTACTTCCCAGAAGCCATTGACCAAGGTTTTGGCTTTGGCTGCCTCATCACCAAAGACATGCGGGTGACGCCGGATCATTTTTTTGACTACAGCTTCCACAACGTCGTCAAATGTGAAACTGCCTTCTTCTGCGGCCATTTGAGCGTGGTAAATGGGTTGCAATAACAGGTCGCCAAGCTCATCACAAAGATCGACTTTGTTGTCTCGTTGAATGGCGTCTGCCACTTCATAAGCTTCTTCGATGGTATAGGGAGCGATGCTGACGAAGTTCTGTTGCAGGTCCCAAGGGCAACCGGTGACTGGGCTTCGGAGTGCAGCCATAATGGCACGCAGGGTGGCGATATTGCGGGGGTCAAGTTGAGTTGGGTCGGCGGTCAAAGGGCTATATCCTCAATTCGTATAATATATATTATGGAATATTTATAAGTTGAAATAATCCATAACATTCCTATGTGCTCCGAGAGATTACTTGCCCCATCAAGGAGTTGCGTAGCGATGCTCGCTCCCTACATTACTTTGGCAATGTTTCCTTTGGCCATTCGTGGGACTTGCAAGTGGCAACTTTGTTGTAGTTCTTATCATAGACCATCTCCATGCAATCAAACCAATATGGCGTGACCTTGAACCACTGCGAAGTTGCAAATTTAGTCTTCAGCAGTTCTTGTGCAGGTTTCGAATAAGCCTTGTGGCCACCATGCCAGTTGCAGCCATAATGGGTGGCTTGGACGGCCAAAGCTAAAGCCTCAGGTGCGCCGTCATCACCCTTGCTGGTCTTGCCCCAAGCTATAGCGGCTGTGGTTAGGTTACGTGGTGCGCTAGCCATTTTCTCTAAGTTGGCGATTTCCGCGGCATTAAGACTCTTGATGATCGGGTGTTGCTTCAACGCGACTTCACGATCGTCCGCCATCTTTTCAAACAGAATTTTGTCATAGGGCGAAGGTTTGCCGTTGTTATCATGCAAACTGTGGCCGGCAGCAATGTTGTAGGCCTGTCTTACTGCACTGATATGGCGACCTGGCTCCAATGGGCACCACCAATTTTTGTCATTGTGGTCATATTCATCAAGTGCAGTGAAAATAGGATTTGGCGTTTCCATGGGATCGCCATAGCTATCAGGCGAATTGAGTAAAATGCCAAATCGCGGGTTACGCAATATGGTTAATAGCCATTTTTTGTCGTCACTGAGTTTTGGCATTGTTTTTGAAATGTCGTCCAAAGTGCCTTTAATTTGTGGGTTGGCGGCCAACATTTCATCGGTCAGCTTCTCGTCGATCTTTTTACCTTGAGCAAAATTGCGCGTCCATGCGGCGCGCAAAAGCAATGATTTTTGATCTGCGGAGAAGCGCGTGTCGCTCGCTAATTCTGCAAGTTTTTTGGCTGGCAGTAAGTTTAACAACGGATTGCCCAGTTTTGAACTGCTCGTTTGAATGGCGTCTTTCCAGTGACTTTCATCTTCAGCCACCCAACCTAAGAAGTCGCTGTAATTATGGTGCAGCTGTTCGCGCTTATCTTCAGGGACGGCATTGAAAAACTCTGGGGTGAGCAGGCGATCCCGCACCCTGCGTCCCTCCTCCACATTACCCATTGCCAAGACATATTGGGCGAGTTTGGCAACCACACCGTTTGTGTAGGAGTCGGCCCCTTTGAAGGGAATTGCAGCCAAGCCCGCATAGACTTCCTCAAATTTGCCTGATGTTGCCGACAACCTCACAGCATGAAGCAACAGCTGCCCAGCGGCGCCTGTTTCTGGTGCTTCACCACATGATTTTGCGGCAGCATCACTGGCAGCTTTGGCCTGCGCCCAAAGGGCAGCCCGGCTTTGGTCGGTGGGATTGGTCTTTAAAACATCCAGAACGGACTTTGCCAACCCCGGGGTTTGCGGCACCAAGGCTTCGGCACGATCAACGTAGGATTCAGCCCAGCCGCTCCACTTGTCGCCAATCATGGCCCAAGAGGCGTTGCGGTATTCTGAATTCACGCTTTGGCCTGTCATCATCCAATTGGCCATGGGAGATTTTCGCGCCTCATTCATAATGGCTTTAGACAGCGTCGGATTTTTTGGCAATTCACCCCGCACCCACCAATCATCTTGCTTGGCCGTAATACCAGCATAATTGACGTCATCTAATGCGCGGCCATATGCAGTTTTGAGCGTTTCTGAAGACATAATTTCGGCTTTGGGTTTGGCCAGTACAGCCAATGTGTGATCGATCAAAACCGTCCATCCGGCGGGTGTATCTTCGATGTTGGAAATATAACCAAGCAGCTCTTGCGTGATTTCATGCACAGGTGCCAAGCTTTGATCTGCGAGAATGGCTGTGGCTTCGACCCTCGCACCGTTTACATCTTTATTGTTGGCCAAAAGATTGGCTACATTATAACGCGCATAGGCTTTGTGCGATGAGTTTGAGGCCGCTATTTGTCGGAACAGCTCGATAGCTTTTGGCTTATCTTTATAAAATGCAATCGATGCAATTTGATAGGCGCGGTCTTCGGTTTGCATCGTTGCCTCGTCGGCGGGTAGGTCTGATATTGCAGGTGGCAATTCTTGGGAAGCGTTCGCAGTGCCGTTGCAGGCCGCAATCACCACAGTTTGAGATTTAATCCACTGCTCAACATAGGGTGACTTCGTACCGATGCTTAAAGCGCGGCTGTTCAGAACCTGCAGCGGATAAACCATGCGGCAGTCGTAACCGGGATCAGCCAAGCCCTGTAAATTAGGTGCCAATGCCGCAACTCTCTTTGTCCAATTTTCATTAGAATGCCAATTCACATAATCAACGGACGATGTGTCGATTTCAGGTTGCCCCAAACCATTCAACATGCGCCACGTTGCAGCGCCATAGGGTTCGCTTGCAAATGTATCAACGGCCTTTGCCAGTTTCTCCGGAGCACAAATGGAATCTGCTATGGCTTGAACGCTGCCCAGACCTAGTGAAATTGCAGCCAATGAAGGAATCAATTTTTTGAACATGGTCGTCTCCGTTAGAAGTTGAGCGAAAAACCGTCATAGGCGGGGGTGATGTGCGGTGGCAGGTCTTTGACGAGTGTATCATAGTCGAGATCGATGTGCATGTTGGTGAGAATTGCGCGCGCCGGTTTCATGCGCTCAATCCACGATAGGGTTTCTGGCAAGGAAAAATGGCTTGGATGTGGCCTGTAGCGTAAGGCATCAATAATCCAGACATCAAGGTTTTCAAGGTGTGGCAGGCTCGACTCGGGGATGTCATTCACATCGGGTGTATAGGCTATGTTGCCGATGCGAAATCCTAGTGCATTAATGGTTCCGTGCTGCAGGTCGAAGGGCATGGCACGGAGTGTGCCCCCTGCTCCGGTTGTTTCAATTACCGCGCCACTGGTGATGTGATTGAGCGTCACAATCGGCGGATAATCACTGCCCAGTGCGGTTTCAAAACAATATGTGAAACGATGTTTCAACATTGCAGCCGTTGCATTGTCTGCCCAGACTGGGATGCGTTTGCGTTGCAACAAGTAATAAGTGCGCAGCTCATCGATGCCATGGGTGTGGTCGGCATGTTCATGGGTGTACCACACGCCATCGAGGCTCGGCACTTCAGCACTGAGCATTTGTTCTCGCATGTCGGGAGAGGTGTCAATCAATACGCGTGTGCTGCCTGCGGTTTCGGTTTTTTCGACCAAAATAGAACAGCGTCTGCGTCGGTTTTTGGAGTTGGTGGCATCACATGCGCCCCAATCCCTACCAATGCGTGGCACTCCAGCAGAGGACCCGCAGCCCAATATGGTGATTTTGTTCGTCAAATGAAATCCGCAGGGCGCGGCACTTTATTGAAGAGGCGAAAGAAATTATCAGAAGTGATTTTGGCCATTTCATCGGACGAAACACCACGCACATTTGCCAATTGCTCTAAGGTTTTTACAACAAATGATGGTTCATTTGATTTGCCACGAAACGGCACAGGAGCCAAGAATGGAGCATCAGTTTCAACCAACAAATTGTTGATCGGCAAGACTCTAGCAGTAGTGCGCAAATCTTCGGCGTTTTTATAAGTAAGAATGCCCGAAAAGGAGACGCACAGGCCTAGCTCCACGCCCTTTTCTGCCAGCCATTGCTGTGATGTGAAACAATGCAATACAGCTTTGAATGCGCCTTTGGCCATTTCTTCTTCGAGCACACGTGCAGTGTCATCTTCTGCTTCGCGGGTGTGGATGACCAAGGGCAATCCAGTTTCGCGGGCGCATGCAATGTGTGTGCGGAAGCCTTTCATTTGTGCCTCGCGCGGTGAAAGATCATAATGGTAATCCAACCCCGCCTCACCTATGCCCACCACCTTTGGATGCTGTGTGAGTTTCACCAAATCTGCCACAGTGACATCAGGCTCTTCATGAGCATTGTGCGGGTGCGTACCTACGGTGCAGAACACAGTGTCATGGGCCTCAGCAATTTCGCGTAAACGTGAAAAATTTGCAACACGGCTGCTGATTGACAGCATCAAGCCAACCCCAACATCCGCACAGCGTTTCAACATGGAAGGCAGATTTTCCGCAAGACCCTCGTAATCGAGATGGCAGTGGCTATCAACGATTTTGTGCATCAGGCTTTTGAAGGACCCTCCCCCTCCTCCACATAACGAGGGAAAATGGCAGCGGGTGCTGGGAGCGACGTGCCAGAAACCAGACGATCACCTAAACTTTCAAAATCACGCGCACCACCAGCAACAGCCAAAAGGTCAAGAAGTTTAGCCGCTGATGCTGGTACGTAGGGCTGAATGAGAATGCCGACGATGCGCAACACTTCTGCAGTCACATAAAGCACCGTGCCCATGCGGGCGGGGTTGGTTTTCTTTAAGCTCCATGGTTCTTGACCGGCAAAATAACGATTGGCTTCGGCCACCACTTTCCAAATTGCGTCCATGGCTTTGCTGATCCCAAAAACTTCATGTTGGACACGAACTTCATCGATCAGACCATCGGCTTGGGCCAATATTGTCTGGTCTGCATCGGAAAGTGCGCCGCAAACTGGAATTTGGGAATTACAATTTTTATTGATCATCGATAATGACCGCTGCGCGAGATTGCCGAGATCATTGGAAAGATCAGCATTCATCCGCGCTACAATCACTTCATGACTGTAGCTTCCATCATTGCCATAAGGCACTTCGCGCATAAAAAAATAACGTACGGCATCAACACCGTAACGCTCCACCAAATCCGCCGGAGCCAATACATTGCCCGTAGATTTCGACATTTTCTCGCCCTTGTTAAACAAGAAACCATGCACAGCGATGTGGGATGGCAAGGGAAGTTTTGCCGACATTAAGAATGCTGGCCAATAAACGGCGTGAAAGCGCACGATATCTTTGCCGATCACATGTGCAGCAGCTGGCCAATAATGGGCGCGCGGGTCTTTTTCGTCGGGAAATCCAGTGGCCGTAAGATAATTCGTGAGGGCATCCACCCACACATACATCACATGTTTTGAATCACCGGGAACCGGAATGCCCCAATCAAACGTCGTGCGACTGATTGAGAGATCACGTAAACCGCCGGCCACAAACGACGTGACCTCATTGCGATATTGTTCGGGTAAAATGAAATCAGGATACTTGGCATAGTGTTCAAGCAGAGGCTTGGCAAAAGCAGAAAGTTTGAACGTATAGTTTTCTTCTTCCACCCATTCGACTAACGTAGATGTTGAAATCGAGAAGCGACGGCTATCACGCTCTTCAGTTTCATCTTCATTGTAATATGCTTCATCACGCACTGAATACCAGCCTGCATATTTGGACAGGTAAATATCGTCAGCGGCTTCCATGCGCTTCCAGATTTCCTGAACTGATTTTTTGTGACGCTCTGAAGTGGTGCGCACGATGTCGTCGGTTACAGCATTGAGTTGTTCGCCCATGGTTTCGAAAAGGGCTGCCGTACGGTCTGCCAATAGCAAGGGTGTTATGCTCTCACGCACTGCGGTCTGCTGCATTTTTTGGCCGTGCTCATCCATGCCTGTGATGAACAAGACATCGGCCCCATCCAAGCGCTTAAACCGCGCCATTACATCGGTGGCAATACGCTCATAGGCATGGCCAATGTGGGGCGCACCATTGGCGTAGGGAATGGCAGTGGAAATCAAATAAGGTTGCTTGTTCATCAGCACTCAATGCCCCGAAATCATGCCGCCTTCAAGGCTTCTTGCACGAGGCTGACAGCCGCAATCACCGCTTGGCGCTTATCAAGGTTGAAGGCATTGGTGATGCGAATGCTTTCCGAGATTTTACTGTGGGCTGCAGCAAGTTTCGCATTGGTATTGTGTGTCGCCTGCCCTGCCAGCCAATCAAGTAGCAAATCGCTGAAAATATTGAAATCATCGAGTGTCACACCGCGACCGCCGAAGCGGTTGCCAATAGCGATGATACTAGCAGGGGCGAATCTAGGAGTTTTCAAAAATGCTTCGAAAGCTTTCGCACCTTCGGATGTGAGTAAAGACAGCGCTCTTCCGGGGCTACCCGACGAGAGGCTAGCGGCCAACTCCAAATCTTCATGCTTTGGTGTCGGGTCTAGAGGTAACCTATTCAAAACATGTGTTACTTCTGTGTTTAAAAGTGATTGTAATGGCAATCTTGTGCACCGCGATTTCATGGTCCTCAGCAAGCGACCGGGAATATGACTTACCAGAAACAAAAGGCAATTGGCTGGGGGCTCTTCGACCAGTTTTAATAATGCGTTGGCAGATTCGTTGTTGAGATCATCGGCAGCATCCACAATCCCCACCCGCCAACCGCCAGACGAAGTATGCGAGAAAAATTCGGAAAGCCCCCGTGCATCATCAACTGAAATTTCAGTTTTTAGTTTTCGAGGCTTGGTGTCGCCCAGTCTACGCTCCAACACATAAAGATCAGGATGCGCACGGGCGCCGATCCAGCGATGGGTTTGGGTTTGGTTTTTTTGGCCCAGAACGTAACCCGCCATTCGGTAAGCCAATGTGGCCTTGCCGATTCCCTTTGGCCCGCAGATCAACCAAGCGTGGTGTGGCTTTCCTGCTTCAAAAGCTTTGTAAAAGTGATCAGTGGCTTGGGCTTGGCCAACCAATTCCTGCGCGTGGCGCGGGTGCCAGGCAACTTCACGCGGATCTTCGCTTTCAGCGGCCACTGAATGCGGCCCACACGAAAGCGGTAACTGTTTCTATCGAACCACTAGCGTCAATCACAATACAACGCTTTGGCTCTGCCTTGGCGATTTCGAGAAAGCCTTCGCGCAAACGCTGATGGAATGCGAGCCCTTTGCGTTCAAAGCGATCCCCTGAACCCTCGCCGCGAGATTTGGCCCGCGCAAGACCAATAACTGGATCGAGATCGAAGATCAGCGTGAGATTGGGCCGCGTCTCGCCCACGATACTCCGCTCTAATTCATCGAGCAGGTGAAATGTACACGCCCCCGCATAGCCTTGATAGGCACGAGTGGAATCCATGAAGCGGTCGCAGATAACTGTTGCGCCATTTTTTAAGGCTGGCCGGATCACTTCGTTCAAATGTGAGTCGCGGGCGGCATAATTGAGAAGCGCTTCTGCCTCGGCCGACCAACGATTGGTATCACCAGAAACCAATAAATTCCGCAATGTTTCAGCCTGAACTGTTCCACCTGGTTCACGTGTCATCACCACGTTGCTACGAATGCGTTTAGCCAGAAAGTCCACTTGGGTGGATTTGCCCGTACCTTCGCCGCCTTCAAAGGTGATAAACATTTAAGACCCAAACACCATGATGAGAACACTATCCAGAGCTTTCCTCCACATGGAATCGACAGCGGGAATTTCTGACGCGGTGACCAAAGGCACATCCGACACGGATTTGCCGTCGATAAGAATACGTACCATACCCACTTGCTGACCCAATTTTACAGGGGCAATTAAGGGGCCAGTATAAGTCATTTTCACTTCGGCCTTGGCTTGCTCTTGTGGTGACAGCGCCACTTTAAATGTGTTGGCCGTGATCAAGTTGACCCAGCGCTCGGTGCCACCCCATACGCGGGCTTTGGATACAGTTTCGCCTGCTTCATAGAGGTCTATGGTTTTGAACTGATTGAAGCCCCAATCCAATAGTTTTTGCGCTTCAGTTTTGCGATCATTGATCGAATTTAATCCGGCCACCACCATGATCAGCCGCCTTCCATCACGGGTGGCGGTGCCCACCATGCC
>JANMWK010000056.1:0-4272 GCA_031393975.1 Hyphomicrobiales bacterium
GGCATATTGCCTCAAGTGCTGTCACATCCGAAGAATTTTGAGCGCGGGTTAGGCCATCAATTTTTGGCAGATAGCCTAGGCTTTTGCGCAGACCATCAAGCGACCGGAAATCAAGATCACGGTTGCGCCATTGTAAAGTGCGCACAGAATCGAAATTATGATTTTCGAGACGGTCGATCATTTCTTGATCGAAAGGTTCGGCCTCAACACTCACCCCAAATGTACCGTCTTTCATAAACCGACCAGCACGGCCTGCAATTTGGCCTAGCTCACCGGGGTTGAGATTGCGAAATTGAAAGCCATCAAATTTGCGAGTCGCGGCGAAGGCCACGTGATCGACATCCATATTCAGGCCCATGCCGATGGCATCCGTGGCTACCAGATAATCAACATCGCCTGATTGATAGAGAGCCACTTGTGCATTGCGAGTGCGGGGGCTGAGTGCGCCCATGACGACGGCAGCTCCGCCGCGCTGGGTTCGAATATGTTCGGCGACGGCATATACCATTTCGGCGGTGAAGCAGACGATGGCTGAACGGCGGGGCAGGCGGGAGAGCTTTTTCTGGCCTGCATAAGAGAGTTTCGACATGCGAGGTCGCGTGACAAAAGTTGTTTGTGGAAGAAGCTTTTCGAGGATAGGCCGCATCGTGCCCGCACCCAGCAACATGGTTTCTTCGAGGCCCCGCCTGTTCATCACGCGATCTGTAAAAATATGGCCACGTTCGAAATCAGCGCAAAGTTGTACTTCGTCAATTGCAAGAAACGGCACTTCAATATTTGGCGGCATGGCTTCTACCGTGCAGACCCAATAACGTGGATCAGCCGGCACGATTTTTTCTTCGCCAGTGATCAATGCCACTTGGTGATCGCCAACCTTCAGACGCACGCGGTCATAAATCTCGCGGGCCAGCAGGCGCAGCGGCAAACCAATCATGCCTTTGCCATGGCCTAACATGCGCTCGACAGCGAGGTGGGTTTTACCGGTGTTGGTGGGGCCCAAGACGGCAGTAACGGGGCGATGGGCTGGCATGGGGGCTATTTATGTGTGAAATGTACGTTGTGCAATTACGAAATGCCTTAAATTGCTTTGAGCGCACGACTCAGAGAGCTGAACCGCATTCGATATTGATTAGGTGTAAGCCCCACTTTGCGGCGAAATAGTCGCCCGAAAAAACTTGTGTCTTCATAGCCTGTCTCACTTGCAATTTCTTCAATTGGCAGGTCGCTGGTTTCAAGCATTTGCTTGGCTTCCTCAAGCCGCAATGCGTGTACATAGTCCAAGGGGGTCATGCCGGTGGAAGATTTAAAACGGCGGTCAAAACTGCGTGGCGGAAGACCTGATAATTTTACGAGTGTTTGTACTGGCGCGGATTGTTTGTAATTCAATGCTGCCCATTCTTGGCATCGATTGATGGTGGCGTCTTCGGTCTGGCGAAAATACATCAGTGAAGCAAATGGCTTTTGGCCAAGGTCATGCCACTGCAACATATAAACCCGTGCAACTTGAATAGCGTCTTCTAGCCCTACAAAACGAGCGATGAGATATAGCGCCAAATCTTGCCAGCTTGAACCACCGCCAGCGGTTAGAATGCGTTGGGACTCACCACTCATAACGAGCGATTTGCCAGATGTTACTTTTATGCTGGGATAGTTTTTTGAGAGCATTTTTGCATAGCCCCAATGAATTGTGGCTTCGCAATTTGCCAACAGACCAGCTTCACCCAACAGCACTGCGCCCGAACACGCGCTCGCCAACATTGCGCCTGACGCGTGGACTTGTTTCAACCAATTCGCTTCAGCCTCATATTGACCATGCACATTTCCAGTTGGATCTACGAAAAAATCGGGGATGCAGACGATGTCGGGAAGGGGGCAATTCTCAAAGCTATAATGAGGATTTATGACAATGCCGTTAGCCGCAGCAAAACTTTCAGTGCCCTTGGACACAATGAAAGGGAGCATTTTTTGCTCACCCGCTGTGCCGCTGGTTATGAAGGTGAAGTCTCTGCCGGGTGAAGAAAATACATCAAACATGCCAAAGAGTGCCGATGCTGTTACTTCGGGAACGGCGAGGATCGCGACATTTAATTGTCTATTCGATTTGGGCATGGCGGAAATGACCGTCTTTCAACATTAATGACTTTAGCGACTATGCTTCAATTGATCTAGCCTAATTGCATTGTGTTAGAGGAACAGAAAATGGCAAAGCTTAGTGTTGAAACGATTGTTGCACTGCGTTCGCAAATGCGTGGTGAACTCATCGAGCCTTCGAATCCAAATTATGATTCCACGCGGGTTATTTGGAACGGGATGATAGACCGAAAACCGGCTTTGATCGCACGCTGTCTTAATGCAGGTGATGTTGCTCTTGCGGTCTGTTTTGCGCGGGATAATGGCCTTGCCATTGCCATCCGTGCGGGTGGTCACAATGTAGCGGGATATGCCGTGTGTGACGGTGGATTGATGATAGATTTATCACTGATGAATGGGGTTCGGGTTGCTGCCGATCTTCGCAGTGCCGATGTCGAAGGTGGCGCCAATTGGGGTGACGTGGATGCCGCAACCACAGTATTTGGTCGCGCAACACCCGGCGGGCTGATTTCAGACACTGGCGTCGCGGGGCTTACACTTTCAGGCGGCATTGGTTGGCTGAGAGGCAGCCACGGCTTGAGCTGCGATAATCTAATTGCTGCTGATGTTATAACTTCAGAAGGAACGCTCATCCACGCCAGTGAAAATGAAAATGTTGACCTTTTATGGGGACTGCGCGGCGGTGGCGGTAATTTTGGAGTGGTCGTCAATTTCAAATTCAAACTCCATGCCATTGAACCAGAGTTGATGTTCTGCGCTCCGGCCTATCCTGAAGAACGAGCTGCCGAAATCATTCCCTTATGGCGCGAATTTATGAAAACGGCGCCAGACAAGTTGAGTGGTCTTGTTGAGTTTTCCACACTACCAAGTGACCCTTCAATTCCTGAACACGCGTGGGGCCGTCGTGTCATCGCCCTCGCACATGTCTATGACGGTCCCGCTGATGAAGGTGAAAAGCTGACGCAGCCATTGCGAAATTTTGGCGAGCCCCTTGTCGATTTCAGTGGGCGTATGAGCTACCGCGCTATTCAGTCTGCTTATGACACTTTGTTTCCGAAGGGAAAATATCGCTGCTATTGGAAGGCGACTTATATAAAGACGCTGGGCGAAAATGTTGTTCGCGACATTACCTCATTGATGACCTTGCGACCGTCTGATTTGACGATTTCATCAATCTGGAAGTTTGGGGGCGCGGTGCAAAGGATTACTTCAGATGCTACAGCATTTGGCGATCGTTCCATGCCTTACATGGTTAGTTTCGATGGTGTCTGGGCCGATGCAGCCGACGACAAGGCCAACATGGATTGGGTGCGCAGCAGTTGGAATGCGATGCAAAAGCATTCCACTGGCCGCATGTATTTGAATTTCCCAGGGCATGGGGAGGGCGCAAACCTTGTGCGCGATGCTTTTGGTGCAGAGCCCTATGCGCGACTTCAAGACGTAAAACGTAAATATGATCCAACGAACCTATTTCACTTGAACCAAAACATTCTCCCCAACTAATGTTTCAATTTGAAGCAGTTGGTTTTTGTTTAGATTCAAAGGTGAACGAACCGCGCCCGAATCGCTGATGGGAACAGATTCAGGATTTGTTCTTGTTGGGTCGGATACTAGAGAATTGCTTATTTCCCTTTATATCCGTCATTCCCGCGCAGGCGGGAACCCAACTTCCTTTCAAGTTCGCTGCACAAAGTTGGTTTCCCGCTTGCGCGGGAATGACGACCGAATGAGGATATTAACCATTAAGCGTTGAAGGTTAATTGAATCCTGAACAGCCTTAGTTGCATCACGCCCCAAAGTTAACGAAGCGTTCCACTACTGGAACATACACCGCCCGAATCGCGGTTTGGCTGCTTTTCTGGTTTTGTTCACGCTATAGGTAGTGGGCCTGTGGATAAGTATCGCAAGCCGGTTCCGATTATGATCGCCCTGCAGGCCATAATCCGCGGTCAGTATTAACCATTTGTCCCAGAGCTGGAAAGCCGAGATTCTTTCATATGGAGTGAAGAGTCGCAATGCCTCGCTTGACCTTGCGAAAAACGCCGCCTATAGGAACCGCAACAGGAGCCGGAACCACTTTCCGGCTCGTTCTTTTGTATGGAGATTATCATGGCGCGTCGTTGCGAACTCACTGGCAAAGGCTGGCAATCAGGCCACCAGGTCAGCCACGCCAATAACAAA
>JANMWK010000089.1:0-29669 GCA_031393975.1 Hyphomicrobiales bacterium
CGGATCACATTGGGGTGCACCATGCCGCTGCCTAAAATTTCCATCCACTTGTCGCCCGTACCCAGCTTCAACACGCCACCCTCTCTGGCATACTGAATATCCACTTCCATCGAAGGCTCCGTGAAGGGAAAATGTGAGGCGCGGAAGCGCATGTTCACAGTGTCGATCTCAAAAAACGCTTTGCAGAATTCTTCGAGAATCCATTTGAGATTGCCAAGATGCGTGGTCTCGTCAATCACCAAGGCTTCGACCTGGTTGAACATCGGTGTGTGCGTCATGTCCGAATCTGAGCGGAAGGTACGGCCGGGGGCGATAATTCTAATCGGCGGCTTGGATGACAGCATGGTGCGGATTTGCACTGGGCTGGTGTGCGTGCGCAAAACTTTGCGGCTGCCATCGGGCTTTTCGTTGAAATAAAATGTGTCATGCTCTTGGCGGGCCGGATGGTCTGGCGGCATGTTGAGCGCATCGAAGTTGTGAAAATCATCTTCAATATGAGGGCCTTCGGCGACGCTGAATCCAAGATCGCCAAAAATCTGCACCACCTCTTCCCACACTTGCGAAACGGGATGAATGGTGCCGGAATTTTGTGGACGGATGGGAAGAGTCACATCAATTTTTTCAGTGAGCAGTCGTGCTTCTAAAGCGGCTTCACCCAAAACAGCCTTGCGAGCAGCAAGAGCTTCTGAAACTTTATCCTTGAGAACATTGAGCGCAGCGCCGGCGGCTTTGCGCTCATCGGGTGCCATTTTGCCAAGGCCCGACATCTGATCAGAAATCGAACCCTTTTTGCCCAAAGCCGAAACGCGAATAGCTTCAACCGCAACTTCATCAGTGGTCGCAGAAATTTGGGCGAGAATGTCTTGTTCTAATGACATGTTATTCCTGAAAATGAAAAGACCGGACACCTAGCGTGTAAACGCTAAAAATGCCCGGTCAAGGTGCCGTACTACTGTGCTTGTGGTCAACAGCAATTTCCAAACGGAAATTGCTTATTAAGCGGCTATTTGAGCAGCCTTGGATTTTTCAACCAGAACAGCGAAAGACGCTGCATCATGCACAGCAAGATCAGCGAGAACCTTGCGGTCCACTTCGATCCCGGCCTTGTCCAGGCCATAAATAAATCGGCCATAAGTCAGCCCAAGTTCACGGGTTGCCGCATTGATGCGCTGAATCCACAAAGCGCGGAAGTTGCGCTTCTTGGTGCGGCGATCGCGGTAAGCATATTGGCCAGCTTTTTCCACGGCCTGAACGGCAACGCGGAAAATGTTTTTGCGACGGTTGAAATAACCCTTCGCCGCCTTGATGACTTTTTTGTGTGATTTGCGGGCAACAACCCCGCCTTTGGTACGAGACATTTATATCCCTCCCTTAGCGTGCGTAAGGCATGTGAACGCGCAACAGGTTTGCATCACCTGGAGCGAGGATCATTGTGCCGCGTTGGTTGCGAATGGTTTTGTTCGAGCGCTTGATCATGCCGTGGCGTTTGCCAGCAGCACCAGCGCGCAGCTTGCCAGAGGCAGTCATTTTAAACCGCTTCTTACAAGACGACTTTGTCTTCATTTTGGGCATTTTGCTAAGTCCTTGTATAATAAGCATTAAATTAGCCGCCATGGCATGCCCTAACAGGCCAGGCGACGTGAAATCCCAACAATAAAGCTTGGATGTGGCTGGATAAAGCAGAATTAGGATCAATTGGCAAGGGCGAGGACATTAACGCGATAGTGACTCTAAATCTTAGTTCTTCACCTAGACGTGTAAATCAATTTGTGGAACGCATTCGTTTACCTTTTTTTAATCCGAGCTAAACTAATTGTAATCTCACACTGGGCTGATGTGGGCGATGGATTTAGGGTAAGTGGAGTTTTGGGATGAAGAAATTTCTTGAAGACCAATCTGGCGCTACAGCAATTGAGTATGGTTTGATTGCAGCTGCAATGGCGGTGTGCCTCATCATAATTGAGCCTTATATTACGACTGCATTGTCGACCACGTTCAGCTCAATAGGTTCGAGTTTGAAGGTTTAAGACAATCTCATTTTTTCTCATAATTGCGTTGATTCAATTTATGTATTAGAAACCATATCTAGCTTGTAACTATAGCGATGTGAATCTTCGTTCTAGAGTTTCTTCAATGATCTAGTTTAAAATCATTTAGGGGAAACCAATATGAAGAATTTTTTACGTGACGAATCAGGAGCAACAGCCATTGAATATGGGATGATCGCTGCGGCTATGGCCGTCGCCATTTTGATTATCGAACCCTACATCACGACCGCTTTGTCGGCCAAGTTCAGCGCTATTGGTTCAAGCTTGCAAATTTAGATCAATCCAAGTTTCACAGCATGGGCGTTTAGGTTCAGTGCGGGCCTAGCACCAGTATGGGAGATGACTTCTGCCGCTGCCAAACTGCCAAGATTGGCGCAGCGCTTGAGGTCTAAATTTTTAGTGAAGCCAAATAGAAATCCAGCTGCATAAAGGTCACCTGCTCCTGTCACATCAACAACCTTGGAAACGGGGTGTGCGAGTGAATCAATCGTTTCATCGCCACGAACAATCAGTGACCCTTTTTCCGATCGTGTAAGCGCCGCCATCGGACAATCACGCCTAATTTCAGCCACGGCCCCGTCGAAACTCTGAGTCTTATAGAGCGATTTGATTTCACTTTCATTGGCAAAAACAATGTCGATATGATTCTTAATCAGATCCAAAAAGCTCTCGCGGTGCCGTTCCACACAGAATGAATCTGAAAGTGTGATCGACGTCAGTCTTCCAGCGGCCCGCGCAATTTTTGCCGCAAGTCGAAAGGCCTCCTTGGCTTCAGGTTTATCCCACAAATAGCCTTCCATATATGTCACAGCTGAAGCCTTCACGATGACAGGATCAACATCAACAGTTGAAAGATTAACACAAGCGCCGAGATAGGTGTTCATGGTGCGCTCGGCATCAGGCGTTACTAGAATAAACGAGCGCGCGGTCGCCGGACCCTCTTTTGCTGCTGGCGTATCAAAAGTAACACCTTGGGCGCGCATGTCGTGGCGGTAAATATTACCGAGTTGATCATCCTTTACTTTACCAAAATAGGCCGCCCGCCCACCAAAACATGCCACACCTGCAGCTGTATTTCCGGCTGATCCGCCAGAGATTTCGGTCGTTAGACCCATCACCGCATAAAGCTGTTCAGCGCGGTCTTCATCAATCAGGTTCATCGAGCCCTTGACTAGTTTTTCGCGCTCAACAAAGCCCTCATCGACTTGGGTAATTACATCGACAATTGCGTTACCAATGGCGAGGACGTCGAATTTTGCTACATTCATATCTGCAAGGTCCGTAATTGTTTCTGCCCCCCTAGCCGAACGCCCTTGTATAAACAAGATGGACGACCTACTTAAATCCAGCATGATAAACGCTGTTTTGAAAGCCCTTAACGATGTGACCTCGCCTGAATTTAGGGGGGTGTTGTGGAAATCTATAGGATTGACAGTCGGCCTCTTTATTGCCGTTTTGATCGGCGTCGAAACGCTGCTTTCATTTCTCACTTTGGTGCCTTGGCCTTGGCTCCAAACAGTAATTGCGCTTGGCACTGGCATCGGCTTGATCGCGGCCTTCTCCTTTTTGATGGCGCCAGTGACGGCGATTTTTGCCGGTTTGTTTCTGGATTGGATTGCTTCTCGTGTTGAGCAGCGTCATTATCCACAAGACAAAAAAGGCGCAACACTTTCAACTTTCACCGCACTGATATTTGGCATTCAATTTGCACTGGTTGGATTTGCGGTAAATGTTGTGGTGTTTCCGCTGGTCTTTTTCGCAGGCTTTGGTTTACTTCTTATTCTGGCCAGCAATGCCTATTTGCTCAGCCGGGAATATTTTGAAATGGCTGCCACTCGTTTTATGTCACCATCAGCAGCAAGCGCTTTGCGCAAAAAACACTTCGTAAAAATTTATCTCGCCGGTGTAATTCCAGCAGGGCTCGCGATGGTCCCAGTTGTCAATCTGGTCGTGCCGCTATTTGCCACGTCTTTCTTTGTACATATCTTCAAAGCGGTGCAGCGCTCTTCGGTTTGAACTGACAAATATCATTTATAACGCAATGCCAGCATTCTGGTTTACGGGCTTTACAAACATAGCGTCCATGCAGAATCAACCAATGGTGGGCATTCTTCAGATATGGTTTCGGAATGACTTTGAGTAATTTCGTTTCAACTTCCATCGGAGTTTTACCGGATGCAAAACTAATGCGGTTGCCCAAACGATATAAATGCGTGTCGACAGCGATGGTCGGCTCGCCAAAAATAATGTTCAAAACCACATTGGCGGTTTTTCGACCCACACCAGATAGCGCTTCCAGTTCTCCCCGCGTCGATGGAACTTTGCTGTCATGTTTAGCAATTAGGGCTTGCGAAAGTTCAATCACATTTTTGGCCTTCATTTTATAAAGTCCAATAGTCTTAATGGCGTCACGCAGTTTTTCCTCGCCCATAGCAACAATTTTCTCTGGCGTGTCAGCTTTGGCAAAAAGCGGTTTTGTGGCTTTATTCACGCCCTCATCGGTTGCTTGTGCGGAAAGAACCACAGCCACCAAAAAAGTAAAATCATTCACTGAATGAAGTTCACCTTTGGGCTCAGGGTTAGCGGCGCAAAACCGCCTAAAAATTTCTTCGATGTCGGGAGCTTTAAGGCGGCGGGGCATGGTTCACTCTGTCACGGTTCTAAGTTTGTAGGGGCACCGTAGAATGAAATTATGGCTTTGCATAATACTCAATCTTGGTCAGTCACGCTAACACCGCACCGTTCATTGAGGGGTCCGGCCTTTAAGATTCTTTTTAATTGGGTAATTGTGCTCAATCTCATCATAGCAGCTTTTTTCTACAAGCTTGGCGCTTGGCCGGTGTTCGGATTTTTAGGGCTTGATGTAGCCTTGGTGTGGTGGGCTTTCAAAGCTAACAATAAAGCTGCGCTGTGCTCAGAACAGATTGTCATCTCTGGTGACGAAGTGACGCTGGTCAAACAAAAACAGCAGGAAGAACCGACAAAGGCTAGTTTTAACCGGCGGTGGCTCCGTGTGAAACTCGAATATGATGATGCCCGCGAAATAGTAGGAAGATTGCTTTTGATCTCAAGCGGAAAAGCGACCGAAATAGCTTCTTTTCTGGGTGCAGAAGAGCGGCAATCCTTAGCCGAGGAACTTAAGCGCGCGCTGGCGAGCCCTCACGTCTAAAGCGGAAATCGGGTGGCTTATGTCTCCCGACTATTCTAGTTTCAGGTGATGGAACATTCATCACTCGAAGATTATCATAAAGTCCAAGCCGTTTTGGCTCAACTTTATGAAAATTGGCGCGAACAACCATCTTTGGAAGATTTGGCGCAACCAGTGGGTCTCTCTCCAGAACAATTACAACGCTTGTTTACGCGTTGGGCGGGGCTTACCCCAAAAGCTTTTCTGCAAGCTCTGACGCTTGATCATGCTCGTGCCATGCTAAAAGACTCGGCCACGATTTTGGAAACGTCATTGGAGGTTGGAATGTCTGGCCCCGGGCGCTTGCATGATCTTTTTGTCACGCATGAAGGCATGTCGCCTGGCGCTTATAAATCCAAAGGCGCAGGTCTTACAATATATCATGGTTTTCATCCCTCGCCTTTTGGCTTGGCCGTGGTGATGGTGACTGACCATGGCCTTTGCGGCATGGGGTTTTGTGACGAAGGTAAACAGGCCGCTGCCCTCTATGACTTGCAGAGGCGCTGGCCCAATGCCAAATATGCGGAAGACTCTGCCAAAACGGCACCTTATGCAGCGCGCATCTTTGCCCCTGACAAGTGGCGCGATGGCCAGCCTTTGCGGATTACTTTTATCGGCAGCGATTTTGAAATTCGGGTCTGGGAATCTCTCCTCAAAATCCCGATGGGCCGTGCCGTTTCCTATGGCGATTTGGCTGCCTCAATCGAAAAACCCAAGGCCGCTCGTGCGGTGGGAGCCGCAATCGGTCGAAATCCTATATCTTTTGTGGTGCCATGCCACCGCGTACTCGGAAAATCCGGCAACATCACCGGATATCATTGGGGACTCACGCGCAAAAGAGCAATTTTAGGGTGGGAGGCCGGACAACTGGCGGGATAGAGTTTTTCCCCCTATATATGTCCTATGACGATAGTTCCGACCAAACCGTTTCTTGACGAAAGGCTTTCTGGCATCGCTGGTCTTGACCAGCGCAGCCGTGAAATATTCCGCAAACTTGTGGATACCTATCTAGAAACGGGCGAACCGGTGGGGTCACGCTCGATTTCTAAAGCCTTGCCTTCTGGCCTGTCGCCTGCCTCAATTAGAAATGTGATGATGGATTTGGAGGATTCAGGCCTGATTTATTCGCCCCACACTTCGGCAGGCCGGATACCAACGCAAGCCGGTTTGCGCTTTTTTGTTGATGCATTGCTTGAAGTGGGGGCCATTAATTCTGTCGAACGCGCCAACATCGACGCCCAAGTCAAAGCTTCAAACCGCAACCGTCGTTATGAGGATGTGTTGGGGGAAGCTTCCACCATGCTTTCTGGTCTGTCACAATGCGCTGGCGTTGTGATGTCGCCGAAATTCAACAGCAGGCTAAAACATATTGAGTTTGTGAATCTTTCACTGGGTCGTGCCCTCGTCATTTTGGTCAGCGAAGATGGAGCCGTAGAAAACCGAGTAATCGATGTTCCTGCAGGCCTTCCCGCTTCGGTATTTATCCGCGCTACCAACTATCTCTCGGCCAAAGGCCAAGGCCGCAGCATTGATGAAGTACAAAAACTGGTGGCTGCCGAAATGAAGGGCCTCCGTACCGAACTTGATGATCTTTCCGCCCGTCTGGTAGAAACAGGTATGGCCGTATGGTCGGGTAGCAATGATCCTGATTCAAAAAATCTGATCGTCAAAGGCCAGGCTAATCTTTTGGAACAGCCAGGTGCTCTTGCTGATCTCGAACGTATCCGCAAACTCTTTGATGATATTGAAAACAAGCGCGACCTTGTTGATATTCTGGGCCTCGCAGAAAAGGCCGACGGTGTACGGATTTTTATTGGCTCCGAAAACAAACTCTTTTCCATGTCCGGCTCATCGTTGATCATAGCGCCTTTCAAGAATGACGAGGAAAAAATCGTCGGCGTCCTCGGTATTATTGGTCCAACACGGCTCAATTATGCTCGCATTATTCCGATGGTGGATTATACCGCTAAGGTGGTCGGACGATTGCTCTCTTGATTTTTGCAACCTTTCCGCCGATATCGCGTTTATAAATCAATTTGAACCGGATAACCTCATGACTAATGACCACGATAAGGCTGAAGCAGGCGCCGACGATATTTTGGCCGCCGATGCCCTAAACCAAGCTTTGAATGCAGAAGATGATCCGCGAGACGCGGAAATCGCAGCTTTAAAAGACGAAGTAGCCGCTTCCAAAGATCGCCTGCTGCGGCTTGCGGCCGAAATGGAAAACCTGCGCAAGCGCACCGAACGTGAGAAAGCCGAAACCACTTTATATGCGGCCACCAGTTTTGCCCGTGATCTTCTTACTGTGTCGGATAACTTGGGCCGCGCTCTGCAGGCTCTTCCCGCTGAAGAACGAGACCGCGCGGGTGAAGCTGAGCAGAATTTGATTTCGGGTGTGGAAGTGACCGAGCGCGAATTGTTGCAAGTGTTCCAGCGCCACGGCATTCGCAAGCTGGAAACTGTGGGCCAGAAATTTGATCCCAATTATCACCAAGCAATTTTTGAAATTCCCACGTCAGAAAAGCCACCCGGCATTGTGATGCAGGAATTACAACCTGGCTATGCCGTGGGTGATCGTTGCCTGCGCCCCGCTATGGTGGGCGTTTCAAAAGCTGAAGGCTAACCCCCTCGGCAAGACCTTAATCCCGCACCGTCTTCCGGCCTCGAATCCGCAGAGCAGACGGATCAAACAGGGGACTTCAAGAGGGCTGACTATGAACTGGTTGTTTACAAAGATAAGCGCGGCGAATTTCGCTGGCGCTGCTTCTTCAAAGCTAATGGCAAACAAGTGGGCAAAGCCACTGAAGGCTTTGCCTCACCATCAGGAGGGGTAACAGCAACACTTCCAATTCTCATTCCTCGTTGCTAAACTCCCACTATGACATTTAAACTCGCTATAGCCGGAGCTGGCGGCCGGATGGGACGGGTGCTGACCCGCATCGTCCATCAAACCACGGGCTGCGAAATTGCGGGTGGGCTTGAGGCCAAGGGATCACTTAATATTGGCTTGGACATGGGCGTGCTTTCAGGCATTGGCGCGCTGAATATTTTGATAAGCGATGATCCTATAGCTGTGCTGAAAAACGTTGATGGCATCATTGATTTCACAGTGCCTGCTGCTACTCTTGCTCTCGTTAATCAAACAGCGGCAATGAAAAAAATCCACGTGATTGGTACAACGGGTATCGATGAAGCGGGTATGGATGTAATCCGCCTGTCTGCCAAATCTACAGTCATAATGAAGACTGGTAATTATTCGCTCGGTGTTAATATTCTTGAAAATATCGTCAAGAAGGTTGCTGCTGCTTTGGGTGATGATTTCGATATTGAAGTTTTAGAAATGCACCATAAACTCAAAATTGATGCTCCATCCGGCACCGCTTTGCTGCTCGGTCAAGCTGCTGCTGATGGCCGGAAGATTAATTTGAAAGACCATTCCGTGCGTTCCCGCGATGGTCATACGGGGGCCCGCGTTGCAGGCGATATTGGCTTTGCCACTTTGCGCGGCGGCTCGGTTGTGGGTGAACACACGGTGATGTTTGCCGGTGCCGCCGAACGCATTGAACTTTCTCACAAGGCTGAGAGCCGTGATATATTTGCTTATGGCGCTGTGAAAGCTGCTTTGTGGTGCAAGGGGCAAAAGCCCGGACTTTATAATATGAATGATGTTTTAGGATTGGATTGAAATGAGTGGAACTTTGGTGCTGGTCCGTCATGGTCAGAGCGATTGGAATTTGAAGAACCTGTTTACCGGTTGGAAAGACCCTGATCTCTCTCCCAAAGGCATTGAGGAAGCTAAAGCAGCGGGCCTACGCTTGAAAGCCAAGGGCCTGAAGTTTGATCTCTGCTTCACCTCAGCGCTCACGCGGGCCCAGCACACTCTGAAACTTATTCTCGCAGAACTCGGCCAAACTGGTTTGTCTGAAACCCGCGACGAAGCTCTGAATGAGCGCGATTATGGCGAACTCACGGGCCTCAACAAAGATGATGCCCGCGCCAAATGGGGCGAAGAGCAAGTGTTGATTTGGCGCAGGTCTTATGATGTGCCACCTCCAGGTGGCGAATCGCTGAAAGATACATTGGCGCGGTCATTGCCCTATTACATGCACATGATTCAACCGCACGTGCTGGACGGTAAAACTGTGCTAGTCGCCGCTCATGGTAACTCCTTGCGTTCACTGATTATGGCCATTGAAGGCTTAACGCCCCAACAAATTTTGAAACGCGAATTAGAAACGGGCGTGCCGATCGTTTACAAGCTGAATGCCAATTCTACCCCAGCAAAAATGGAAGTTTTGGCTTAAATGCTTGTGCGCAGTCTTGGCGCGGAAGAAGCGAAAATAGCCCTGCCGCGCCTTGCAGAAATCTTGATTGATGCAGTGGCATCAGGAGCAGGCGTGAGTTTTATGCATCCGCTCTCAAAAGATGATGCCGAAACCTATTGGCAAAACCAATTGGCCGATGTGGACGCTGGCAAGACTTTCATCTTTGTATGCGAAAAAGAAAAATTTACCAAGATCGCCGGCACAGTCATGTTGCAAAGAGCTTGGGCGCCCAATCAGCCACACCGCGCCGATGTCGCAAAACTGCTCGTGCATCGTGACTCACGGCGACAGGGTGTGGCCTCGGCTTTGGTGCTCGCTGTCGAACGCAAGGCCATAGAACTGGGGTTAAAGCTCATTACCTTTGACACCGTTGCTGGTGGCGGCGCTGAGAAATTCTATCGCACAATGGGCTACACCCCCGTAGGCACCATCCCCAATTATGCTTATTCCGGCGATGGTAAGCTCGATCCCACTATGTTTTTCTACAAGGCCTTGTGAAGGCCTCCCTTCCAACTCACAGAATTCCCAGCTAGAACGCCCTTTTAAATTTGAAAGGTTATACCATGCGCCCATCGGGACGTAAAAATGATGAACTTCGTGCTGTTAGCTTTGAGCGTGGCGTTAACAAGCACGCCGAAGGCTCATGCCTTGTGAAGTTTGGTGATACGCATGTGCTCTGCACCGCCTCGTTGGAGGAACGCGTTCCGCCATGGCTCAAGGGAGGCGGCAAGGGGTGGGTGACGGCGGAATATGGCATGTTACCACGTGCCACGGGTGACCGCGTGAAGCGCGAAGCAGCGGCCGGCAAACAATCTGGTCGCACGCAAGAAATTCAACGCCTCATTGGCCGTTCGCTTCGGGCTGTTGTTGATATGAGGGCTTTAGGTGAACGCCAGATTAGTTTAGATTGTGATGTGATCCAAGCCGATGGCGGCACCCGCACCGCCGCAATCACCGGAAGCTTTATTGCTTTGCAGGATTGCATCAGCTGGATGATGGCCCGCGACATGTTCAAAGTTTCACCGATTAAGGATCACGTGGCTGCGATCTCCTGTGGCGTCCATGGTGGCCAAGCGGTTTTAGATTTGGACTATGATGAAGACTCAACGGCTGAGACAGATGCGAATTTTGTCATAACCGGATCAGGCGGCATCATTGAAGTGCAAGGCACAGCCGAAGGCGAACCCTTTAGCCAAGATATGCTGCTGCAGCTTTTGGGCCTCGCCAATGGCGGCATTAAAACTTTAGTTGAGATGCAGAAAGCCGTGCTGAAGTGATCCGCAAACTGACCAACGAAAAGATCGTTATCGCTACGCACAACAAAGGCAAACTTGAAGAGTTTGCCGAATTGTTGAAACCCCATGGTGTGACTACATTTTCAGCTGGTGGCTTAGGCCTGACTGAACCCGAAGAAACTGAAGATAATTTTCGCGGCAACGCTCGCATCAAAGCTCTGTTTGCGATGACGCATTCGGGCTTGATTTCTATTTCGGACGATTCAGGCTTGTGCGTTGATGCGTTGAATGGTGACCCTGGTGTTTATACCGCAGACTGGGCGGGCCCAACGCGCGATTGGAATATGGCGATGCGGCTTGTGGAAGAAAAACTCCAAGCCGCAGGCGCTGTAACTCCAGCACAGCGCAAGGGGCAATTCAAATGCACACTCTGTGTAATGTGGCCTGATGGCGTCGAGCGCTATTATGAAGGAGTGGTTGCCGGAACTTTGGCATGGCCACCGCGCGGCACGTTGGGACATGGTTATGACCCCGTGTTTGTGCCAGATGGCCAGCACCAGACTTTTGCAGAAATGACTCACGAAAAAAAGAACACGCTCTCGCACCGTGCTCGTGCGCTGGAGAAATTACTCAGTGACCTCTTCTGATTTCGGAATTTATATTCACTGGCCTTTCTGCAAGGCAAAATGTCCCTATTGTGATTTCAACAGCCATGTGCGCCATGATGCAGTTGATCATATGAGTTTCGCGCAAGCGATTGTACAAGAGTTGAAATGGTTGCAGCAGAGATCCTTGGGTAAAACAGTGAATAGCATTTTCTTTGGTGGCGGCACGCCTTCACTTATGCCGCCTGCAGCAGTCGATCACGTATTGCAAAGCATTGCATCACTGTGGTCGGTTTCTGAAACAGCGGAAATCACCCTCGAAGCCAACCCCACCAGCGCGGAAGCCGAAAATTTTCGCGGATACCGCACCGCAGGTGTCAACCGCGTGTCCGTCGGGGTCCAATCTTTGGTGGAAGATGACCTGAAGGCGCTTGGGCGCCAGCATACGCCGAATGAAGCGCTCAATGCGTTTCGCCTAGCTGTTAAAATTTTTCCGCGTGTGAGTTTTGATCTGATTTATGCGCGGCCTCGACAAGATTATAAGATGTGGCGCAGAGAGTTAGCCCAAGCTCTTTCCGAACAGGAAGGCCATATGTCGCTCTATCAACTCACCATTGAACCAGAGACACGCTATTTTGATCTCCAAGCAGCGGGCTCTCTGGTCATTCCAGATGATGACACGGCCGCAGCGCTCTATGACATCACGCAAGAACTTACAGATAAGCATGGTCTAGGCGCCTACGAAATTTCGAACCACGCAGCGAGCGGCTACGAGAGCCTGCACAACCTCACATATTGGCGTTATGGCGAATATGCTGGCGCAGGTCCCGGAGCCCATAGCAGAATAAGTGCAGGTGATCATCGTTTGGCGATCAGCACGGAAAAGCACCCAGAAACCTGGCGACAATTGGTGAACACCCGAGGCCACGGTTTTGTGGAAGAAACGGCATTGACAAAGGTTGAGCAAGCCCCAGAATACCTGCTCATGGGAATGCGCATCACTGAAGGCATTGATATGACGCAATATGAAAGACTAGCAGGTGTGCCTCTGGATCGTTTCAAAATTGCTGGCCTCGAAGGTCTCGGCTTTGTTAAGCAATATAAAGGTCGCCTGATGGCCACACCACGCGGCAGACCCATTCTCAACGCCATTATTCGTGAACTGAATGGTTGAGCGCAGCTACCACATCGGAACGGCGCGCTTCGAAGCCCAAAGCGTTGATGCTGGCTTGCATGTGGTGGCCACTCCGATCGGCAATTTGGGTGATGTTACTATTCGCGCCCTAAATGTTTTAGCGGCAGTTGATTATATTCTGTGTGAGGATACGCGAGTCACTTCGCGGTTATTAGAGCGCTACGGCATTCGCAATACCATGAAGCCCTATCACGAACACAATGCCGAGAAGGTGCGGCCAGCTATTATAGCAGCATTGCAAGACGGAAAATCTTTTGCGCTGGTGAGTGATGCGGGTGTGCCTCTGGTCTCGGACCCTGGTTATCGTTTGGTGCAGTCCTGCATCGCAGAAGGCCTTGATGTCACTGGCGTTCCGGGCGCCTCAGCCGTGCTCACCGCTTTGGCGCTTTCTGGTTTACCAACGGACTGCTTCACTTTCATAGGCTTCCTGCCTCAAAAATCCAAAGCGCGTATAGATCTTCTAAACGCGTTCAAAAAAACTCCCTCCACACTCATCGCTTTTGAAAGCCCACATCGCATTGTCGAAGCACTGGCTGACATCACAACCGCTTTAGGGGAACGCCCCATAGCCATGGCGCGCGAACTCACCAAATTGCATGAAGAAATTTTGCGCGGAACAGCATCAGAGGTGCGCGAAATTTTGGCGGAGCGGGAATCTGTCAAAGGTGAAATCTGTTTGGTGATAGCACCACCGCAAAATGAAGAAGCGGAAATTTCTAACGACGAAATATCAGATGCGATTAATGCGGCCCTGATTGAACACGCGCCCAGCAAAGCCGCGAACTTGGTAGCCAAGGCATTGGGCCTAACCAAGGATGAAATTTACGCACGCATTCTGAAACTCAAGGGCGACGACCAGTGAAGCGCCAAAAGGCGGAAAAGCGGGGGCATCATGCGGAAACGACGGCTCTCATTTTATTGCGCATCAAAGGCTACCGCCTTCTGGCTCGCCGCTTTAAATCACATCATGGTGAAATTGACTTGATCGTGCGGCGCGGCCAAACCACCGCTTTTATTGAGGTGAAGGCCCGCAACACCCACGATGACGCCATAACTTCGGTGACCGTTTACCAATCAAAACGTATCGCGGCGGCGGCGGCTCTCTGGATGGCGCAAGATCCCCTTGCCGCGCAAAGTTTTTGTCGATTTGATATTGTCGCGGTGAATGCCTATCTTTGGCCAAAGCATATTGAGAATGCTTTTTCGGGAGATCGCTGAACTATGAACCTTAAAATTGCGGTGCAATCAGACCCGATTGAACTTTTCGATATTTCTGGCGATTCCACTTTTGCCATAATGTTGGCGGCCCAAGGTCGTGGCCATTCGCTGTTCATCTATCATGTGAAATCACTGGCCTATGACTGCGGAACTTTATCTGCTGAAGGCCATGATGTAAAAGTGCAGGATGTAAAGGGTTCACATTTTGTGCTGGGGGAACGCAAACGCATTGATCTTTCAACGCAAGATTCAATCCTCATGCGTCAAGACCCACCTTTCGATATGGGCTATACCACGGCCACCCATTTGCTCGATATAATCCACCCTAGAACCTTAGTAGTGAATGACCCAACCGAAGTGCGCAATGCGCCAGAGAAGCTTTTCATTCTCAAATTTCCCGATCTCATGCCACCCACATTGATCACGCGTGATGTGAAAGAACTCGAAAAATTCCGCCAACACCATAATGATGTTATTTTGAAACCGCTGTATGGCAATGGTGGTTCTGGTGTGTTTCGCACTAACAAGACTGACCAGAATTTTTCATCTGTGCTAGAAATGTTTGCAGAACTTTATGGCACCGAGCCGTTCATTGCCCAGCAATATCTGCCAGATGTGCGCAAAGGCGATAAGCGCATTATACTTGTTGATGGAAAAGTGGCTGGAGCCATTAATCGTATTCCAGCTGAACATGATAATCGTTCAAACATGCATGTCGGTGGTGTTGCTGCACCCACCACAATGACCAAACGCGAGCATGAAATCTGCGAAGCCATCGGGCCTGATCTTAAAAAGCGGGGGCTTATTTTCACGGGTATTGACGTGATCGGCGATTTTATGACCGAAATTAACGTCACTTCACCTACAGGTATTCGCCAAATAAAAAAGTTTGGCGGCGCTGATATTGCCGAATTGATTATGGATGCTATCGAAGCCAAGAGATGAATAAACTTACCACCATTGCTTTCGATGCCGATGACACGCTGTGGCACAATGAGCGCCACTTCAAATTTACCCAAGCTATGTTTGTAGAGCTGCTGGGAGACACAGCGGAGCCCGATCATATTCTCGCCCGCCTGCAAGTGGCGGAGCGCAAGAATTTAAAATTCTATGGCTTTGGCATTAAAGGCTTCACCCTGTCGATGATTGAAACTGCTATTGAAGTGACGGGTGGGAATGTTGATACTAAAACGATCGCTAAGCTTTTGGACCAAGGCCGTGAAATGCTTCAACATCCTGTTGAGCTTTTGCCAGGTGCACGCGAAACGGTGCAACAATTAAATACGGATTATAAACTCCTCCTCATCACCAAAGGCGACCTCTTTGATCAGGAGCGCAAAGTGGCGGCCTCTGGATTAAGTGACTTTTTCCATGGTGTTGAGATTGTTTCGGACAAAACCTCTGAAGTTTACGATAGGATATTCAAATATTATGGTTCGAGTGCAAAGCAAGGTTTGATGGCTGGCAACAGTCTAAAATCTGACGTCATCCCGATGTTGAAAGCTGGTGGATATGGCGTCCACATACCCCATGAATTGTTTTGGGAATTTGAGAACGACGAAGCACCGACGGGCCATTTACGGTTTTTTACAATTGAAAAAATTGACGAAATCGTCAAACTAGCAAACATGCTTCCGACGTAGTTAATGATATTTTCTGCGATAAAGTAGCAGTGGGAATGCTGTTTAATGCGAATTTCAATAGCAACCTGATATACCACTCGCTATGGAGGGTCATTGTGCAGTGAACCAATTTTGAGAAATGATATGGACGATCTTCAATATGGCACGAAGAATAAGCGCGGCGATTTTGCACCGAAAGAGCATTTACAAATTGCGCCTTACTTTGAATTTCCGCCAAGTCCGATAAAACTATTGAAGTTTCTTAAGGGTTATTTCTTCCCGTGGAACTTGATGTTTATGGCGCTGGCGGCGCTGTTCTATTTCTATTTGACCCCAAGCCCCGAAACTACAAAAACACTCGCCCTTGGCTGGATTACATTCCTTATGGTGCGTAATTCAATTCTCGTTTTGATCATTTACGGGTTTCTGGAATTGCGGCTCTATCTGAAGCGTAGCCAAGGCAATCGTTTCAAATTCCATGGGCAATTTCCAGCAGATAGGCCAAGCGACGTCTTCATTTTCAAAAACCAAAACATCGATAACATCATTAGATCATTTGGAACGGGCGTTCCCATCTGGACTGCATGGGAAGTTTTCGGCCTGTGGTGCTATGGCAATCACATTGGCCCGTGGACCACATTTGCTGAACACCCCTATTGGTTGGCCCTCTTCGCGTTCTTCATTCCGTTCTGGCACGAGTTTCACTTTTATTGCATTCACCGTTTGATTCATGTGCCAGTGCTCTACAAATATATTCATTCGGTGCATCATAATTCAGTGAACCCCAGCCCATGGTCTTCACTTTCAATGCACCCCATTGAGCATTTTCTCTATTGGTCGGATTCCCTTATTCATATCATTTTGCCGTCGCATCCCTTGCTGTTCCTTTATGGCTTGCAAGTCACAGGTACGGGTGCCGTTGTCGGCCACATTGGTTTTGATAGAATCGAAGTGGGCAAAGAATCAGGTGTGGCCACTCATGCCTACGCGCATTATCTCCATCACAAGTATTTCGAAGTGAATTACGCCGATGGCACTACCGCTTTAGATAAACTTTTCGGCACATGGCACGATGGTAGCAAAGAAGCCCAAGCCCAAATGGAAGCGCGCTACGAAGCTAAAGTTGCCAAAATCAATCAAAAATGACTGTTCGACTTGGCATCATGGGGGCGGGCATTAAGGGTGCCGTTCGTGCTCGAATTTTTGCTGAGCAATTTCCGGGCATCAGCTTGCCATCGATTTGAGACGCAAATAAAGCCCGCGCCAAAAAAATCGCTTATCCAACAGGTGCCACAGATATTGCATCTGATCCCCACGCCTTGGCCAGCATTTCAGCAGGCCAGCCTGTGCTGTGCGAAAAGCCTCTCTGGCCCCCTTTAGAGGAAGGCTCCCGGTGAGAGAAGCTGAAATGAAGCGCGGCAAGCGCTTGGAGCTACATTAAACTGGGCTATGGCTTCTGGCGTGACTCCTATTATCGTCTGCGCAAGTCTGGCTTTCGATTGAACATGAAGATGTAATGCTGTCACGCTAACAGCGCGTGTCAGAATCGGTTGAACTATCGAAAATCGTTGAACCTAGCGCCACCGGTGATTGTCGGCCTCAACAGTTCTAAGGAATGTGCACTGCCCATATTCCAAATAGACCTTACCGATGCTAAGGTTTCGAAGCGATTGGTCTGAGCAAATTAAATATTAAGCCACAGAACTGCCAACCTAATTGCAGCTATATTTCGTATAAATTCGTACCCGTGTTTGTTGCGGTGGGGTTGGTTTGTCTTGTTCTAATAAAGCCAAGGCATGGCGAATTGCGCTTTCAACTTCCAGCTGCACATCATGTCCGATCACAAAATTCATAATACTTGACTCAAGCAGTTGCCGTGAATTGGCATTCAGCTCATGACCAACGAAAACAACCTTGCCAACCAGATTGTGTTCTTTCAGCGCCTTGCCAATGCCAGTATTGCCACCCACCGTATTGTAAATGCCCGCCGGCGTTCCGTGGTCTTTGAGATAGGCAATAACATGCCGATAAGAATGTTCACTGTCGTCATTGGAGTTCACCCGGTCATCAATTACCAAATGATTAAAATCATTGCGAAGCACCCGCCTGAAACCGAGCTCGCGTTCCTCTTGGGCACGATAAGGGGCGGAATAGACGAGCAGTATTTTACCCGCGCGGTCCCCCACCAACTGTCCCATCAAATGGGCCGCCGTTGATCCCGCACTGGTTTGGTCGCTGCCCACATAGGCCGCTCGCCCAGAATTCGGAAGATCCGATGTGAGGCAAATTACCGGCACCTTGCGCGCGATCACATTGCGAATTGCGCGATTAATCACAATATCTTCACGCGCCACAACAATAAGAGCGTCAGATTCTTCGGCAGTGCGCTCGATCAAATTCGCAAACTTAACCGGCTCCACGCGACCTGATGCAACACCAATGAACTGAAGAGAAACATCAGGAAATCCGTAACTGCATTCTGTCACAGCGACTTCCAAAGTGGAATTGAAAGTCACCCCTGATTCAGAAAGCACCGCGATACGCTTCAGAAGCAAACCTACTGGAGTCGGTGAAGGTTGCTTTAACCGCTTGAGAGCACTCATAACTTTCTGACGTGTGGCTTCACGTACGTGAATGCGTCCGTTCAATACGCGGTCTACCGTGGCCGTTCCCAGCCGTGCTTCTTCCGCGATTTCTGCAATTGATGGCCCGCGCCACGCATGGTGCGGAGCTATTAAGTCTTTCGGTGTGCGTGTTTCCATGAAATTAAAAACTATGATGCAAAGTCCATCAAGTCAATCAAGCTATTTTGCAGTAGCGAGATGATCGCCAAATTATCATCGCAATGCAGCAAATTTTGATGTTTTATGCATCAAAACTCTATGAATTTGATGTTGCGAAAATTTGGAACAAATGTTCTACTGTTGTCATCGCTGGAATAAAAAATTCAAAAATCGAGGCGATTTACAATGCAAGACAAGGAGTTGGCGCAAAGCTGCCAACCCTGAAGCAATTTTTAAAACGCTATCAATTGATGGCAAAATGGGAGGATACCACGATGACTAAATTGAAAACTTTGATGACCGCAGCTGCTACAATAGCGTTGCTCGCAAGCAGTGCAACATTTGCGGTGGCTGAAACTACAATTGCCGTCATTGGCGGCAAGACTGATGATGCGTTCTTCGCCAAGGTGAAGAAAGGTATTGATGACGCTGCATTGGTTGTGGCTGCTCATGGCGGTAAGGTGAACTATCTCCAATTACAAAGTTACGACAACATTGGCGGCGACGCTGCTAACTTAGTTCGTACCGCAATTTCGCAAAAAGCATCGGTGATTGCGGTTCCAAATTGGGTCCCAGGTTCAGAAGATGAAGCCATCAAGGCTGCTCAAGCGGCTGGCATTCCAGTGATCCTGTTCAATGCTGGCGGTGGCGACAAGGCCAAGGAACTCGGCGCCCTGAACTATGTTGGTAATGAAGAGTATACTGCTGGTCTTGCAGGTGGCGAACGCTTTACAGCTGCTAAGGCAAAGAACGTTCTTTGCGTCAACACTGTTCCAGGCGCACAAAACCTTGAAGACCGTTGCAAAGGCATTTCAGATGGCATCACCAAAGGTGGCGGAAAATCAACACAGTTGCCTTTGCCAGCCTCAAGCTTTGGCAACCCAACTGCTGTTGCTGAAGCAATCAAAGCAACACTTTTGAAAGATGCTACGATTGATGGTTTGGTGACAATCTCTGCAAGTGACGCTGATGCGGCTGCTGTAGGCATTGAACAAGCCAGCATGACAGGCAAAGTTCTACTCGGTTCATTCGACATGAACGAAACTTGCTTAGAACGCATTAAAGCTGGAACTCAATTGTATTCGATCGATCAACAACCATGGTTGCAAGGATTCCTTGCGGTAACTTTGGCTGATGCTTATGTCAACTATGGCTTGAAGCTCGCAACGGCGCCAATTTTGACTGGTCCTGGTGTTGTTGATGCTTCAACAATTGATGCTACTTTGGCTGGCGCAAAAGCTGGCTATCGCTAAAACGTAAACCCTTGGACGCGCCACCAAAGATTGAGGTGGCGCGTAAAACACAACTTCCTAAAAATTCGTCATTCGCACAAAGGTGGGAATCCCGCTAAGCCAAAAGCGCAGAGTGTGAATTCGAGCGGGATCCCCGCCTTGGCGAGGATGACAAATATTTGAATTTGTATAACAAGAGGCAAAACCAATTTTGACTTCCGTAGTGCAAGCGCCAGAGAAATCTTCATGAACACCAATTCGCAAGGCTTTTCGCTTGGCAATCTTTTGCGCAGACCTGAAGCGGGCTCGTTCTTGGGCCTCGCGGCAGTCTTTATATTTTTTACAATTTTTGGCGGCACAAATTTCGCTTCAATTTCTGGTTCTGCCAGTTGGCTAAACGTTGCGGCGAACTTGGGTATCGTGGCCCTTCCCATTGGTTTGCTGATGATCGCTGGTGAACTCGATATTTCAATTGGATCATTAATCCCCGCAGGGTCAATGACCGTAGCTATCATTTCCGGACATTACGGCGCACCCATCATAGTGGGTATTCTTGCTGCCTTGGCGATAGGGCTTCTTGTCGGGTTGATCAACGGCATCCTTGTTGTGCGTACAGCGGTACCTTCATTCATCGTGACACTCGGTACACTTTTTGCAGTCGCTGGTCTCACTTTGGGCTTTTCCGTCATCCTGACAGGAACAACGAGCGTTGCACTCAAAGCCGGACCGGAAGCCAAGTGGTTGCTCGGTCATTTTATCGGTGGTGCGTTTCAAGTGATAATCCTCTGGTGGGTCGCCGTGGCACTCCTTTTAGCATTCGTGTTGCATTATTCAAAATTCGGGAACTGGATTTTGGCCATGGGCGGTGACAAAGCGAGCGCGCGAAATGCGGGCATCCCAACATCACGGATGACAATTCTGCTCTTTATGGTCAGCGGTGTTTCGGCAACCTTTGTCGGCGTCTCGCAAGCCATCCTCTACAACAGTGCGCAAGTATCGGCAGGTCAGTCCTATATTTTCAACGCGATTATTTCTGTGGTGGTGGGCGGCGTGTTGCTTACAGGTGGCTATGGTTCTGTCTTCGGGATCGTGTTGGGCACATTGACGTTTGCCATCGTAAACCAAGGCATTTATTTCACATCCTTTGACGCAAACTGGGCCAGCTTGATCATCGGTGTCTTACTGCTCATCGCTGTATTGATGAACAACACATTCCGTAATGCGGCGCTGTCTTATGCGCCTAAGAAAAAGTGAGGACAGGCACCATGACTGCTCCAATTTTAGAACTGAAAAACGTCAACAAGTCCTTTGGCCCCATTGAAGTGCTGAACGACATTTCACTGCAAGTGAAAGCCGGTGAAGTGTTGTGCTTGCTGGGCGATAATGGTGCCGGAAAATCTACACTCATCAAGATTATGTCGGGCGTCTATATTCCCACCAAAGGTAAAATTTTGATGGATGGTCAGCCTGTGGCGTTGGACAGTCCGCGCCAAGCCTCTGAACGCGGCATCGCCACCGTACATCAATTCGGCGGCACGTTTCCGTTGATGAGCATTGGCCGCAGCTTTTTTGTGGGCGTTGAGCCAACCAAAGGCTGGGGACCCTTCAAAGTTTTTGATCGCAAAAAAGCCAACGAGATTGCAGTTAAATCCGTACGCGATTTCGGCATCACCCGGATTGATGATGGGGATCGTTTGGTGGGCGGACTTTCAGGTGGTGAACGCCAGTCATTGGCCATTGCCCGGGCGGTCCATTTTGGGGCCCGTGTGCTTATCCTTGATGAACCTACGGCTGCTCTTGGTGTTAAGCAGGCATCACACGTGCTGCGCATTGTGAATGAAGCTAAGAAGCGCGGCCTTGCTGTTGTCTTCATCACTCATCAAGTGATGCATGCCATGGCCGTGGGCGATCATTTTGCTGTGCTCATTCGCGGTGCCATTGCCGCCGATTTCAAAAAGGGTGAAAGAACCCGGGAAGAAATCACCGACCTTATGGCTGGCGGCGAAACCATGGCCGCACTGGAAGCCGAAGTTGCGGCCCACGCGGCACTTTAATTTTTGCGAGACATTAATATGACATCACCTTTCACACTCGCAGCTTGTGCTGAAATGCTCTGGACTGATCTCCCCATTGAATGGCGTTGCGCTCGCCTCAATGAAATGGGTTTTCAAGTGGGCCTGTGGAATTGGCCAGCCCATGATGTGGCCAAGCTCGAAAAATCAGGGGCCACATTCTCGATCATGAACGGCTATCTCCAAGGCCGTCTTGCTGATGATGAAGGGGCCGATATGTTGCTGAAGTCGGCGCGTGAAACCGCCCAAGTTGGCAAACGCTTGGGTGTTGCGCGTTTAAACCTTCATGGGACCGGCCTTGGTGATGGTGGCATCCCCATTGCACAAACCCAAGTGGTGACTGGTGCGATGTGGTTGAAAGCCCGCGATACGCTGAACCGCATTTGCGACATGGCCGAACAAGAAGGTGTAATTTTTGCGCTCGAAAATTTAAATCAACTTGACCATCCTGGCGTCCCATTCAGTTCCAGCGCCGACGTGCTGGCGCTGGTCGCATCAGTCAACCGCCCACAATTGCGCATCAATCTTGATCTCTATCACACGCAAATTGGCGAAGGTGACCTTGTGCGCTGGTGCCAGAAATGCCTGCCTTGGATCGGTGAAATTCAAGTGGCAGATAATCCCGGTCGCTTCGAGCCTGGCACAGGCGAGATCAATTATCGCGGCGTTGCTATGGCGCTTAAAGCGATGGGATATAGAGGCCCCGTGGCCATGGAAGCCAATGCTGTTGGCGATGTTGAGGTCGCCCTTCACGCATTCCGTGAGGCGTTTGCTGTTTAGTTTTACATTAATGTCATGGGTGGGAGCGTAGTTCAAACCTGAACATCAGTTCGGTTTCACTTGATATTTTGATGTGCAACGAGCCGAATAAGACGCCAATCTGGACCAGTGCTTACACGATCACAGTGGGCCTTCCTTGATAGGCACATTGACAATGTTCTTATTTTGTTCTTATCTCCTTTAATGCAAGAAACTTTTCCTTTTACCCACAAAGCAGACCTCGTATCGATCCAAAAATGCCGAGCCAAGGGTTTGGATGAAGATGACCTTATTGAGTTCATTGGCACATGAAAAACTTGGACAAAACTGTCTGCACACCTGAGCAGACCCTATGTATGTCTGGCCCGCCTTCAGATATTTGCCCGCGCCGTTTGAAAAATTTGGAAACTCTGAAAGTATTATTCAACAAACCAGAATTTAAACAATCATCTACTCGTACTCCGCTTGGTCATGGCGATATTGATTTTTGTTTGAAAGGTGGGATTCAGCATGGAGTTCTGCATGAAGTTTTTGCCGTGACGGGACACGAGGCTTCTGCCACAGGTTTTGTGGCTGGGCTTGCCGCCCGTGTGGCCGCAGACAAACCCCTCCTTTGGATCAGGCCGGATTTTTCTGCGCAGGAATTTGGGGAGCTTTCGCCCATTGGTCTTCTTGAGCTTGGCCTCGATCCTATACGCATATTTTTACTCGGTGTGGCCAATGCCAGCGATGGGCTTCGTGCCGCAAAAGATGCGCTATCTTGTGGCGCACTTGGAGCAGTGGTGATTGAAATTTCGGGCAACCCAAAAATTCTTGATCTGCTGGCAAGCAGGCGGTTGACCCTAGCTGCCAGTCAAAAATCTGTCACAGCCTTTCTTTTGCGCTTTGGTGCACAGCCCGGTGCCAGTGCGGCTGAAACCCGCTGGCTGGTGCGTGGTTCAGCTTCGCAAGCACAGGGTGAAGACTGGGGACATCCAGTTTTTAAAGTTGAGCTCGTTCGCAATAGGCATGGGAAAACTGGGCTTTGGTTTATGGAGTGGAATTGTGATGGTCGTATTTTCCAAAGCTCCACGGCGGATCATAGCGCTGTGGTTTCCGCGTCTGCCAACTGATCGGCTGCAACGGCGTACGAAGACGCAAGACGCACCACCTTTGGTGCTCGTCGCAAAAGTGGACAATGCGCTGCGTCTCTCCGCTGTGGATCGCAAAGCGACATCATTGGGGCTAGCTATTGGCCAGCCGCTGGCCAATGCTCGCGCCATGTTGCCCGATCTCAAAGTTGTGGCGACCAATGATCCCGCTGATATGAAGTTGCTCACGCAGATTGCCGATTGGTGCGACCGCTTTACGCCATATGTGGCACTTGACGGTCCCCGCCACCTTTTGCTGGATGTCACAGGCGTTGCCCATCTTTTTGGGGGCGAACAGGCGATGCTTGATCGTATCCGAAAAAGCCTTCAGGTCCAAGGCTTCGCGCTGAGAGGGGCTTTGGCTGGAACCGCAGTGGCTGCCCGGGCCTTGGCGTGTTACCGGGATGGCACTGCTATTGCTTCTGGTGAAGAAGAACAGGCGGTGAGGCCGCTGCCCGTTGAAGCCCTTAATCTTGGTGCTGTGACAACCCACGCGTTGCGCCGGGCCGGTTTAAAAACCGTGGGGCAGGTGGCCAGTCGTAAACGTTCCGAACTTGTTGCGCGTCTGGGTGCTGCTACGTTGGCCATTCTGGATGAGGCTTTGGGCGCTACTGCAAAACCGATTACACCACGCAGACCTCCACCTGATTATTGGCAGGAGGAAAATTTTGCCGAGCCGGTCGCCACGGAAGAGCTGATCCGCGCAACGCTCAATTCTTTAACCAGTACGCTGGCAAAAACCCTCGAGCAGCAAGGACAAGGGGCGCGCCGTCTTGAGGCAGTGTTCTTCCGTGCCGATGGTGCCGTGCGCCGCATTGCCATTGAAATGGGTGCACCGACGCGTGAACCAGCAATCATCGATCGACTTTTCCGCGAGAAGCTGGAAACACTCGCTGATCCACTCGATCCCGGTTTTGGTTTTGATCTTATCCGTCTTTGCGTAATTCGTGTTGAACCTATTACATCAGAAGGGGTTGACTTTGATGCCGCTACCAACGCGCAGTCTGAAATCAGTTTTCTGATTGACCGTTTAACAGCGCGCTTTGGTAGCCATCGCATTCTCTCTTTCCAGCCGAATGACACACATATTCCAGAAGAAGCTTGGGTGGCCATTCCAGCGCAACATGCACGGCCGTCGAAATTATCTTGGAGGAAAATGCAAAAAGAAAAAGACGCGCCGCGTCGCCCCCCACGTCTGTTTAAAAAACCTGAACTGGTAGACTTCACGACATTGCAACATTTTACTTGGCGTAAAGCACGCCGTATTGTGACGCAATGTGAAGGCCCCGAACGCATTGCCATGGAATGGTGGCAGCATGAAACGCGACAGCCTCCACGCGATTATTTCCGCGTGGAAGATGGTGAGGGCAGGCGATACTGGCTCTATTGTCGAGGGATACCCTCACAATGGTTTTTGCATGGTGTTTTCGCATGAACACCTATGCAGAAATTGCGGTGACTACGAATTACTCATTTTTACGGGGTGCTTCGCACCCCAAAGAATTGGTTGAGCGGGCGGCTGAACTGGGCCATGTGGCCATCGGTATTGCGGATCGCAACACGTTAGCAGGCGTGGTGAGGGCCTATGCGACTTTGCAGGAGATCAAAGGCAACAAACCAAAACTGTTAGTCGGCGCACGTTTGGTTTTTGTTGACGGCACGCCAGACATTCTAGCTTACCCACAAGACAGAACCGCCTATGGTCATTTGTGCCGGTTGCTGAGCGTAGGCAAATTGCGAGCCCCTAAGGGTGAGTGTTATTTGGCGCTGGATGATTTACTGAAATGGCAAGAAGGTTTGTTGCTTGTTGTGTGTCCACAAAATAATGAGGAGCAAACACCAAAAGAGGAAAATTTCTGGAATAAGGGATTGGAGCTGGAAGAACAAAAAGACCTCATCCGCCCCTTCGGGCCACCTTCTCCAAAGGAGAAGGTGGCCGAACGAGAAGTATTTTTTTTAAAAACGCGTAGGATGAGGTCCCTTCTCGACACTCTCAATGCTGTCGCCCCCACGCGCGTTTGGTTGGGCATCTCCATGCCCCATCACGGCGATGATCAGCGACGCCTGCGAGCTTGGCAAGAAATCGCTCGCGATGCCGATGTGCCACTGCTGGCGACCAATGACGTGCTCTATCATTGTGCCGAACGGCGCGAATTGCATGATGTTGTCACCTGCATTCGTGAACATGTAACATTAAATGAAGCAGGCCGCCTTCTCGAAGCCAATGCTGAAAGGCATTTGAAGTCAGCAGATGAAATGTCGGCGCTTTTCCATCAGGCGCTGGAGGCCGTCGCCGAAACTATCTGCTTAGCAGATCGCATCACCTTCTCGCTTGATCAACTCAAATATAATTACCCCGACGAACCCATTCCAAAAGGAAAGACGGCGCAGCAGCAATTGTATGATCTCGCTTGGCAGGGGGCGGCATGGCGTTATGGAAGTGTCATTCCTGACAAGGTGCGTGACGCACTAGAAAAAGAATTGACCCTCATCAATAAGATGGAGATTGCGCCTTATTTTCTAACGGTCCATGACATTGTGAGTTTCGCCAAAAACCAAAACATTCTTTGCCAAGGACGCGGTTCAGCAGCTAATTCCGCCGTCTGCTATGTGCTCGGCATTACTGCTGTTGACCCCATGCAGATTGATCTTCTGTTTGAGCGCTTCGTCAGCGAGGAACGCAAGGAGCCACCTGACATTGATGTTGATTTCGAACATGAGCGGCGCGAAGAAGTCATTCAAAACATCTATCAGCGTTACGGTCGTCACCATGCCGCACTGACAGCCACTGTTATCTGCTATCGTCCAAAGAGTGCTATTCGTGAAGCCGGAAAAGTATTTGGCCTCACAGATGATGTAACGGCTAATCTTTCCAACAGTGTGTGGGGCAGTTGGGGCAGCCAGCTAAAAGATAGTCAGGTTCACCAAGGAAGGCTTGATCCTACCAATCTACTCGTTGCACGGGCGGTGAAAGCTGCCAATGAACTCATTGGTTTTCCACGCCATCTTTCACAGCATGTAGGTGGCTTCGTATTGACGCAAGATCGTTTAGATGAGTGTGTCCCTGTCGGACCCGCCACAATGAAAGATCGTTTTTTCATCGAATGGGACAAGGACGATATAGATACGTTGCGCATGATGAAGGTGGATGTGTTGGCGCTGGGTATACTCACTTGTATCCGCAAGGCTTTTGACCTCATTCGTGGACATGAAGGTAAAGCTTACGAACTCGCCAGCGTGCCGCGCGAAGATCCGGCGGTTTATGCCATGTTGCAAAAGGCAGACTCGATTGGTGTCTTTCAGGTTGAAAGTCGCGCCCAGATGAACATGTTGCCGCGCCTTAAGCCGGAGATTTTTTACGATCTGGTAATTGAGGTGGCGCTCGTGCGGCCCGGCCCCATTCAAGGTGACATGGTGCATCCTTATTTGCGCCGCCGCAGTGGCATTGAACCCGTTGAGTACCCGTCGCCGGCACCTGAGCATGGGGAGGCAGATGAGTTATTTAATGTGCTTAGCAAAACCAAGGGCGTCCCTCTGTTTCAAGAGCAGGCGATGAAGCTTGCGATTGTGGCGGCAAAATTTACAGCGGGCGAAGCCAATGGTCTGCGCCGCGCCATGGCAACGTTTCGCAACGTCGGCACCATTAATAACTTCAAGAGTATGTTTATTGGCCGCATGGTGGCACGCGGATATAAACAGGATTTTGCCGAACGCTGCTTCAAACAGATTGAAGGCTTTGGCTCTTATGGTTTTCCCGAAAGCCATGCCGCGAGCTTTGCTCATCTGGTTTACATTTCGGCATGGATCAAGAAATACCATCCGGCGGCCTTTGCCTGCTCGTTATTGAATTCGCAGCCCATGGGCTTTTATGCTCCGGCCGAAATTGTGCGGGATGCAAGAGAGCATGATGTTGAAGTGCGCCCCGTCGATGTCAATTTCAGCTCATGGGACAATTCGCTTGAACTTTGTGCGGATGGTGCATTGGCTTTGCGCCTAGGTTTTCGCCAAGTGAGCGGATTTCGTGAAGATTGGGCCAAGACTCTAGTAGCCTGCCGCAGCAATGGTTTTGACACAGTGAATGTGGTGGCGCGACGTGCGAAGCTGCCCAAGCGCGCGCTGATCATTCTGGCAGAGACTGATAGTTTTCAATCCATTGACAGGGATCGTCGCGAAATTCTCTGGGCAGTGCGCCGCATTTCCGATGACAGCGAACTGCCACTCTTTGCCGCTCGATATGTGGAAGAGCAGCCGGAAGAAGATATTGAGCCTCTGCCACTTATGCCGCTGAGTGAACATGTATTGGCAGATTATCAGATGTTGCGGCTTTCACTCAAAGCCCATCTTATGTTTTTTCTACGTGACCTGTTCCACAGCGAGGGTGCTGTGAGTTGCGCTGAAATCAATGCGGCCCGCAATGGCAGTAAAGCCAAATGTGCGGGTATTGTTTTGACGCGCCAGATGCCAGGTGATGCCGGCGTTGTTTTTGCAACACTCAGTGATGAAGTGGGGGTTACCAATGTAGTGGTCTGGCCTAAGCTGGTTGAAACATTTCGCCGCGAAATTATGGGTGCGCGGTTGATGTTTGTCGAAGGCAAAGTACAACGCGGCCCCGAAGGCGTCGTCCATCTCGTAGCAGAACGCATTTCGGATCGGTCATATGAATTGCACCGTCTTTCGGAAGACGAGACGCATACTCCACCGTTCAATTCGCAAGCCGCCAAACATAACCACCCCCGTAATGTACGCACCGTGCCAAAATCACGGGATTTTCATTAAACCGGGAAAGAGAAGTCAAATGATCACAGTCAGTATCAGAGGATGGACAATCGAACCTTGGCATTGCTTTGGCGGGGCTTGCGATTTTTGCTGGGGTTTACCAGGCGCTATAGAATGCCAGTCAAGCATCGCCTCATGTGACCAACGCAAGATTGCCCTGCTGGTGAACTCGGTGCCGTTGTCCGAAACAATCATGGCGCGTCGTTTACGGTCGGGTATGACGGCATCCAGCTCACGGGCTACACCTAAGCCAGAAAGCGAGGTATTGGTTATAGCCAATCTTTTGCGCTCAGAAGAAAGCTCACGCAGGCGCGTTCTGAGAGCCGCATCATCAGCGCGGCGCTGCACATAGCGCAATCACGCTTCTTGCCGCTCCAAGCACTTCACACGCCCGCCGTTGGCTCCCCTCATAGTCCAGAAGAAGATGAGCCACCGCCTCCTGCTTCACAGCGGGCGTTACCATCTTTTTGAGTTGATATCCTTCAACATCAAGTTGTCGAGCATACTATCGGCTAGCAACTTCTTGAGCTTAGCGTACTCATCCTCAAGCTGCTTCAGGTTATGGCAATCCGAAATATCCATGCCACCAAACCGTGCCTTCCATTTGAAAAACGTGGCCTTGCGGATGGCATGTTTGCGGCAAAGATCAACTACCGTCATGCCACTTTACTGCTCCCGCACTATCCCGATAATCTGTTCTTCGGTAAACCTGCTTTGCTTCATCGTCTTCTCCTTAAAAATGGGATCAGACTCTACTCACTCTTGGATCAGTTTACACAGCCTAGGTCACTGAACCCATTTGGAGAGCAAGTTATGAACCACGCACCCAAGCCAAATTAACCCTTGGCCATTACATCGAAGGCTTCTAAAATCCCCGTTGTAGGAATCCATCTTTGGGCTTTGAATCACCTATCGCTCTCGAGGCCAAAATCGCGGAGATAATTTAAAAGTCTCTCCACTAAATCGGGGTAAGTCCTTTGCGCTTAATAAGTTTGTTCGGTTTAATATTATTCCTTGCGAGTCCAGCGCTCGCCCAAGACGCTAGGCCAAACGGTCTTTTGACCACGCACCATTGCAGTGATGTTCTACAATGCCTACTCAACAATGAAATTGCTAACTCACCTTTAGTCGATCGTGGACCTAGCCACGGACACCCGACGAAGGCGGCTATATTATGGGCCGATTCTGCAAAATATGCGCCGGGTACAATTGTGGTTAACACCCCGGAACGGCGGCTCTATTTCGTGCTCGGCGGGGGCAAGGCCTTGCGGTACAAAGTTGGCGTGGGGCGCGAAGGCTTTCAATGGAGTGGGACATCCCACATTGTTGCCAAGCAAGAATGGCCAAGCTGGCATCCGCCAGCAGAAATGATCACGCGCGAGGCGGCCAAAGGCCATAAGCTCCCAAACGAGATGATGGGTGGCCCCAATAATCCCTTAGGTGCAAGGGCCATGTATATTGGCGGCACATTGTACCGTA
>JANMWK010000117.1:0-5211 GCA_031393975.1 Hyphomicrobiales bacterium
TTCCCAAACCGCCCCCGATTGGACCTGCCCACCTGTCGACATCATCATCGCGGATTTTCCGCTACATCATGCCTGTGCCGAAGCGACCATCCGCATTGATCGCTTCGATGTCTGGCGGCACGGCGCTCATGCCATCACCATGAACAGTGGTGCCATAAAAATCCAAACGGCCAAAGGCGAGCAGGGGGATCGGCCATGGGTTTTTGTCTCGCGAGCAAGACCCAAACCGCAACCAAAACCCCCCGAATTGCCCGTTACAGCATTTTCAGGCTAAGGTACAAAAATGACGACAGACTCCTCTCTCACCTTCGTGCTTGCCGCCACCGCTCTGGCCTTGGTGCCAGGGCCCACTGACACGGTGATCATAAGCAACCCCAAAATGCTGATGTTGTTTGGCGCATTAATCCCGCCCTTCATTTCGCAAGGCGGTGAGGTGGCGCGCTATACGGTGATGCTCGGCCTCATCTTTGCAGGCATCGCTGTGACACGCGACACGGCCTATGCTTTAATGGCAGGGCAGGCGGGTGCGTGGCTTTCGGAAAAACGCATTCGCGGGCTTGAAATAACCAGCGGCTGCTGCCTTGTGGGTGGCGCTGCGTGGATGGTGTTGAAAGGCAAATGATGCGCACAGGCTTTTACCCCGGCAGCTTTGATCCCATTACCTATGGGCATTTAGATATCATCGCGCGCGCCGCAAGAATTGTCGATAAACTGGTTATCGCCGTCGGCACTCATGGCAGCAAACAAGCGCTATTAACTGCAGCCGAGCGCGTGGCCTTAATTGAGCAAGTGGTGAAGCCCATTGCCGAACATGCCGGCGTGAAAATCAGCGTCACCACCTTCGATGGCCTCACAGTTGATGCCGCCAGAAAAGCCCACGCCGGAGTGGTGATCAGGGGCCTGCGCGATGCATCCGACTTCGACTACGAAGTGCAAATGGCCCAGATGAATGGCGCCTTATCGCCGGATATTGAAACCGTGTTTCTAGCAGCTTCCCCCGCCACAAGAATGATTGCCTCATCGCTGGTAAAACAGATTGCGAAGATGGGCGGAGACACAAGTTTGTTTCTGCCGAAAGAGGCGGAGGCTGCGGTGCGGATGGCGGTTTCCTAATATTAGTTTTTATGAAATATAGGATAAAATGATGGATTTAAAAATTAATTTGGATGTGACCGAAATCGGCAACCGAATAGAGGCACATAGGATGATAATCCAAATGGCATGGAACCTAGCAAAGGGATTGAATTCAGAATCAGCGAATTTGATAAAGTCAATTTGTTTGGAAGCTGCAAAAAAAACTGAAGATACCAATCCAGGAAATTTATTTTCTGCAGAGATGCAATTAATTTTCGCAGATATTGAAAATCTAGAGAAACGCTCATTCACTTTGATTGAAGGCGGTAAAAAAGAATGATTTTTGGCATTCCATTGATTCCGACGACCGTGCATTAAACTATCTTGATAAATTTGAAACCAAGAGCCCTCATCCGCCCTTCGGGCACATTCTCCCACGCAAAGGGGCGCGGGAGAAGGGTATTAAAAAAAATTACCCTTCTCCTGTTTGTTCTTGCAAATGGGAGAAGGTGCCCGAAGGGCGGATGAGGGTTCTTTAGTCGAAAATGGAAATGCAGTTCTCATTCAACCCTTAACCGCAGCAACCCTTCTGTATTTCGGCTCATCCATCACAACCTCGAACCGCGCAAAACCTTTCAAAAAATCTTCCTGATCAGATTTTTTGCGCAAATCAAACAGGAAAACCCCACCCGGCTTTAAGGCCGCTGCCACAAAGTCGGCATAGGTCGCTGCCGGATAATGGAAGCCGCAAGACAACAGCGAAAAAATAAAATCACAGTTTTTGTCAACCAAGGGTGTGACCTGCGGATTGGTGATTTCTATTTTGGCGGCGGGCACACCATTAGCCACAAGATAGTTTTTCGCAGCCTCCAATGAAGCATAGCCAGCGCCGGAATCCTTATAGCCAGGGTGGTGCGTTTCAGTGGTTTCGATATCCACCAAATGAATGTCACACTGATATTTTTCCCACATGAACAAATCAATCAGTGCGTGGCCGCAGCCGATATCGACAATCTTTTTGATGGGCCGTGCCCCCAGATATTCGGCAATCTGTTCAAACTCACGTTTGGCATCAGCAATTGCGCCATTAATGATGGCAGATTTCCGCAAACCTGCTTCCCACTTCAACGCAAAGGGATAGCCCTTGGCCCAAAGTTTGAAGGTGAATGGAAATTTGATGTGGTCTGTGCGCTGCAGGCTGATATTATAGGCATCTTCGGCTGAGAACATCGATATGTTAGGCGGCATGTTTGGTTGGTCCTGATCATTCACCCCGTCTTTGACACATCGCCAAATCAGCCGCAATCAACACATTAAGTATATCTAAATCCCTATCTTTTAATCTTATTGAATGAATTTCGCACGCAATGATGGGCAATTGTGCGATGTCGCTTTTGCGTCAATACGGGCGCGTGATAATTTTTTGCACTGGAATGCGAATTAGAATGCAAAGCTGGGCCAGCGTAACGGGGATGATTGCCAAGCACTTGGGCATCCACGCGCTGTTATTTGCTGTTGCCTTTTTCCGTTTAGAGTGGCTTTTTCCCAGAGCTGGGGGGCAGGGGCTTATTTTCACATTGCATCATGTGCGCCCGCCTATCCATCGTTCATTCGATCCCAATGGTTTGCTCAGCATAACACCTGATTTTTTGGAACAAGCGATTATCACGGCCAAACAAGCTGGATTAGAACCTGTACGGTTGGAAAACCTTCCAGCACTTTTAGCAGGCGCCGATAAATCCAAAAAATATGTCTGCTTCACTTTGGATGATGGCAACAAAGACAATGCTGAATTCGCCGCCCCCATTTTCCGCAAACATAATGTGCCTTACACCATCTTCGTATGCCCCGGCCTTTCCGGGCGCACCCGAACCATGTGGTGGGAAACCGTGGCTGCCATCTTGCGTGAGAATGACAAAATCAGGTTTGATTTTGGCGCAGGCCCCAAGACTTTAACGCTCACAAACTGGTTCAGCAAACAGGCCGCTTTTTTTCGCTTCTCTACGTTCGCGGAAGTGACCGATGAAGACAGCGCCGTGCAGAAAATTGATGCCCTGGCCCAAAGCCTCGGCATCAATGCCATGGCCATTGTCGAACGGGATATTATGTCAGAGGCCGAACTGCAAGCGTTGGCCAAAGACCCACTGGTTACTTTCGGCGGTCACACTATGACGCATTCAAATCTCGCGCGGGTGTCACCCGAACGCCTGCACTTCGAACTCTCGGAATCGTGCAAAATGATATCGGCTTTTGCAGGCAAACCTGTGACAACTTTCGCTTACCCCTACGGCCACACCCACACCGTGGGCCAGCGCGAATATGCGGCCGCAAAAAGCATCGGCGTTGAACTGGCTGTCACCACCCAGCCCGGCATGTTGAATTCGGGTAGCTTGAATAATATGACAGCGCTGAAACGCATATCGCTCAACGGCTGGTATCAACACCCGCGTTTTGTAAAAGCTTTGGTTTCGGGCGTGCCATTTCTGTTTGTAAAATAACCGGGCCAGCCAGTGCTTGACTTAAAAGAATCGGGGCGGCATACAGCGCCTCGCTTCCAAGCCTTACCGCTTCGGAAGCATTACTATGATCGGGGGAGAGTGTCCCGAGTGGCAAAGGGGGGGGACTGTAAATCCCCTGCTTTACGGCTTCGTAGGTTCGAGTCCTACCTCTCCCACCAATCATCTGTTATACGTGCTTCGATCTGCGGGTGTAGCTCAATGGTAGAGCAAGAGTTTTCCAAACTCAAGACGAGGGTTCGATCCCCTTCACCCGCTCCAGCTACCGCTCAAATGGAATGGCAAAACAATAAAGCTTGTTTGATATTGCGATAATTTAAACCTTCCGGTTGACGAACCCCGCACCACTGTCTAAAGGAACCTCATTCCAAACGACTCTTCATTGGCGGCAAAGCCTTCAAGCTTTCGCCGCTCTCTTGTTTGAGGTGATGTTTGGAGTTGAGAAAGACTAATGATTTCATCATTCTAGATGTATCAATAGGGGTATAGCTCAGTTGGTAGAGCGGTGGTCTCCAAAACCACAGGTCGTGGGTTCAAATCCTACTGCCCCTGCCAGCTTTAGTGTGAGGTTGCATTTTAGAACTTTGACCTAAATGCGGATCACGAAAATAGGAAGTAAGATGGCCAAGAACGGTATAGTGAGTTTTGCCCAAGATGTGCGCGACGAGACCAACAAAATTGTTTGGCCGTCGCGGCGTGAACTCGTGATTTCCACTGTGATGGTTATGATCATGGTGGTCGCGGCCAGTATGTTTTTTCTGGGCGTGGATGCTATTCTGAAATGGGGCGTTGAAAAAGTGCTTTTCGGTATTTAATCAATTAAAATAAGGCACTGCGGTAGAATCTATGGCAAAACGTTGGTACATCGTCCACACTTATTCGAACTTCGAAAAGAAAGTGGCAGAATCATTAAAAGAACAGGCAGCCCAAAAGCACCTCGGAGAATTATTCGAGCAAGTGCTGGTGCCGACTGAAGAAGTGGTGGAAATTCGTCGGGGTCGCCGCATCAAGAGCGAACGCCGATTTTTCCCGGGCTACGTGCTAGCCAAAGTTGAACTGACTGATGAAGTGTTCCATTTGATCAAGAACACGCCAAAGGTTACGGGTTTCCTCGGTTCTGGTTCAAAACCAGTTCCAATTACAGATGCTGAAGCCAACCGCATTCTCAACCAAGTGGCTGAGGGTGTTGAGCGGCCAAAAGCGGCCATCATCTTTGAAGTGGGCGAGCAAGTTCGTGTTGCTGAAGGTCCATTTGCTTCATTCATGGGGCAAATTGAAGAAGTGGATGAAGAACGTTCACGCATTAAAGTTGCAGTGAGCATTTTCGGCAGGCCAACGCCTGTTGAACTCGAATATGGGCAGGTCGAGAAAGTCAAGTAATATGCCTGTTCTGCTGATGAAGCAGAGCGATATTAACCCGTGGGAGGTAAGCATTTCACCTTTGAAATGCCAACCCAACCACTAACCTTGAAAGAGGGATACATATGGCGAAAAAAATCGTCGGCTATGTGAAGCTGCAAGTGCCAGCCGGACAAGCCAACCCATCTCCACCCATCGGGCCTGCGCTCGGTCAACGTGGTTTGAATATCATGGAATTCTGCAAGGCATTCAATGCCGCCAC
>JANMWK010000147.1:0-3100 GCA_031393975.1 Hyphomicrobiales bacterium
CTCCATTCGATGGTCAAAGCCATCAAACACCCGCAAACGGCAAATCATCGGTGAAGCCCAAACGACCACTGGTCACCGCCCCATGCGCAGCGAGACACGAACACGACTATTAAAAGGAATAGCGCAAGGGCGAATATGGCTGGACTGTTTGGTTAGTTCAAAGAAAGAAAGTATTGAGGGCATTGCAGACCGCCACAAGATCTCGGAAAAGACCGTGCGTTCAACACTATCTTTAGCCTTGCTTGCACCGGATATTGTTGACGCCGCAATTGATGCCAGATTGCCAAGGCGTCTGACGACAACACAGATGATGGATCTATCTGCAGATTGGCGTGAACAACATAAGGCGCTTGGCCTAACCTAACCTATACCAGGGACTCTACTACGGCTGAATTGAAGCAGCTGAATTCAGTGTGCTGCTGGTGCTCCCATGTAACAAGCACCCTAACACCATTTGCATCCAAAAGCGTACAATAGCACTGCATATTTAACTCTTACAAATCCGTCTCTTGATTATGCGAACCTGTCTCAGGTTTATCGGCTCAAGGATTCTGGAAAATTTATTTGTGAGACTGAGACTGAGGCCAGCTTTGCTCTCGCAACCACCCGTATTTACAGCACTGAGACCCATTAAAGCGGAGTCTATTAACGCAAGCCACGGGAAGAGCGGCGTTATTCCGCTGTATGCAGGAATTTAGGATTACCATAGGACTGTATGGTGGAGCCAGGCGGGATCGAACCGCCGACCTCTTGCATGCCATGCAAGCGCTCTCCCAGCTGAGCTATGACCCCATTTTTTAAATCACGTAGATAGAAGGGAATTAATCGCGGGCGGAACCTAGTTCGGCTCGCGCCAATGATCAAGCAAAACTTATCGCACCCATTGGCCAAAGCCAAACTTGATGAGCTATTGTTCTTCTTCTTCCTTGCCACCGCCTTCAACGAGGTCAGACATATTGCCTTCGTCTTCTTCTTCAACAAGGAAGGTATCGTCTTCATCGTCTTTAGTAGAGTCGGCGGAGTCTTCGCCCAGATCCACATCCTCAATGCCAGCGGTTTCGTCGTCGCCCTTTTCTTCAGCTGCGGCTTCATCCAAGCTAATCAACTCAACTTCGCCGGTATCAGCATCATCGGCCTCTTCGCGGGGCTTCGGCTGGGCTTGCGGCACCATGCCGGGGAATTCAGCTTTCGATGGCAATATCGACATGGCCATAAAGCTCGTTGCACATTTTGGGCATTCGATAGGCGATTTCAGTAAATCATAAAAACGGGTTGCACAATTAGGGCAAGTCCGCTTGGTTCCAAGCTCAGCTTTCACCACTGGATATTCCTTCAATAGATCAACCTGAACTTTGACGGAATCGTCAAAGTTCAGAAGAGTTGATCGACAATATAAATTTAGGGCGATTTTGACTTTTCAAGGAAAATTCAAAACGCTCTAATCGGTTTGATTGAGCGGGCTTCTGCCACGGGTTGCGCGGAATGTCAAAACTTTGATTGAGGGTGGGTGACAGGGGGTTTTAACACGTGTATTCGAAATAGATCATGCCCCATTCAGCCCCAAAACCCACACCGCTCATTTCGCGCAAAGCCACCGCCCTCAAAGGTCGCATTAAGGTGCCCGGCGATAAATCCATGTCTCACCGCGCATTGATGTTTGGCGCCGTGGCTATCGGGCAGACGCGTATAACTGGGCTTCTCGAAGCCGAGGACGTGGTCAACAGCGCCAAGGCCATGGCGGCTTTGGGGGCCAAGACTGAAAAACTGCCGGATGGCACTTGGCTGGTGGATGGTGTGGGTGTGGGCGGATTAAAGTCACCCAAGGGTGATTTGGATTTTGGTAATTCTGGCACAGGTGTTCGGCTTGCGATGGGTCTTATGGCGTCGACCGATTTGACGGCACGCTGTATTGGTGATGCTTCATTGTCCAAGCGTCCCATGGGGCGGGTAACACGGCCGCTTTCGGCTTTTGGTACAAAATTTGAAACAGCAGAAGGTGACCGTTTGCCCTTGAAGCTGCATGGCGCTGCCAATGCTAAACCCATCAGCTACACTTTGCCTGTGGCTTCAGCGCAAGTGAAATCAGCCGTGTTGCTGGCTGGCCTTAACACCAAAGGTGTGACCACCGTTGTTGAACCTATCGCCACGCGCGATCATACCGAGCGGATGCTGACTTCATTTGGGGCAAAAATCAGTGTGGCGATGAAAAATGGCGTGCGACATATTTCCATTGAAGGCCAGCATGAACTCAAAGCGCAGAATTTAGATATTCCGGGCGATCCCTCATCAGCGGCCTTCCCGATGGTGGCGGCATTGATCACCGAAGGTTCAGATATTGTCATTGAAAATATAATGCTGAATCCCACACGCACGGGCCTGATTACCACGCTCATTGAAATGGGTGGTGATATTGAGATTCAAAATCGGCGTGTTGCTGGCGGCGAAGACGTCGGTGATTTGCACGTGAAATATTCGCGCCTCAAAGGTGTTCGGATTCCGCCGGAGCGTGCTCCTTCGATGATTGATGAATATCCAATCCTTTCTGTGGCTGCTTCGTTCGCAGTGGGCACCACCCGCATGGAAGGTTTTGATGAACTCCGCGTGAAAGAGAGCGACCGCCTCAATGCTGTGGAAGCTGGCTTGCAGGCCAATGGCGTGGCCACGGCTTCGGGCCATGATTGGCTTGAGGTGCATGGTGGCGGTGCGCCCGGTGGTGGCCGCGTGACCACCCATATGGATCACCGAATTGCCATGAGCTTTCTGGTCATGGGCCTTGCTTCGCGCATTCACACGCAGATCGACGACAGCGCCTTCATCGCCACCAGCTTTCCGGGCTTTTCCGAACTGTTGAACGGCTTGGGTGCGCGGATTTCACCAGCCTGATGGTCTCGCAAACTCCAATCTCCCTTAGTCCCCTCCCCCTTGTGGGGAGAGTTAGGGTGGGGGTCGCTCAGGCTTTACAAAATAGAAACGGAAATCATACTTCACACACCTCCCGACCCCCACCCCGGCCCACCCCACAAGGGGGCGGGGGAAGATTATGATCATCGGGGTTGACGGGCCATCGGCGGCGGGCAAGGGGACGTTAGCCAGAGGGATT
>JANMWK010000170.1:0-13520 GCA_031393975.1 Hyphomicrobiales bacterium
CTGTGCGCTGCACACCGATCTAGGCGCACCTTTGACGATTGGGTCACATTGCACCATTGGCCATAAGGCAATTTTGCATGGCTGCACCATAGGCGAAAATAGTCTGATCGGCATGGGGGCGGTGGTTTTGAACCATGCGGTGATTGGCAAGAATTGTCTGATTGGGGCCTCGGCATTAATACCGGAGGGCAAAGTTATTCCCGATAATTCATTAGTGGTTGGTGCTCCGGGCAAAGTGGTTCGGTTACTTGATGAGGCCGCGGTTGCGCGGTTGCGAGAGTCAGCCGAAAGCTATGTGCGAAATTGGCAATGCTTCGCCACGGGTTTGTTGGAGCTTTGACTAAACCGCCGCGTGTTCCTCTCCATGTGTATTATTCACCCCGTTAATCACATCCATAATGGACCACGTTTCACCCAAGCCGCGCACGGGTTGAAGGAAGCCCAGAGCATGAAGATTGGGGCGCATGGTTTTGAATTCTTTTTCAGTTTTGCCGGTGGCTGCGGTGCGGCCGGTATTGTCTGCATATACATAGGGTTCGGCTTCAGATTCAGATTGTTCTAAACCTGAGGTTTCAGGTGGTGCAGTTTCACCAAAGGTGAGGCCAGATGCGGTAGCAATTTTCTGTAATGAAGAGGCCCGGAGCGCATTGCCATCTCGGGTTTTGGTTAAAAAACGGGAAAGTGTTGAGGGCTCAAGACCCGCATTCTTGGTCAAGTCCACAAAAAAATGAAGCCGACACTGGGTGGGACAGTGTCGGCTTCTAGTCAAGTCCGGTGGCTTTTTGGGGGGGTTGGGGGACGCCGGCCGGACTATTTCAATTGAGGTTATTTCGATTTCGTACTGGTCATCACTTGCGAGCTGGAGGCTTGCAGACTTACCCATTGCTTGGGATCGTTCTGCGATTGGCGTTTCAGGAATTTATAATCAGTTTGATCCCAGCGTAGGATTTCATCGCGGCGATTATCCAAGATGAAATCGCCGCCATCGGTGGTCACGGTGAGTACGGCATGACCCTCACCTTTTTCATCGAGCAGCACTGTAATGAGTAATTCATCAGGGGAAAATCCCATCCCTTGCAGGTAGCGTTTTTTGAGCAGCACATAATCTTCACAATCGCCGGCCGTTGTAGGGTAGGCCCAGTATTCAGGCACGTGATAAAGATCAACATCGCTTTCAGGCTTGATCTTGCCATTCACGTAAGTGTTGACTTGATTAAGCATGTTCCAGCTTTCTGGAGACATGGCCAAGCGTTCGGCTTTGCCGCCTATAAATTTACACTCTTCTTCGCCACGAGCACAAAATGTGACGTAGCCAACGGGCGGAAGTGATTTGCCAAAAATGGTTGCTTGAGATGTTGCAGTGCTAGCAGGCGACTGGGAGCCTATATCTAAGCTCAAGGCCGGTGCGCTGAACGCGAGGAGCCCTAAAAGAGCAGTCCCCACTGCATTGTTGATCTTCATTTTGACGTCCCACTTGTTTTCTTCTTGTGGGATCAACATACATATGCCACATTTCAATCCAGTTGGTTTTACTGGTATAAGTCTATGTAAATGCTGATGAATTTGTATTGAAATTATTAACCATGCGGGATTGTTGCGGCAGGGGTTGCGCTGATGCAAAGGGCCTGTTATTTAGCGCTCGCTTTCGTAAGTGACATTGCGGTCATGGCGGAATTGGTAGACGCACTACCTTGAGGTGGTAACGGGGAAACTCGTGGAGGTTCGAGTCCTCTTGGCCGCACCATTTCCCTTATATAGGGATGTGAAAAGTAATTGTTCTGGGAAGCCGGAGGGGCTGACATGAGTGAAATTGATCATGTAACCCAGCCCCGTGATGAGTGGGGCGCCTTCAAGCCCGAAATCATATCCGATCTTCTGCAGGCCTTAGATGCCAAAGACGCCAAGACTGTTCGGACGCAAACGCGTGATCTCCATGCTGCTGATATGGCTGATCTCCTGCAACATTTGGAGCAGGGGCGTCGAGTTGAACTGATCACATTGCTCGGGCGCTATTTCGATGTGGAAGCGCTTGCGGAACTTGATGAGGGGGCCCGCGATGATTTGATGGAGGCGCTTCCCGCCGATGTCATTGCGTCGGCGATTAAGAAGCTCGACACGGACGACGCGCTTTATCTGATTGAGGATTTGGACAGGCAGGACCAAGCTGAGATTCTCTCTAAAGTTTCGAAGGAAGACCGCGTTGCCCTGAGCCGCGGCCTTGACTATGCCGAGAACACCGCTGGCCGCTTGATGCAGACGGAATTTGTGGCGGTGCCAGATGACTGGAGTGTGGGTCGGGTGATTGACCACATTCGGGCTGCTAAAGACGTGCCCGAGAGTTTTGTTGAAATTTATGTGACTGACGTCGGCTTTCATCTCAAAGGCGAAGTGCAGCTGAGTAGTTTGTTGCGCAGCGCGCGCGATAAGAAAATTGCTGACATCATGGATGATGAAGCGACGGTGTTTGGAGTCGCTGATCCACAGGATGATGTGGCCTATAAATTCGAGCAATATAATCTCGTATCCGCCGCAGTGATTGACACGGGTGGACGGCTGGTGGGCATGTTGATGGTGGACGACATCTTGGACGTTATCCAAGAGGAAGCCGAAGACACCATGTTGCGCCTCGGTGGTGTGGGGGCCGAAGAAGATATTGCAGGCACTGTGTGGGAGACGACACGCTCGCGCTTTTCGTGGTTGTTCGTAAATCTGCTCACCGCCATTTTGGCTTCTTGGGTGATTTCGTTGTTTGATGGCACGATTCAGCAAATGGTGGCGATTGCGGTGCTCATGCCGATTGTCGCTTCGATGGGCGGCAATGCTGGCACACAAACGATGACTGTGGCAGTGCGGGCCTTGGCCACGCGCCAGCTTGGACCCGTCAATGCGTTTAAAGTGATATTCCGCGAATGTGCAGTGGGTATCATCAATGGCTTTCTTTTTGCGATCATCATGGGGCTGTTTGCTTGGTGGTGGTTTGGCTTTGGCGGCTTAGGCTTGGTGATTGCTGCGGCGATGATCATCAACCTCGTCGCTGCGGCCTTAGCGGGCATATTGCTGCCTTTATTATTAGATCATTTTGATATTGATCCGGCGATTTCGTCGGCCGTATTTCTGACGACGGTCACGGATGTCGTTGGTTTTTTCTCGTTCTTAGGGTTGGCCTCGGTATGGCTCAAATTTATCAAGTAAATAGACGTCGGCTGGTAGTTGGGGGCGTTGCATGGATGGTATGGGCTGACATAGCAATGGCCCGCAATGCGAATTGGGCTACACCAGTCAAGCTGGATGGTGGCCCAAATCTCAACCGTGTGGCGCCGAATCTTTATCGTTCCGCACAACCTACGGCCGATGGTTTTAAGGCTGCGCAAGACAAACTGCATGTGAAGCCGACCGCACTGGTGGCGTGATTGCTATGTACCGTATTTTGTATCAGGGGTGGAGCAAGGAACAGGCGATTGATGAATTGCAGAATGGTGGATTTGGCTTTCACCCCATTTTCATGAATATCCCTAACTTCATTCAAAACGCCAATATTGCAGCTTTCAAGCAGGCGCTTGCAATTACGCCTTGATGTGGTTAGAACCCGCTCAAATTCAGCCTCATTTTTAAGGAGTGTACTTCCATGGCTCGTGTCACCATCGAAGATTGCATCGATAAATTGCCTAATCGCTTTGAGCTTGTGTTGCTCGCATCGCATCGTGCCCGCAATATTGCGCAAGGTACGCCACTGACTGTGGACCGCGATAATGATAAAGATCCTGTGGTTTCATTGCGTGAAATTGCTTCGCGCAATATCAATACCGATGATCTGCGCGAAGAATTCATTCATGCCATGCAGAAGCAGGTGGAAGTGGATGAGCCCGAACCCACAGAAGTGCCGCTCATTGGACAGTCGACTGAACTTGCAGGAATGCATCGCCCTGGCGAAGAATCAGTTGATATGGAACAAATGACAGAAGAAGAATTGCTGCGCGGTTTGGAAGGTATGCCACCCGCTGAAAGCCCAGGTAGCCAACGCAACGGTTATTAAGTCGCATTAGCAAAGAATTTTAAAGCCGGGCCTAGCGTCCGGTTTTTTTTTGCTTAGAGTGTTCAATATGATGCGCCAATATGAGCTGGTGGAGCGGGTCACCAAATATGATCCAGATGCGGATGAGGACATGCTCAACCGGGCTTACATCTATGCGATGAAAGCCCATGGCAGCCAAGTGCGAGCCTCTGGTGAGGCATATTTTAATCATCCGCTGGAAGTTGCCGCAATTCTGGCAGAGATGAAATTAGACACGGCGACAATTGTTGCTGCGCTGCTGCATGATACTGTGGAAGACACAGAAGCCACGCATCAAGAAATTGTCGAAAAATTTGGACCGGAAATTGCGGCACTGGTTGATGGCCTGACCAAGATTAAAAAACTCGATATGGTGACCAAGGAAGCCACGCAGGCAGAGAATTTGCGGAAGTTACTTTTGGCCATGTCGCGCGATGTTCGGGTGCTGCTGGTGAAGCTGGCAGATCGCTTGCACAATATGCGCACCCTGCACCACGTAAAGCCTGAAAAGCGCGAACGCATTGCCCAAGAAACCATGGACATTTATGCGCCGTTGGCGGGGCGCATGGGTATGCAGATTATCCGTGATGAGATGGAAGATATTGCTTTTAGTGTGTTGAATCCGGAAGCTCAAAAAATCATCCGAGACCGTCTCGATCGCCTGCATGTGGAAAGTGGCGACGTGCTGCGCGAGATTGAAGTGGCGCTTTCGAAGGAACTTGAAAGCAACGATCTTAAGGCTGAAGTGCAGGGCCGCGAAAAGCGACCTTATTCGATTTGGCGCAAGATGGAGCGGAAGCAACTTTCACTCGACCAGCTTTCTGATATTTTTGCGTTTCGGGTTCTGGTAGAGCATATCGATGAATGTTACCGCACTTTGGGCGTGGTGCACCGCACATGGCGTGCAGTGCCGGGCAAGTTTAAAGATTACATCAGCAACCCGAAACAGAATGATTATCGCTCATTGCACACCATTGTCATTGGCCCACATTCCATGCGTGTGGAAATGCAAATTCGCACCCATTTGATGCATGATATTGCCGAACGCGGAGTTGCCGCCCATGCGCTTTATAAGGATGACGAGGTTAAAAATCTAGCCGATCAAGGGTTGCAAGTTGCGGCGGGTGAATCCAACGCCTATCGTTGGCTGCGGCACCTGATGGATGTGCTGCAAGAGGGTGATAGCCCTAAAGAATTTTTGGAACATACTCGCCTTGAATTGTTCCATGACCAAGTGTTTTGTTTCACGCCCAAGGGCCAGCTGATTGCTTTGCCGCAAGGGGCAACACCGATTGATTTTGCTTATGCCGTGCACACCTCCGTGGGCGATAGTTGCGTCGGCAGCAAGGTTAATGGCAGGCACGCGCCTTTGGTCACAAAATTGCGTAATGGCGATGAAGTGGAAATCGTCCGCTCAGAGGCGCAAGTTCCGCCGCCAGCTTGGGAAGCGATTGTCGTCACTGGTAAAGCCAAAGCCGCCATTCGCCGCGCTACCCGGGCTGCTATGCGCAAGCAATTTGCGGGTTTGGGCCGTGAAATCATTCAGAAGCTTTTGGAGCGCCAGTCGCACACTTATGTTGAGAAAGAAGTTTCAAATGCGGTGCCGCGGCTTGGCCATAAAAACGTTGACGATGCTCTCTCGGCGGTGGGGCGGGGTGAACTTTCAGGACTTGATGTTCTGAAGGCTATGGGTCTGACCGTTGACGAAAAAGAAGTGCGTGCGTCGCGTCGCAAAGTTTCGTTGAAGAAAACCGATTCTGGCGGAAAATTTTCGTTACCGGTACGCGGTGCTGCCGCCAATATGGCGTTAAAAATCCACGTGCTCACAGGTGCTGTGCCTGGAGAGCGGATTGTGGGCATTGTGACGCCCGGTGAGGGGATTACAATCTATCCAATTTATGCTTCAGCTTTGGAGCAGTTTGACCAACAGCCTGATCGATGGGTGGATTTAGCTTGGGGTATTGCCGAAGAAGGCCAGCGCTTTCCGGCGCGGGTTAAAGTCTCGTTGGCAAATGAAATTGGAGCTTTGGCGCAGGTCACTCAAGTTATTGGGGAGCACGGCGGCAATATAGACGAGTTGCAATTGCAGGCTCGCCACGGGGTACGGGACTTTTTTGACCTGACTGTTTTGCTTGAAGTTTTTGATATTCGCCACTTGAACGACATTATGAATGGCCTAAAGAGCAGGCCCTTGGTGAGCACAGTGGCGCGGGTGACGGGATGACAATGCTTTCACATGAAGATGTTTTGAACGAATTTCGAGCTGCAGGAGCCCTGCTGGAAGGGCATTTCATTTTATCATCCGGGTTGCATTCGGCGCGTTATTTGCAGTGCGCTCGCGTGTTGATGGATGCAGCACGGGCGGACCGTTTGTGCAAAAGTTTGGCTGCGTCCGTAAGAGCGGGGGGGCATGGTGCAATTGATCTTGTGGCATCGCCTGCCATGGGTGGTATTGTCGTGGGTTATGAAATGGGCCGCCAATTGGGCGTGCCAGCGATTTTCTTTGAGCGTGTTGACGGCAAGTTGTCATTGCGGCGCGGATTTAATATTCCCAAAGGTGCGCGGGTTTTGATGGTGGAAGATATTGTGACCACGGGCTTGTCGTCCCGCGAGTGTATTGCAGGTATCAACGATGAGGGCGGCATATGCGTTGCTGCGGCCTGTTTGATTGATCGCTCCGGCAGTAAGGCCGATGTGGGGGTGCCTCTCCACGCGCTGACCGCTTTGGAAATTCCAGCCTATGCTGCTGAAGCACTGCCACCCGAATTAGCGTCTACACCCGCCATCAAACCCGGCAGCCGAGGGATGAAGGCATGATTATCGGTATTGGCAATGATATTGTTGATATCCGCCGCATTGAAGAAACATTGACACGATTTGGCGCACGATTTACCGACCGTATTTTTACTGAAATTGAAAAGAAGAAATCCGACAAACGCGCTATGCGGGCAGCATCATATGCCAAACGCTTTGCGGCCAAAGAGGCGTGTTCAAAAGCCCTTGGCACTGGATTTCGGCGCGGAGTTTTTTGGAAGGATATGGGTGTTGTGAATGAGATGTCCGGTCGCCCGACAATGATTCTCACGGGGGGTGCTTTGGCCGCATTGGAGCGGTTGGTGCCACCCGGTATGATAGCAAAAGTTCATCTTACGATTACAGATGATCATCCTTATGCGCAGGCGTTGGTGATTATTGAGGCGAATTAATTAACTGTGACATGCAAGCCACAGTGGTATGCCTTGAACTGGGCGTGATTGCATCGCACATAGTTAAAAATGTATATGGTCCAATAACTGATAGGGGAGCTGCTTTGTGCGGCTTTAGATTGAATGAGCAAGAACGACCAGAGTTACGCCGCAGCCCGCGCTAAAGGTGGTAAACCAGAGGAAGGATTGTGGGATACAGCGAAGGTTATACTGCAAGCTTTGGCCATTGCATTTTTGGTCCGTACATTTTTGTTCCAGCCCTTTAATATTCCATCTGCGTCCATGTATCCAACACTGAAGATTGGTGATTATCTTTTTGTTTCAAAGCTTTCTTATGGATACAGCAAGTATTCATTTAACTTCTCATTTGGTGGATTTAGTGGACCGCCATGGGTGAGCTGCTGTTCTTTTATTGATTTTCCGGGCCGAAAAGTGTGGGCAGCAAACCCACAGCGCGGTGACGTGGCCGTTTTTAAATATCCGCAAGATTTAAATATTGATTACATCAAACGCGTGATTGGTCTTCCCGGTGATCATATTCAGATGAAGCAGGGCGTGTTGTTCATTAATAGCGTGGAAGTGAAGAAAGAGCGGGTTGAGGATTATATTGACCCGCAAGGTGAAAGTGGCATGGGGCCAGTGGTTGCGCAGTTCCAAGAAACGCTGCCGAATGGTGTTACCTACCGGGTTCTCGATTTCGGGGATACGACACCAGACAACACCGAGGAATATATCGTTCCGGCTGAGCATTATTTCATGATGGGTGACAACCGCGATAATAGCCAAGATTCACGTTTTCTCGATAAAGTTGGCTATGTGCCGATTGAGAATTTTGTCGGCAAAGCGGACGTCATTTTCTTTTCCTTCGGCAAAGGAGCGTCACTTTGGGAAGTTTGGAAATGGCCGTTCCAAATTCGTTGGTCGCGATTCTTTAATTGGCTTTAGGTGCTGCCTTGCAGCGCCAGCTTGAAGTGCTTCTGGACTATAAGTTTAATGACCCTGTGCTCTGCGAACATGCGTTGACGCATGGCAGTCGCCAGAGCAAAAATGCTGATTATCAACGGCTAGAATTTTTGGGCGACCGAGTTCTTAGTCTGGTAATTGCTGAAGATTTGTTTTCGCGTTTCAGCGCAGAACAGGAAGGCCAGTTGGCGGCTCGGTTGAGCTTGCTGGTGCGTGGTGAAACTTGCGCTTTGGTTGGGCAAAAACTGGGTCTCGAAGAGTTCATCATTGTTGGTCCAACTGAAAAGAAAAAAGGCGTGCAGCGCATGGCGTCGGTAGTTGGCGATGTTGTCGAGTCTGTGATCGGTGCGATTTATCTTGACGGTGGCTTGGAGGCGGCGCGGAAATTTATTCTTTCGTGTTGGACTGATATGCTAGCTAAAGCCCCTGCGGATTTGAAAGATGCTAAAACCTTTGTACAAGAATGGGCGCTGGCGCGGGCGCTACCTTTGCCGCACTATGACGTGACGGATCGCACGGGTCTGGAACATGCTCCGGTCTTTACGATCTCTTTGAAAGTTGGAACTTATGAAAATTCAATTGGCGTTGGTGCCTCCAAACAGGCCGCTGAAATGGCAGCAGCTGGCGCTTTTATTGCGCGGGAGGCTTTACGCTAAATGACTGAGATTATGACAACGCGCTGCGGATTTGTGGCGATTATTGGCGCGCCAAATGCAGGTAAATCGACACTCGTGAATAAGCTGGTGGGATCGAAAGTTTCCATCGTCAGCCACAAGGTGCAAACCACTCGCGCCCGCATCCGCGCGATTTATATGCATGAGCAGAGCCAAGTGGTGCTGGTTGACACGCCGGGTATTTTTAAGCCGCGGCGCAAGCTGGACGAAGCCATGGTAGAAAGCGCTTGGACCGGGGCAGGCGAAGCCGATGCTGTGGTGCTTTTGGTGGATGCGCGGCGCGGACTTGAAGATGAAGTGCAAAAAATTATCGATGGGTTTAAGGCCCATAAGGCGCGCGTGATTTTGGTATTGAACAAAGTTGATTTGCTGGAGTCTGAAAAGCTGTTGCCTTTGGCCGAGCAAATGGCGGCGGCTTATGAATTCACCGAAACATTTATGGTGAGTGCCATCAGCGGATCTGGTGTGGCCAAGCTTGGTGCTAAGCTAGCGGAAAAAATGCCTATTGGGCCGTGGCTTTATCCTGAGGACCAGACAGCGGATGTGCATCTGCGGTTCATTGCATCAGAAATTACACGCGAGAAAATCTATGAACGCCTGCATGATGAACTGCCGTATTCATCCACGGTGGAAACCGAAGCTTGGGAAGAACGCAAAGATGGTTCCGTGAAAATAAGCCAGGCGATTTTTGTCGAACGCGACAGCCAAAAGGCCATTGTGCTGGGCAAGGGGGGCGCGCAGGTGAAGATTTTGGGCCAGCTGGCACGAAAAGAAATGGAACTAAGCTTTGATCGGCGGGTTCACCTGTTTCTATTTGTAAAGGTGCGTGAGAATTGGGCAGTTGATCCTGAACGGTTGCGCATGATGGGTTTGACGCGCTAATATCATTTCATGGAATGGCGCGATGAAGGTGTGGTGATCGGCGTTCGCTCGCATGGCGAAACCTCGGCAATTGCCGAAATTCTTACGGCTGAACATGGGCGCTATTTGGGGATGGTACGGGGTGGACGCTCCCGCCACATGCGGCCTGTTTTGCAACCTGGCAATCTGGTTATGGTCACATGGCGGGCGCGGCTTGAGGAACATATGGGAATGTTTCAGTTGGAACCCTTGGCCCTAAAAGCTGGGTTTATTTTATCATATCCGTTGCGGTTAGCGGGCCTTTCCACCCTTATGGGGCTTGCCCAAATGTTGCCCGAACGAGAGCCGCATCCTCGACTCTATCACGCTGCGCATATTGTATTATCTTCGATTGAAGATGACAGCCTGTGGCCCGCTTTGCTGGTGCGCTGGGAGATGGGCCTGCTGGATGAGCTGGGTTTCGGGCTGGATCTTTCGAAATGTGCATCAACGGGGCAGGTGGAGGATTTGCACTATGTATCGCCGCGCACGGGCCGTGCCGTAAGCCGCGAGGCGGGGCTTCCTTACATTGACAAATTGTTTACCCTGCCAGGTTTTCTGTGCGGTGGTGGCGATGTTTTGGCGGGGGATGTTTTGGCGGGATTGAAACTTACAGGTTATTTTTTAGAGCGCCATGTGTTTGGTCCCCGTGCGATAGCCATGCCGCAAGCCCGGCAGTGGCTGACTGAGAGTTTACAAAAGAGGGCAATGGCATGTTAGGACGTTTGAACCACGTGGCCATTGCTGTGCCGGATTTGGCTGCGGCAACGCAGCTTTATCGGCAGAGTTTGGATGCCATCGTGACTGCGCCGCAGCGCTTGCCAGAGCATGGTGTTACCGTGGTGTTTGTAGAATTGCCAAATACTAAAATTGAATTGCTTGAACCGTTGGGAGAGAATTCGCCGATTGCGGCTTTCCTGCTCAAAAACCCTTCAGGTGGACTGCATCACATCTGCTATGAAGTTGAAAATATACAAAAGTCGCGTGATCATCTGATTGCATCGGGAGCGCGTATTCTCGGGGATGGTGAACCTAAAATTGGGGCGCATGGAAAGCCGGTTTTGTTCTTACACCCCAAAGATTTTAATGGCACTTTGATTGAACTGGAACAGGAATGAAACTCGCAAGCGCTATCGCCATCTATTTTGTGATCTGGTGGACTGTGTTATTTGCGGTTTTGCCCTTCGGCGTGCGCAACGCCGATGAGGCCGACGAAATTGTGCAGCCAGGTCATGAGGCTGGTGCGCCAGTTGTTCATGGATTGGTTCGTAAGGCCCTGATCACCACAGTGATTTCTGCTATAGTTTTTGCGGCGATTTATTGGGCGATTGTAAATAGAGTTTTAGGTGGGTAAGCGCCTTTTACTTCACCCGCTTTTCTTCAATATCGGGCGCCTCCGGAAATCTTGATTTTAAGTCGCGCTCCGTCACACTCATGTGATTTCGGGTATATTGCTCCGAGGCATCACGCAGCGGCTGGAAATCCCAAGGGAAGTGGCCGCCATGTTTCATGGCTTCGAACATCATCAAACGCGCTTGCTGACTCTGTAGCACCGCCTCGTGGATTTTTGGAATATCGAATTTGGCATTCACCTCGGTGCGGAATTTTTTTGCGAGCGGATGCGAATTTAGATTGCTCAACTCAAGCGGATCATCAACCAAATTGAAAAGCTGATCAGGGTCAACGGGTGAATGGATAAATTTCCACGGGCCACGGCGCAGCATGTATAGAGGGGCAATTGCACCCTCTGCCAGATATTCACCCCATGCTGTTGCATCAGGATTTTCCGCTGCACCTTCCAGCAATGGCAACAATGAGCGGCCATCAACCGGACGCGCCAAGTGCTGTGTGCCTCCAATCGCTGCGATGGTGGGCGCAATATCGGCCAGCGACACTGGCTCTTTTACACGGCGCGGTTTGTATGATTTTGGATTCCAGATAATGAGTGGAATATGGGCCGCAGGTTCAAGGTAAGACATCTTATACCAGAGCCCGCGCTCGCCGAGAAAATCGCCATGGTCGGATGTGAAGATGATGGTGGTGTTATCAAGCTGGCCCGTGGCTTCCAGCGTGTTGATGAGTTGACCGAGCAGGTCATCGACGTAGGAAATATTGGCATAGTATCCGTGGCGGGCGGCGCGAATATCGGCAGTGGTCACCGTGTAATCATCCATTGCCGACACATCATATAGGCGCTGACTATGGGCATCGAGCTGGCTACGGTCCATTTTCGGAACCGCGGGCAGGTCAATGTCTTCGTCTTTATAGAGATCCCAGAATTTCTTGCGAGCCGCATAGGGATCGTGCGGATGGGTGAAGCTGGCCATCAACGCAAAGGGTTTGTCAGGCGAAAACCTTGCGTAGTCATAAAGCTTGCGCGTGGCCTGGAAGCACACATCATCATCAAATTCCAGCTGGTTCGAAATTTCTGCGATGCCGGGCTGCAACACACTCGTCATGTTATGATACCACCAGTCGATGCGCTCCTGCTTCAGTCGCCAATCAGGTGTCCAGCCGAAATCAGCGGGGTAAATATCGGTGGTCAGGCGCTCTTCAAGGCCATGAAGTTGGTCAGGACCAACGAAATGCATTTTTCCCGAAAGGCAGGTTTGATAGCCGGCAAGGCGCAGATAATGAGCCCAAGTTGGAATGGCCGAAGGAAATTCTGCTGCGTTATCATAAACGCCTGTGCGCGAGGGAAGCAGGCCGCTCATCACTGTTGCACGGGCGGGCGCGCAGAGCGGGCTGGTGGAATAACAATTTTCAAACACCACACCCTCTCTGGCCAAACGGCTGAGATTTGGAGTTTGCACCAGCTTGTGGCCATAAGGTTGGAGAAACTGCGCGGCCAATTGATCGGCCATGACAAAGAGGATGTTGGGTTTGCGGATGGAAGCCACTATGTTGCCTCTATGAAAACGGTGTTGCTGATTTTAATTCGCGTCTATCAACTTACACTATCGTCCTTTATGGGGCGAGGGTGCCGATTTTTGCCGACTTGTTCGGAATATGCGACAGAAGCAATTGAAAAGCACGGGGTGTGGCGGGGCGGGAAATTGGCCCTGCGGCGGATTTCACGGTGTCATCCTTGGGGTGGGGATGGATTTGACCCAGTGCCTAACCACAGGCATGAGCACAAATAAAAGGCCGGAGAAAACTCCGGCCTCTTCGAAAGTGTTTTGAACTTAGAATGCCCAGATTGCGCCAAGGCGCACTTCATGTTCGCCACCCCAATCGACATTCACATCACAGACGCAACCACCTGTGTAGTGCACATTGTTAAGATGGGTGTAGAGATAATCAAGTTTTAAGCGGAAGTGGTCTGTGACAGCATGTTCCACGCCGCCGCCAATCGTCCAGCCAAAGTGATTGCCCTTGATATGGTTTGGCGTGGTTGAAATAATACCGTTCACATCACCTTGGGCCCAAGCACCGCCGGCTGTTGCAAACAATAATGTGTCATCAAACGCATAACCCACGCGGCCGCGCAAGGTGGCAATGCTGTTCAATTGGAACGAGAAATCTGCGGTTGGATCAATGTTGTGAACAATTTTGTTGCTCATGCCCCAATCGCCTTCAACACCGAACACGATGTCTTCGATTTGGTGATTGTAACCCGCTAGGACGCCGCCCTTGAGGCCACAACCTGCGTTGAGATAATTCAAGCCTGCTGTGTTATCGCGCAATGTGCCATCGATGCAGGCGTTGCCCACCCAGCCGCCGACA
>JANMWK010000203.1:0-12375 GCA_031393975.1 Hyphomicrobiales bacterium
ATCCATCCGTGAGGCTTCAAGAATTTCACCGGGAATTTCCTTGAAATATGTATAGAGCATCCAGGTGATGATCGGCAAGTTGAGAAGCATCAACACTGTGATGATACCGATGCGCGTATCGAGCAAATGAAAATCACGGAAGATCAAATAGATCGGAATGAGGGCACCAACGGGTGGCATCATCTTGGTTGACAGCATCCACATCAGTAAATCTTTTGTCCGTTTGCCCGGCGCAAATGCCATCGCCCAAGCTGATGGAATGGCGATGAGCAAGGCAAACAATGTTGATCCGAGTGCCAGATAAATCGAGTTCATGGCAAAACGAAGATAATCCGAGCGCTCTTGAACAATGGCATAATTTTCTGTGGTCCACTCAAAGTCGAAAAACTTCGGTGGCAAGAGGATAGCTTCTCTTTCAGTTTTAAAGCTGGTCAAGATGGTCCAGAAGATGGGAAAGAAGACCAGCAAGCCTATTGCCCATGCCAATGCGGTAATCAACAATTTCCGGTTGGTTGAAACTTTGCGGGCCATGGTTATGCGTCCAAGTTCTTGCCGATCATCCGCATCAGGAAGAAGGCAACAATGTTTGCGAGAATTACGGCGACGATACCACCGGCGGATGCTCCGCCTATGTCGTTGGCAGTCAAACCATATTGATAGACAAGGACCGGCAAATTGCCTGCAGTGCCGTCGGTGCCCGATACATGGATTTCCGCAAACACATTGAGCAGGAATATGGTTTCAATCAACACAACCACCGTCATGGGGCGGATGAGATGCGGCAGCACAATGTACCAGAAGAATTGCAGGGGTGGTGTTCCATCCATTTCGGCTGCTTCTTTTTGCTCGCCGTCAAGTGACTGCAATGATGTGAGCAAAATGAGAGTGGCAAAAGGCACCCATTGCCATGACACCATGAGGATAACCGCCGCTAGGGGATAGTGGGCGAACCAATCGACAGGCTGCAAACCCACCAATTTGGACAAATAAGCAAACATCCCTGAAACTGGATTCAGCATCATGTTTTTCCATACCAAGGCAGAAACTGTGGGCATGACCAGAAATGGTGCAATCATCAACAATCGGACGACGCTTTGGCCATAAAAGGCCTGATCCAGCAGCAATGCCAAGAGAGTTCCAAATACGACACTTATGGCAAGAACCCAACCCACCAGCTTGAGTGAATTGCCCATGGCGCGGAAGAAAGCGGGATCAGTTAGAAAATAGGTATAGTTGCTCCACCCTGCGAGACAGCGATTGGCGTCATCAAACAATTGGCTGGGATGCATGATCGAACAGGCATAATTCGGATCGAGCAAATTATAGCGCAAAAATGAAAAATAGATGGTCATGGCCAGGGGCACGATCATCCAGAGGAAGAGTGATATAACCGAGGGTGCAACGGCAAAGCGGCCGAGTGCGCGCGTCTGCTGCGTCGCCATTTTGATATCTCTCACTATGAAGTTTTAAATCACCCATAAATGACTGCCCGGTTATCACACCGGACAGCCACCTTCTTTGGGAGTTTCTTACTTAATATAACCCGCTTTTGTCATCACACGAGTTGAAGCGTCTTGTGCTTCAACCAATGCTTGATCAACAGTTTTTTCGCCAGACAGAGCGGCTGCGAAAATCTGGCTTACAGTGGTACCAAGATCCGCAAATTCCGGAATGGCAATCCATTGTGCGCCGCTGTAGGGCGTTTTTTGTGAGGAAGGCTGCGCTGAGTTCACCGACAGAATTGCGTCAAGGGTCATTTTTGCAAATGGCACTTTGGCATATTCTGGGTTGGCGTAAAGCGAGGTGCGTGTGCCCGGAGGAACATTTGCCCAACCTTCTTTTGCAGCTACCAGTTCAGTGTAATGCTTGGATGTTGCCCAGCCAATGAACTTCTGTGCAGCATCGGCCTTTTGTGTGCCAGCTGGAATTGCTAACGACCATGCCCACAACCAATTGCCACGGTTGCCGTTGCCTGTATCTGGTGCAAGTGCAAAACCAACTTGATCAGGGAACTTCGCCTGCTTTGGATCGGTCAGTGCTGATGCTGAAACAGTGGCATCAATCCACATTCCGCATTTTCCAGCGAGATAAAGCGCCATTGTTTCATTGTAGCCGTTTGTTGAAACACCTGGAGGTCCGTCAGCTTTCATCATGTCCACAAAGAATGTGAGAGCCTTCTTCCATTCTGGTGAATCGAATTGTGGCTTCCAGTTTTCATCAAACCAACGGGCACCAAATGCGTTGCCGAGAGCGCCTTGAACAGCGCCGCCTTCACCCCAACCTGGCTTGCCGCGGAGGCAGATGCCATAGATTTCTTTGTCTTTATTGGTGATCTTGTCGGCAATCGCCTTTACTTCATCCCATGTCGGCTTGTCCGGCATCTTCATTCCAGTGGCATCAACAAGATCCTTCCGGTACATGATGAAAGAGCTTTCAGCATAGAATGGGGCAGCCATCAGCTTGCCATCTACTGTCAAAGCCTTTGCAATTGACGGGATCAAATCCGCTGGATCATCAACACCAGTGATTGGAACCAGCCAGCCCTTTTTGCCCCAGATTGGAACTTCATAAGTGCCAATCGTCAGAACGTCAAATTGGCCGCCCTTAGCAGCGATATCAGTCGTTACTTTTTCACGAAGAACGTTTTCTTCGAGAGTTACCCATTCCAGTTTAATGTCTGGATTTGCTTTTGTGAAATCATCAGTCAATTTCTGCATGCGGATCATGTCGCCGTTGTTTACGGTGGCAATGGTCAATTTGGTTTCAGCAATGGCAGTGGTGGCCAAGGCTGCAAATGCAAAGGCGCTCAGCACGCCAGTTACTACAGCTTTCATTAAATTTCTCCCATATGGTCTTCTGGGCATTTGCCCACGAAGTGAGAATAAGTCACGACGATTTATAATAAGAGTCAATGCAAAATCGTCGCTGCAATGCACAATTAGACTCATGTGACTTTCTTAAAACATTGAAATAACTAAATTTAATATATTTTGGGCTTTTATTTAATTTTTGGGCAAACGCTCAATTTTAATTAATCCAAGAGCGATTTTGCCATCGATTCGTTAGTAATGAGGCCGTTGAGCAGCTTTCCGACCAATGCCCCTTTGATAGCTTGTCGCCGTGGCGGAGCCATTGCAATTCCAATAACGCGGCGCTTGGCGGGTTGATCCAATGGCACACTTACAACCCGGTCGTTCGTGAAGCCCTCTATCAATTGACCTTTCGCATCGAAGGCCCAGCCGATAATTTCTCCAGCGGCACCAGCTTTAACTAGAGCCCGCATTTCATCGGGTTTAACAAAGCCATCACGCACCAAGGCAGCGTCATCACCGACGGTGCCAACACCGACAAATGTAACATCGGCTTGGCGGGCGAGTTCCACTACATTGCGAACCGGTTTTTGGGCCAACAGCAGAGATTTATCATGCACCGTTGTCGCAACAACAGGAAGCGGCATCGGATAATGGGGGGCCTTCACGACATCGGCCACCCTGCTCACAACATCATATAGTGAGGCCGATCCATCTGAGGCAATATTGCCAACGAGGGAGACGATTTTGTGTTGCGGACAGTCCATGGGTGTAAGCTGGTCGACCATCGCCCGCAGCATGCGTCCTGTGCCCATGGCGACAATGACGGGATGCCGCGAAATAATATATTTCTCAAGTTCGGCTGCACCAGCTTGGGCCACACCTAGGGAAATCGAATCCGATTCAGGGTCGCTGGGCACTACCTCACAAAATTCAATTTGGTATTGTTCTTTCAGAAGTTCCGAAAGATGCAAGCAATTAGCAATGGGATGATCAAGACGCACTTTTATCAGTTTTTCTGAAATTGAAAGTGAGACGAGCCTTTGAGCCGTTTGCCGCGACACGCCAAGCTTTCGCGCAATTTCATCCTGCGTGTTTCCGGCAATGTAGTAGAGCCAACCCGCCCGAGCTGCCTCGTCAAGCCGTGAATTTTCTTGTTCAATATTGCGGACCATTATTTGCTTAGGCCTCTTGTTTGCGACGCAGCTGGGGTGCTGCATCGAAAAAAGCATCCATACGATCAAATTCACGATCTACCAAATGCGGCTGAGGGACATTTTCATAGCCATGGTTAAAGTGAGTGCCTCCTCTAAAGTGCCACGTGGTCATTCCGGCCGCATTTGCAGCAGCAATGCCTGTTGCGCTGTCTTCGACAACAAGACAATTTTCAGAAGATACGCCCATCACCGTTGCGGCATGCAAAAATATATCCGGCGCAGGTTTTCCATGTTTGACCATTGTTGTTGTAAAGATATGACCTTGAAAATGACCCAAAAGTCCGGTGATTTCTAATGATCTGTTGACGCGCGTGGGACTGCTTCCCGATGCAAGGCAATAAGGCACATTGAGGCTATCCAGAATGGCCTTTATCCCCTGCATTGCGTGCAGCTGGCCAACAAAACTTTGCAATAGTTGGTTGCGGTAATCCTGTTCAAAAGTCTTGGACACATTGGAACCGTGCACGTGCGCATATTTTGCTGCCACGGTTGAAAAGCTATGACCTACAAAATTCGCATAGACAAAAGGTAAATCGATCGCAATTCCAATCGTGGAAAACACATCAATCAAAACTGTTGCACTGAGATACTCACTATCAACTAGCACTCCATCGCAGTCAAAAATAACAAGAGAGATTTGGCGCAATTCAATTCCTGACGACCGCGAGTTTTGAATTCATTACTGAACACGAAGTTTGGCCTTTCGGCAATAGGGCCAAAATAATTTGATTTGAATGATTATATTTGTTTCCGGCAGTCGCAGGGTTTGATATCAAATACTAAAAATAGGAGACGACGAAATGTTTTATGGTCAACTGGAGGGCACGGGCTTTGAAACCTTCGATCCGCGCTTCAACGCCTGTATTGTTGGCCATGTGCGGGTGGAGCGACTTTGGACGGGGGCGCGTTGGAGTGAAGGACCAGCCTGGTTTGCAGCGGGACGCTATTTGGTTTGGTCTGACATTCCAAACAATCGCATGTTACGCTTTGATGAATGTAATGGTCTTGTTTCGATTTTCCGCCAACCCTCACATTACTCCAACGGCAACACCGTTGATCGCCAGGGCCGCTTGGTGAGTTGCGAACATGGATCGCGACGCGTGACTCGAACCGAACATGACGGTTCGATTACGGTGATTGCCGACAGCTACGAGGGAAGACGGCTTAATTCTCCCAATGATGTGATTGTGAAATCAGATGGGTCGATTTGGTTCACTGATCCGTTCTATGGCATTGTAATCGACTATGAAGGCGGCAAAACTCCAATGGAGCAAAAGGGCTGCTATGTTTACCGCGTCGATGGCAGCACTGGAGAGCTTTCTCTTGTGGTTGATGATTTCGATAAACCGAACGGTCTAGCATTTTCACCGGATGAAAAATTTCTCTATATTGCCGACACGGGTATTAGTCACACTGTGAATGGGCCAAAACATATTCGCCGGTTTGATGTCAGTGGTGCGACACTTGGCAAAAATAAAATCTTTGCTGATTGCACGGCAGGTCTATTTGACGGCTTTCGCTTTGACTCCGAAGGCCGCTTGTGGACCAGTGCCGCCGACGGTGTCCATTGCTATGATCCCGATGGCACCTTGTTAGGTAAAATTTTAGTTCCAGAACTGGTTGCAAACATCTGTTTTGGAGGAGAAAAATTGAACCGCCTATTCATATGCGGAACGACATCACTGTACTCAATCTATCTCGCTGTGAATGGGGTGAAAACCTATTAGGATTTCTTCTTGGTTCTAAAAACTTCTAAACCTTTTTGCAGTTCAGCACTATGCGCAGCGGCTGTGCCTGCAAGTGCTTCTAATGCACGCTCAGCGTCTTCACCATCCGCGGCGTTGATCATCATCTTCGCCGACGCGGTTGCAAAATTACTCCGTGCACAGATCATGTTTGCGAGTTCCAGTGCAGAGGCAAGTGACTGCCCCTTCTCCGCAATGCGGTCGATCAAGCCATGCTGCAGGCTTTGATCGGCGTTCAGTATTTCGCCTAGTAGTGCCATCCGGCGGATGATCTGTGAGCCGAAGCGCTTGATGGCGCGTTGGGTGCCAGACCATCCTGGAATAATGCCAATGCCCGTCTCTGGCAGACCCAATTTTATATGTTCTTCGCCCACGCGAAAGTCTGCGCAAGCGGCGAGTTCCAAGCCCCCACCCAAGGTGTGGCCATTTAGGGCTGCTATCAAGGGCTGGCGCAGCCTTGTGAGCGCATCAAAGGCGCGGTGGCCAACACGCACCCAGCGCAAGCCAAAATCTTCAGGCTTTTGAACCGACCATGCCGCAATATCACCACCAGCACAAAATGAACGATCGCCCTCGCCCGTAATGATGGCCACACGCACCGCTGCGTCTGCGTCAATTAAATGGGCAGTGCGTTCCAGCGCCAGGATCATTTCAAAATCGAGCGCGTTCAGTTTCTCAGGTCGCGCCAAAGTGATGATGGCTATGGCTTGGTTCACTTCGAGCTTGATACGGGTATCGCCAGTGTCAATCATGGAGCTTCAATCCTATTGTCGCAGCGTCAAACAAGTTCCTATCCATCGTTTTTAGCTGCGGAGAAAGGATCAATGGAATTTCAGATTGGTCGATGATGTTGGCCTGCAACTCCACACCCGGCGCAATCTCGGTAAGAACAATGCCCTCACGAGTAAGCTTCAAAACAGCACGCTCGGTGATGTATGTCACGTCTTGGTTTTGCATCACACCGCGACGGCCAGAGAAAGTAATTTGCTCGCACGCATGAACCAGTTTTTTAATTTTACCTTCTTTTTCGATGCGCAGTTTACCATCCACAACCTCCATCTTTGCACCGGCATTATAGAAGCCGGAGAAGATGATTTTCTTGGCGCGGGCGGTGATGTCGACAAATCCCCCCGCGCCTGCTGTCACATGAGGGCGAGCGCCGAGCTTGTGAACATTGACGGATCCTTGGGAATCAATTTGTAAAAACGACAGTAGCGAACAATCAAATCCACCCGCTTGAAAATAGGTGAATTGGTGCGGCGATGCAACGATGGCCTCAGCGTTCGAAGAGCAACCGAATTGAAATTCGAGCAGGGGGATGCCGCCTACAGCACCTTGTTCAATCACCCAAGTGACAGCTCCATGCTGGCCTTCTTCCAGCAAGATGCGCGGCACATTGGCTGAAACCCCAAAGCCGAGATTGACCACCCAATCTTTTTTTAATTCTTGCGCCACGCGACGGGCGATGACTTTGCCAGTGCCGAATTCCATTAGAGAAAAACTGTTGAGCGGCTTTAACTCTTCACCGCTGATGGCAGGATCGTAAGGGGTTTGCGTGGTTTGCCATTGGTCTGGCGCTTCGACGATATAGTCGATCAAAATGCCAGGAACACGGACCGCATGAGTAGTGATGGTATCATTTTCCACAATGCGTTTCACCTGCGCAATCACAATGCCGCCATTGTTATGAGCGGCAAGTGCTACATCCATCGCACCCAGATAAGCACCTTCTTGCTCGAAACTTAAGTTTCCACGGCGATCAGACGAAGTGGCACGGATGATTCCCACATTAGGCGTGATGGTAGGGAAATAGAGCAGCTCCTCGCCTTCGAATATAATCTTCTTTACGATAGGCGCTGCAGCGGCCCGCGCATTCATGGCGCAGCCTTGTTGGTCAGGATCAACAAATGTATCCAGCCCCACTTTGGTCAGAACGCCCGGGCGTTTGGCGGCGGCTTCTCGCAACATGTCAAACACAATGCCCGATGGCACATTATAGGCAGGGATTTCATTTGCCGTGATCATTCGCCAAATGCGGGGTGGCTCTGCAGATGAAGGCCCGGATGGATAGGAGCCAGCAATCGTACGGGCAATTTGGCCTTGGTTCACTGTCAGATGTTCTATGCCTTTCACACCATAGAAATCACCTGCCGCGATAGGATGGATCATGGTGAGAGCTGAAGGACGCTGTTCACTGGCATAGCGCTCACCCAAAGCTTTCAAAACGGCATCTGGGCAGCCAAGCCCTGACGAGGAATTGACGGCCACCGTCGCATGGTCTGCGATGTGTTTGACAGCTTCAGAGGCGGAGACAATTTTAGGCATTAGCGATTTCCACGAATGAGATCCGCGGCTTTTTCGGCCATAGCGATGGTGGGTGCATTGGTGTTGGACGAAACCACCCGCGGCATGGTGGAACTATCGCAAATGCGCAATCGATCAATGCCATGCACGCGCATGTTGGGGTCCACCACGGCCATCTCATCAACGCCCATCTTGCAAGTACCAACCGGATGATAAGAAGAGCGAGCAGTGGCGCGGGAGAATTCAATGTAGTCTTGTTTGGTTTTTAACCTCGGGCCGGGCGCATGTTCAGCAGCCACAAAACGTTGCATAGATTTTGTGCGGCCCACGTCTTGTGAAATTTTTATTGCGTCAATGTGACGCTCTAAATCATAAGGCTCTGCAAATGAGTTGGGATCGACGACGGGCGCATCACTTGGATTGTTCGAACGCAAAGTGACAGAACCTCTGGAACGTGGGCGCGTAAAATAAGAATTGCACGATGCACCATTGCCACCCGGCAGCGTATCACCGGCTTTTTCCACGCCAGCACCTGCCACAAAATGGAATTGCAAATCGGGAGTTTTTTCTTGGCGGTTGCCCCACCAAAATGCACCCGCCTCGACAATGTTGGTGGCCACAGGACCGGTTTTAAACAGCGCATATTGTAAGCCCGCCCACAGCATCCAATGTGGTTTTTTATATTTATCATAGGAATGGGCACCATTCAAAACCCAAGCCACATCGGAAGAAAAATGATCATGAAAATTTTGACCAACACCAGGCAAATCATGCACCACTTTCACATCGCGCTTGGCCAAATGCGCAGCTGGTCCCAGGCCTGAAAGCATCATCAGTTTTGGTGAACCGATCGCACCTGCGGTTAAAATGACTTCGCTGGCGGCGGCAAGAGTTTTACGCTCACCTTTTTCGATAATTTCGACACCAGTGGCTTTGCTATTTTCGATGATGATACGAAGCACTGTCACACCAGTGCGCAACTCTAGGTTCTTGTTTTTCAGGGCTGGTTTGAGATAACCCACGGCAGCGCTGCAACGCCTGCCATTTTTTGTGGTGGTTTGATAAAGGCCCGTGCCTTCCTGTTTTCCAGAGTTGAAATCAGGATTATATGGCATTCCTAATTCCATGCAGCCTTGCACATAGGCCAGCGACACTTTGTTGGGTGCGCCATTGTCCGACACGCCCAAGGGTCCATCGAATCCATGGTCTGGCCCACCTAGACGCGTATTGCCTTCGGACCTTACAAAATAAGGTTGAAGGTCGTTGGCACTCCAGCCCTTGCAGCCCAACTCATTGGCCCAGGCATCATAATCTTCAGCGCAGCCACGCGTAAAAATCTCAGCATTGATGGAACTGCCACCGCCCAAAACGCGGGCTTGCGGATAAACTGTTTCGCGATTGTTGGCATGTTTCAAGGGTGCAGTCTTATAGCCCCAGGTTAACGGGCCATCCGTCATTTTAAAAAAGCCGACAGGCATGTGAATGTAAGGATCCGTGTCGCGAGGGCCTGCTTCCAATAGCAGAACCTTGGCATCCGGCATTTCGGAAAGCCTAGCCGCCAGCACACAGCCTGCCGAACCTCCGCCGATAATAATGTAATCAAACATAGTCTTGCCTTAAAAATTAGATTGGCCTAAGCATAAATAACTATCTGGTTATTTCAAGAGAAGACTTGTGGTTTTGGCGAAGAAAAAATTCCGCGATCCTGATGAAACGCAGCGCCGGATATTGGCAGCTGCGAAAGTGGAATTTGCGAAAAATGGTCTTGATGGAGCCCGTGTGGATGTAATTGCAGCGCGGGCCAAAGCCAACAAACGTATGATGTATCACTATTTTGGTAACAAAGAAGCGTTGTTCAAGTTGGTTCTGGAAAATGCCTACTGTGATTTTCGAGAAGCCGAAGCAGCATTGGCGCTGGATAAAGAAGAGCCGGTGACCGCTTTGTGCAAGTGGGTGGCTTTTTCGTGGGACTATTTCATATCTAACCCTGAATTTATCACCTTGGTGAATTCAGAAAATTTGCATAAGGCGCGTCACATTAAGAACTCCAAGCGGATGCAGGAGATGAGCAGACCTTTTGTGGGCCGCATGGAAACACTTTTACAGCGCGGTGCAGACGCTGGCTTGTTTCGTGCAAATTTGGATGCTGTACAAATGAACATCACGCTGGCCTCGGTGAGTTATTACTATCTGACCAATCGCTTCACCGGCACTATCGTTTTTGAGCGAGATTTAATGTCAGAAGCGGCTCTTAAAGAGCGTTTGGAATTTAATATTCAAAGCATATTGCGCATCGTATGCACCCCTGAAACCCTTCGGAAAATGGAAGATTTATGATGAGAGGTATTGCTCTTGTGACAGGTGGTCGGCGCGGCATTGGCAAGGCCATTGCGCTAACACTCGCTCAAGACTGTTTTGATGTAGTGATCAATGATTTGTCGTCGTCTGCGGAGCTGGATGCCGTAGTCGCCGAAGTGAGATGCTTGAACCGGCGGTGCATTTCTGTTTTGGGGGACATCTCGAAAGTGGAAACCCATGATGCCATTCTTGAGGCCGCAGAGCAAATTGGCCCGCTCACCACATTGGTGAATAATGCCGGTGTTTCAGTGCTTAATCGTGGAGACCTTCTCGATGTTACAGTGGACAGCTATGACTTGTGCAATGATGTGAATGCACGTGGAACATTTTTTCTGTGTCAGGCTTTTGCGCGGCGCATTTTAAAGCGTAAACGTGGAAATTTCCATCACAGTATAATTACAATTTCTTCTGCCAATGCAGTCGCTGTTTCAATTGCACGTGGAGAATATTGTGTTTCAAAGGCCGCTGTTTCCATGGTCTCAAAGCTGTTTGCATCGCGGCTTTCAAACGACGGCATTGGGGTTTACGAAATTCAACCGGGCTTTATTGAAACTGACATGACATCTCCCTCCAAAGCAAAATATGATGCGCTGATTGAGGGCGGCCTCACTGTCGTCAAACGCTTTGGCCAACCGGAAGAAGTGGCGCGTGTAGCATCGACAATGGCGCAAGGACTTTTGCCCTACACAGTGGGTCAAGCCATTGCAGTGGATGGTGGTTTGCTGAGTGTGAGATATTGAATATGAAACTTTCTCTACCAAATTCTGCGGGGAAAATTGTGAGCTATAAGTTGATCGGCGAACCCCTTGCTGTGCGCAAGCCCCAGCGCCCTTTCAATCGTATCGCATTTGCGGCGGCGCATGTGGTGGCTGATCCTATTCGCGAAAATGCCATCGATTGGAAAGGTACTGTCGCTTATCGGCGTCATCTGCTCAATTTGGGGTTTGGCATTGCCGAGGCGATGGACACATCACAACGTGGTATGGGCCTTGATTGGCCAAACGCCTTGGAGCTGGTGCGGCGCTCACTGGGTGATGCAGGTGTTGAAAATGCCAGTCGGATCTATTCAGGCTGTGGCACAGACCATTTGAGTGAAGCGCAATCGCTTGATGAAGTGATCAAAGCCTATCTTGAGCAATTGCACGCAATTCAAAAATTGGGGGGCCGCATCATATTGATGGCCAGCCGGGCTTTGGTTCGGGTGGCACGCAATGCTAATGATTATAAAAAAGTATATAGCCGCGTTCTGCAAGAGGCTGATCACCCCGTCATACTTCATTGGTTGGGGCCGATGTTTGATTCTGCTCTTCAAGGCTATTGGGGCAGCGATGAATTTGCTCCGGCGATGGAAACCTGTCTTGAAGTCATTGCAGCCCATACCAGCAAAGTGGATGGCATTAAAATTTCGCTGCTGGATACTGAGAAGGAAATTCTCATGAGGCAGCGTTTACCTGCATCCGTGAAAATGTATACAGGTGATGATTATAATTATGCCGAACTCATTGCCGGGGATGATAGCGGTTATTCACATGCACTGCTTGGCATTTTTGATGCTATTGCGCCCGCAGCATCGCTTGCGCTCACCGCTCTGGCCGATGGCAAGCTAGAAAAATTCCATGCTTTGCTGGCCCCCACAGTTCCACTTTCGCGTTTGATTTTTAAGTCCCCGACGCAATATTACAAGACGGGTATCGTGTTTTTAGCGTGGCTCAATGGCTATCAAGATCATTTTGTGATGGTGAATGGCGCACAATCGGCAAGGTCCATTTCTCATTTTGCTGACGTGTTTCGTCTGGCGGATCAAGCTGGCCTGTTGCGCAAACCTGATTTGGCTTGCCAACGCATGAAACACTTGCTGGCAATGAATGGTGTGTGATGCGCGATCTAAAAGGCCATCCTGAACTTTGCGCCATTAACACTGCAACATTCGGATTTCAGGCT
>JANMWK010000212.1:0-2858 GCA_031393975.1 Hyphomicrobiales bacterium
AGCGAGGGCGAACACTTGCACCGCTCGACCTGTTGATTGGCAGCCATGCGATAAACGCTTTGCAACGCTGGTCACCCATGATCAGGCATTCAAGCAGATGGCGGGTTTGGCGGCAGAGGATTGGACAAAGGCGTTGCCGAAAGGCAAAGCAAAAAATTGGCCTACTTCTTAGTTTTTGTATTGCGCCGTTACCATAGCGTTACTCAAACCCTAAAATTAGGTCACGGCCCAGCGCAGCATACCCAGTGCAACTGCCCAAAACGCCCGCCCCCAACTCTCTCCCCTCGCGGGAGAGAGCAGCTTGTTTTGCATAGCAAAACAAGCAAGAGCGGGTGGTGAGTATGCTAATCCAACTCATTAAATGCACTGCCACCGTAGTCCCACCGTAGTCTAAATAATTAAGTGGGGTGGTACCGAAATTCAAATGAGATGAGGGAAAGTGAACTCGTCCTTAATTCCCTCGCCCCGTTGGGGAGAGGGTTGGGGCCCATTCGCCGAAGCGTCTTCGCGCAGGTGAATGGGAGGGTGAGGGGCCTTAACACAGGTTCAGTAGTCGCGTAATTAAGTGGGGTGTCACCGTATTCTAAATAATTAAGTGTGGTGGCACCGTAATTCAAGCGAAGATCGTTCGAAAATGGCTGTGGCATGGTGAGTTCCTCCATGCTCTTTGAATCTCATCCAAACTGATTTGGTAATAGCTTTCGAGTCTTGCGGAGCACCCGATGCTTTAGGTATTTTTCTTCCAGTCTCCGCAAAGTCTTAAGGTCACCATTAAATTCGGTAACGCCGTTGTGATCTAATATTTGGGAACAATCCGTGATTTTCCGACTTAGGTATAGTGGCGCGACATTTTGTTTCGCCTTGTTTGGAGAAAAAAAATGCAAACGCACGACAATACCTCAACAATATTACAGAAGCGCTCGCGTCGAACCGTTTTAAAATGGTCTGGTGGAGCTATCGCTACACTCACCATTTCGGGCGGACTACTCCCGAATTTTGGTATTAGCTCAGCTCTGGCGGCTGATTTGGGATCAGGCGATGTGGGTATTTTGAATTATGCCTATGCTTTAGAGCAGCTTGAAGCTGCATTTTACAGCAAGGTGATCGAAAGCCCCTATGGCGATATGCCCGATGCTGAAAAGCAAAGCCTAACTGATATTCGCGATCACGAAGTAGAACATCGAGATTTTCTTAAAAAGGCACTTGCTGATAAGGCAATTCCCGATCTGGAAGTTGATTTCTCGAAAGTCGATTTCACCAAGCGTGAAAGCGTATTAGGTACAGCCAAAGTTTTCGAAGATCTTGGAGTCTCGGCCTATAATGGCGCAGGCAAGTTGATCAAGAACCCTGATTATCTTTTGGCGGCTGGCAAGATTGTGTCCGTCGAAGCGCGGCACGCGGCAACTATTCGTGACATGTTGCAGCCAAAAAGTGTCGCTTTTGCTGGCCCAGATGTGGTTGATAAAAATGGACTTGATGGTGCAAAAAAACCTGCCGAAGTTTTGAAAGCGGCTGGGCCATTTATCAAAACTGAAGTTACAGCCAACAGCATTGAAGGAATGAAATAATGAACAACACTCAATCAATACTCGGCCAATTGGATCCTGAACTGGTTTCGCATCTTGTTGGCAGTCGTCGCGGTCTGTTTACTTCCGCCGCAAAATCGCTCGGTCTATTTGCGTCTGCGCCTTTGGTTTTAGCTGTTGCTTCATCAGAGGTTTTCGCAGCAGGTTTACCCAAGCAAATTGAGGATACTTTAAACTTTGCTTTGACGTTGGAACACATCGAAGATGCGTTCTATCGTTCTGCGCTGGAAAAGGATTTTATCCCGAAAGAGCACCGTGATATTTTCAATCACATCGGCTTGCATGAAGCAGAACATGTGAAATTTCTAACGGGTGCTTTGGGCTCAGCCGCAGGAAAGCCACCAGCTGCTGATTTCACAGCGGGCGGTAAATATGCCGATGTGTTCTCCAACTTTGAAACCTTCCTAACCATCTCTCAAACTTTTGAAGACCTTGGCGTTGCGGCTTACAAAGGCCAAGCTGGCAATCTGATGGAGAATGGCGACATTCTGACAGCGGCCCTGCAAATCCATTCGGTTGAAGCGCGTCATGCGGCAATCGTTCGGCGCATTGGCGGGAAGAAGGCTTGGGATTCAGCGTTCGATGAAGCCAAAACCAAAGATGAAGTTCTGGCAGCAGCTAAGCCATTTTTGAAGGCTTAACTCGCTATCATGAAGTGCTGCCGCGCAGACGGTGCGGCAGCGATTTTTAATGGAAAGATCAGACAAATGCGTGGCTAGAATTACGGTGCCAGTGCATTCTATTTCTCAAAATCGCCGTGCCCCCAACTCTCGTTACTCAACACAACAGACCGAAACGAAAATTACCCAGACCAATTCCCCCACCTTCCAATAATATCTATTTCACCGCAACTTCCATCTTCACAATCAAAGCCCGCATAATCGCCGCAATGGTTTCAAACCGAGGTTTTGAGCCTTGGCGCAAGGCTTTGTAAAGTGGTTCACGGCCAAGGCCTGCGTCTTTTGCCACCTGTGCCATGCCCCGCGCCTTGGCCACATCGGAGAGGGCCATCATCAATACATCGGGATTTGCATCTTGCGCAGCAAGGGAGAGATATTCGGCAATCACGTTTTGCCTGTTGAGATGGTCGGCGATTTCTAATGTCGAAAAGGTGGTTTTGGCAGCACGGGTGCGTTTTTCGTTCAGGCTTAGGTTGATGTGTGGACACTCGACTATTCTGTGTGCGCTGTCAAAGGCCTGAACATGTTGCTTTAGCTGGGCCCCGGCCTTCGCTGGGGTGAAGGGGAGATGTTAGTATGTATGTGACCACAA